>SKLV01000143.1 GCA_007121385.1 Bdellovibrionales bacterium
AACTATAAGGAAAGAGACACCTGTATTCTCTTTGGCGATGCGGCCGGAGCGGTGGTGTTGTCGCGGGCCGAAGAGGATCAGGATTCGGAAATCTACAGCTTTTTTATGCAGGGAGATGGAGCCATCGGCGACCTCTTTGTCTTGCCCGCTGGGGGCTCAGCTCTCCCCTTCTCCCAAGAGGTTTTGGACCAGGGCGCTCATTTTGTACGAATGAAAGGGCGAGAGATCTTTAAGCACGCTGTTCGCACCATGTCCGAGTGCTGTCACGAAGTCTTGCGCGCCCACAATATGCCCCCCTCTGAGGTGAGCTGGGTGGTTCCCCACCAGGCCAATGTGAGAATTATTGAGGCCGTGGCCAAGCACTTTGGCATCTCCATGGACAAAGTGGTGGTGGAGATTGAGGATATGGGCAACACTTCGGCGGCTACGGTGGCGGTGGCTCTGGACCGAGCGGTGCGCGATGGGCGCATTCAGCGGGGACAGAATCTTTTGCTCACCGCTTTTGGCGCCGGCATCACCAGTGGTGCCATCTTGATGAGGTATTAGTTTTCATGTATGCCGCTCTTTTCCCTGGCCAGGGCAGTCAGCACTCCGGCATGGGTCGCTTTCTCTTTGATGAGTTCAAGCTGGTGCGCGAGCTCTTTGAGGAGGCCAGCGATAGCCTTTCCCTGGACTTTAAAAAGCTCTGTTTTGAGGCTCCAGAGAGTGAGTTGGCTCTGACCGAAAACACCCAGTCGGCTCTTCTCCTAGTGTCTACGGCCACCTATAGGGCTCTGGGCTCCCTAGTGGACTTTAAGCCCCAGGCGGCCTCAGGGCACTCGGTGGGCGAGTATGCGGCTTTGGTGTCGGCTCAAGCCCTCCCCTTTTCCCAGGCTCTTAGAGCCGTCAGGGCCCGAGGTCAGGCCATGCAGTCGGCGGTGCCGGTGGGGCAAGGGGGCATGCTGGCCGTCATGGGTTTAAGTCAGGACCAGGTGGAGCAGCTCTGCCGCTGGGTGGAGGAGAAGAGTCAAATCAGACCCCTGGAGCCCGCCAACTTCAATGCTCCTGGACAGGTGGTGGTCAGCGGTCAGCTCAAGGCCATTGAGTGGCTGCAAAGCCACTTCACTCCCGAGGTCCTTAAGCCTCAGCCGGGTCGGGTTAAACTCATTCCCTTAAAGGTTTCAGCCCCCTTTCACTGCTCCATGATGAAGCCGGCGGAAGAGCAGATGGCCCCCGTATTGGCCGACATGGACTTTCAGAGAGCTCAGTTCCCCGTGGTGCAAAACTTTGTGGCTGAGCCTGTGGAGGAAGCCTCAGCTCTGCGGGAAAATTTACTGCTGCAGATCTGCGGTCCAGTGCGCTGGATTGAATGTGTGGGGAGTTTAAAGGCTTTGGGGGTCCAGCGCTGTATTGAGTTGGGCCCGGGCAAGGTGCTCTCCGGCCTGGTAAAGAAAATTGCCGGGGACGATCTGATCACATCGAATATTCAGTCCCTAGAGGACTTAAAGCACTTAGAGAAGGAGCTGAAGTGAAGGCTGTGGGAGAGCGACTTAAAGACAAGCGAGTTTTGGTCACTGGAGGCAGTCGGGGCATTGGCCGAGCCATTGTGGAGGCTTTGGCCCAAGAGGGCTCCAAAGTGGCCTTCACCTATGCCAGTCGGCCGGAGAGTGCTGAGGAGGTCTTAAACTCCCTGCCCGGCCAGGGACATATGTGTTTGCAGATGGACATCTCCCAGCCGGAATCTGTGGAGCAGGTTTTTGCCCAAGTCTTGGAGAGCTTTGGGGGGCTGGATGGCCTGGTCAACAATGCCGGAGTCACCAAGGATCAGCTCTTGCTGAGAATGAAGGATGAGGACTTTGACTGGGTGGTGAACACCAACCTTAAGGGCACTTTTTTGTGCTCTAAGGCGGCTATAAAGCCCATGATGAAGGCTCGCTCCGGCTCTATCGTCAATATCACCAGTGTGATTGCCCACAGTGGCAACCCAGGCCAAGTGAACTACGCTGCCAGTAAGGCCGGCATAGAGGGCATGACCCGGTCTATGGCCCTTGAGCTGGCCTCAAGAAGTTTGCGCCTCAACTGTGTGGCTCCCGGATTTATTGCCACCGATATGACGGACAGCCTGACGGAGGAGCAAAAGAATAAAATTGCCGAGAGAATCCCCTTAAGTCGACTGGGGACAGGGCAGGACGTGGCTCAAGCCGTGGTCTATTTGCTCAGCGAAGAGAGCTCCTACCTGACCGGTCAGGTGCTCCATGTCAATGGCGGCCTCTACATGTAATTTGAATTGAAAAAAGGAAAAAGCAAAACTAACACTAGAGCATTAACCAATGATGTGGAGGCGAAGATGTCGATTCAACCTAAAGTGAAAAAAATTATCGAGGAGCAATTGGGTGTGGACTCAGAGAGAGTCAAGGCCGAGGCCTCTTTTATCGATGATCTTGGCGCTGACAGCCTGGATATTGTGGAGTTGGTTATGGCTATGGAAGAGGAGTTCGACATCGAAATCCCCGATGAAGAGGCAGAAAAGCTGCGCACCGTTCAAGATGTCTTTAATTACCTGGAGAGCAAAGGAAAAGCCTAATGGCTGAGATGGGGACAACCAATTCCAGCACCAGCATCTTTCAGCGCCCTCCTCGGGAGCAGAGACGAGTTGTGGTGACCGGAGTGGGTTGCCTCACCCCCTTGGGCCTCAACCTCAGAGACACCTGGGAAGGGGCTTTGGCGGGAAGGTCAGGAATTGGCCCCATCACTCAGTTTAACAGTGAGGCCTACGACACTCAGATCGCCGGTGAGATCAAGGGCTTTAGTCCTGACGACTATATTCCCAAAAAAGAGCAAAAGAAGATGGATCGCTTTATCCACTTAAGTCTAGCCGCCACCCAAATGGCGGTGGAGGACAGTGGCTTAGGTGATTTAGCTCAACTGGGGCATCGCGGGGGAGTGATTGTCGGTGTGGGAATGGGAGGACTTCCCGTTATTGAAAGCCAACATCAGACTTTACTGGAGAGAGGTCCAGGGAGGCTGTCGCCCTTTTTTATTCCTGCGGTCATCACCAATCTAGCGGCCGGGCAAATCAGCATGAAGTATGGGTTGCAAGGCCCCAATTACTCTGTCACTTCGGCCTGTGCCACCGGGGCTCACTCTCTGGGTGAGGCCATGAACTATATCCGCAATGGTCA
>SKLV01000055.1 GCA_007121385.1 Bdellovibrionales bacterium
CCGCTTTTTCGGGCCAGGCGGTGGCGCTTTTTTCCGACCGCCCTCCACTTCATCTGAACAGCGGTCGGTCCTTGGAGTTTGTGGAGGAGCTCTTTGCAGGGGGGCAGGAGGAGATTTGGCTAAGCTGTCTGCCCTTGGACCGAGTTCGGCTGTTGGAGTCCACTAGCTCCCGCCTGCACTGGGTTCAGCTCTGTCCTGAAGATCCTGAGCCTCGCTGGGGCCGACTCAGGCACTCTGGTCAGTGGGCCTTATTTCTGCAGCAAGAGCCCAGGCTGAACTTTATTACTTTCCATATGGGCTCCCTGCGCTTGGCTCATCGCCTTTCTGGTTTTGGTCCCGGGCCAGTCAATCAGTGGGACGCCTGGACGGACTGGCTGCAGTGGCAGTCCGTGGCCTTTAACTCCCAACACCAGCTGCATGAGCCCCTGGCCGTGATCGAGGGCATTCAGCGCTTTCGCTTTAGAAATGACAGGTGATCAGAGAGATTTTTTTTTGATCTGACTTTTTCTTGTCATAAATAAAAATAGAGGACCCGGGGTCAGGGACTTGCCCGAGGAGAGACAGATGCTTTTGATTCGCCATTTTGTTCTCAGCTAAGTCGACTTCCCAGCTGTAGACATCAACTCTTTGGCTGCCGATGTCCATTTGAGTGACCAAATCCTCTTGAGTGTAGAGTTCAAACTCCAAGACGATGGGCTGAGCCTGGGACGAGGGGGAGTACTGCAGACTCACTTGCCAACTGAGCGGGGGGCTGAAGTCGTATTTCACTGTGACCAAACAGGTCCCGCCCTGATTGGATCGACCTTGGAAAATCCCCGAAGGAAGCCTTTGTTGGGCGTGGTGAAAAATCCGGTAGAGATTATCCGGAGTGGTGGGCATGACGCCTCGTCGTAAGCGAGGGTCAGAGCCCTCTTCGTCTTGTCCTGGAGCGCCATCTTTTTCAGCCTCGGGGCCAGGGAGAGGGGAGGGGTGAGAGTCGTTTAAAGTCCCCATTCCAGAATCCATACAGCCGCTCAGAAGACTTAGTCCCAGACACCAAACTATGGCTTTGAGTTGGAAGGACATCAAAAGTTTCCCCTCATCGAAATGACGCTTCCAAAGCTTGGGGAGGAGGTCAATCTTTGTCTCTCTGCAGCCAAAGTCTTTGAAAAAATTATCTCGGTGTCAGAGAAGAGAAGTTCTGCTAATGATTCGGGAGTGAAGTTGTCGGTTGTTTTAACCACTTACAATGAGATGGCTCTAGGCCTTTATCCTCAAATACTCGAGCGTCTTAAGGCCTTTTCAGAGGCCGAAGTCATTGTGGTGGACCGTCAAAGTCAGGATGGAACTCCTCATTTAGCGCAAAAAATGGGCTTTTTGGTTCTCTCGTCGGACAGCAACTCTCGGGCCTCGCGACTGAATTTGGGGATTGCTCAGGCCACGGGATCGGTGGTTTTGCTCCACCATCCGCGCAGTCTATTGGCTCCTGGAGCTCTCGAGGCCTTGACTGAGTTGGCTGAGCAGAGTTTCTCCTCTGGCCGGCTTTTTTGGGGGGGATTCACACATCAACTGGACTGGGATCATCCCCTACTTCGTTTCACCTCCTGGTACTCTAACGAGATTCGGGCCAAAAAAAGTAAAATTGTTTATTTGGATCACTGTATTTTTGCCCACCGAGAGTTACTCGGAAAAGAGCCCCCTTTTTTGCCCGAGGTGGAAATTTTTGAGGACACCCTGCTCAGTAAAATGCTGTCCCAAAAGGCGGGGCCGCCTGTTATTTTGCCTCAGCTCAGCACCACTTCAGCTTTGCGTTTTCGAAAGCGGGGAGTTTGGCGTCAGGCCCTTCTCAACCAGGCTCTTAAAGTGGGTTTTCATCTCAACTTTCCCAACACCTGGATGAACCGGATTTATGAAAACCGGCTGTGGCTGAATTCCGACAAATCCTAGGGCCAAACAGGACACAGGGTCTCCAAGGTCCTAGGGCTCGTCTCATATTGGGATCAATTCGCCCTTTAAAAAATTTTTTTAAAAAATCCTAACTTTTTTTTCTCTAACTCCTCGGCCAAGGTCCTGAGACCCTTGGCTTTTTCCCAAGCCTTTGATGCTTGTCCCATTCTGGATCGACCCAGACCCTTCCGAGCCCTCAAGTTTTCTTAAGACTCGGACGATAAACCAGTGAGGAAAGAATCAGCATCGAGGAGGAGCATCAATGTCTCAAAGGAGAGGTACGTGAACGGAAGATTTGGAGAGCGCGACAAGTTAGTTTGTCCGGGAAGCTCAGTGAGCCGTTGGGGCATGGCCCTGTGCGTTCTGATCCCCGCTCTTCTCGTTCTCTCGGGCTGTCGCCTGGACGACAACCGCATCCGCGGGGCCATTAAAATTCCCATCCACGACTTCTTGAACAGCACCATTCTCAACTATGGACCAGCGATCGCCAATGACTCGGATTTGGTGAGAGTGGATGTTCAGCTGATTAATTCCAATAACACTTTTGTACCCAACTATCGGCCGGAGTTTTTGATAGTGAATGGCATGGGAGTAACTCCGCTGACTTGTTCCCTGAGTGATGCAGAAGGTCGCTCGACTTGTCACTTTCGCTCCACGCAAGGGGGAGTGAAGAGGATAAGAATGGCTGAGGCCAAGTACCCCATGGAGCACGACATTGAGTTTATTAGTCCACTGAGGTTTGGCGAGGTTTTGGGCTTTATTTCCACAGGAGAAACAGATGCGGTCACTGGGACCTACAGTCACTGGGGAGAGTTCTCCTTAGGTGATTGGGTCCATGGAATTCGGGTGGCCACACCAGAGACTCCGCCTCTTAAGAGGGGCTATGTCTCTGTTCAAGGGGCTTTAACGACTTTTTAGAGAGGTTTAATACAAGGGGCGTATTATGAAAGAAAAACTATCTCAAAGAATCAGAAAGGAGTCAGCCATGCGGCAGCTGCTCCTTGGGGGGCTGGTCCTGATCTGGATGACCTCGCCCCCAATAGCTCTTGCGCAGGTGGACTCTCTGCCTCAGGAGCTCACTCTCCAAGGTCGAATCTTGGACACCCTCAATCCGTCAATGCCCCTGCCGATTGAGGACGCCAACGTCGACTTTTTGGTTCGGATTCTCTCTGACTCTAACTGTGAACTCTATTCAGAGGTCATCAACAAAGATATGACAGGAACCG
>SKLV01000018.1 GCA_007121385.1 Bdellovibrionales bacterium
AAATTGAAATATTTGCCATAGCAGCTCAGTTGGCTCAGATCTCACTGCGACGAGGCTGATGAGGTTTCTGTGGGGCTCATCTCCTCCAGCTCTATGATACGCCGGAAGTTCTCGGTAAAAATCCTCTTCACTTTGAAGGGGGTGCGGGGCAGGAAAATAACCTCTTGCTCATCCAGATAGTCCTCGGCAGAGCGAGAGGCCCCTTGACCCAGGAGGTTGGAGATTTTGAGTCCGGTCTGAGAGCGGATCACCAAAATCACCCTCTCATTGTCCATGTTGCCATAGGAAAAATCATCGGCCACATCCCGGTCTAAGCTGGAACTCATAAATCCTAGGTCTTCCACAACTTGGCCCTCGACATAGAGCTCGTGCACTTTTTCGGCGGGAAGAGACAGGCCGCGAAAGACCACTTGGTCCCTCACCAGCCGATCTGGGGGCAGCTTGTTCAGCACCGAGGCCATAATAAAAGCCATAGATCTCAGTTGATGGGCCTCAAAGTCCATCAATTCTCCTTTTCGTAGCCAATGGTTTAAGGCTCGGTACATGGAAGTGATATGTCCACTTTCCACTTCGTAATAGGAGAGAACAGTGAACTCCTCGGCAAAGGGAAGGACCTGTCTCTCCCCCGCTTCCAGCTTATTGAGGCGCCTTTGCCAGGCTCTTAAGAATGAAGGATAAAAATAGTCAAAATCCTCGTGGGAGCGAAGCTGACGGATCAGCTCCTTGGCGGTTTTGTGGTCCAAAGAAACTTGTCTCCACTCAGTTTGGGAGAGCTCAGTGGGGTCCCGATAGAGGCTGCCGCCCGAGCCAGACAGCAGTTCGGTGCAGATCTCCTTGGGGGCTGCAAGCAGGGCTGTAGGAGGGGGCCATAAAATGCCTGTGACCAAGGCTAGGGCCACTTTGTAGTGCCAGCGCAGAATACTCTCCTTTTAGAGGATTCAAGGCCTCTGTGTCTGCAAGAGAGTATTCCATTATTCCGACGTCAAATTCAGCTGTTATTTTTTTAACAGGTAAAAAGGTAAGAGGAGTCGGTTTTTTAGCCAGTGGAGTCTTCAGATTTGCTGTGTGCAGCCTGATAGGCGGGACTCAGTCTCCTCAGATCTTTCATACTCATGGTGAAGTAATGCAGGGGGGGCACAAGCATGCCAAAGTTAGAGGCGCCCTCTTTGGTTTGCACCTGGTGGTGGTGATGGTGGGCGATTCTCAGGGACTCGATATATTTTCCCTTCAGATTAAAAAATCTCCACCTTCTGTGAATAGCCACCTCGTGAACTATAAAGTAAACGATTCCATAGAGCATCACTCCGTACCCGGCACCCGGGACCCATGCCGGGCCGCCTAAGCTGCCGTAGAGGATGGCGAGGAAACTGGGGACAGCAAAAAACACAGCAAACAGATCATTTTTTTGAAATCGGGCCTTTTTATTGATCACATGGTGATCCTCATGCAGGGACCATAAAAATCCATGCATCACATATTTGTGCAGGGCCCAGGCGGCCCACTCCATAAAAGCAAAAGCGACAAAAAAAGACAGCCACCATTCTAAAGACATAGCTATTTCTCCCCTTACTTAAGATTTATCCCTCTTCTGAAAGGGTGGCAACCGACATTCAGCCAAAAAAGTCCCAATTTGCTTCTGGCCCAAAAGGGAGGCTCCCGACCCTGGGAGTTCGCAGGAGGTGGTTTTTTGGTCAAGCCTATGTTAACAACAAGAGGGAGGTCGCTCTTGGGTTTATCTATCCTTAAAGTTCTTGTTGCCGCTGTAGTTATTAGCTTTGTCTCCTGGTTGGCGGGAAAAAAAACAGGCTTGGCTGGTTTTTTAACAGCTCTGCCTCTCACCAGTCTTTTAGCTCTGGCTTTTGCTCAGCTCCAGTGGTCGGAGGCCCGTCAGTCTGTGGAGTATGCTAAAAGTATTTTCATTGCGGTTCCCGTTTCCCTTTTATTTTTTGTGCCCTTTTTATTTGCAGAGAGGTTCCAGTTGGGCTTTTGGACCTGTTATTTGAGTGGAATTGTATTATTGGCTGTGGGCTACTGGATTCACACTTTTGCCCTTAAAATTTTTTAAAAGCCCTCAATTTCTAAGGGGAAAGCTGGACGCGGAGCGACTGGCCGTTTAATCTTTAGCGGTATGAAATCTAAGCTCAATCATCAAGAATCCCCTGCGGTCAAAAAAGTGGTCATTGTCGGCGGGGGCTTTGGAGGAATTTCCGCGGCCAGGGAGTTGGCGGGGCGCCCTGAATTTCAGGTTCAGCTCGTTGATCGTCGCAATTATCATTTGTTCCAGCCCTTACTTTACCAAGTGGCGATGGCGGGACTTAATCCTGCAGATATTTGTGCTCCCCTGCGAAAACTCTTCTCAAAGTTCAAAAATGTCGAAGTGGTCTTGGCGGAAGTTGATCAGGTGGACGTAAAAAATCAACGTCTTTCCTATGATGGGAAGTGGCATCCTTATGACTATTTGGTTTTAAGTTGCGGTGCCAAACATTTTTATTTTGGCAATGATCAATGGGAGGAAAGTGCGCCAGGACTAAAGACCATTGAGCAAGCCACAGAGATTCGGCGTCGAGTTCTTATGGCGTTGGAATTGGCGGAAAAAGAGGACTGCCCGCAAAAAAGGCAACAGCTCCTCACCTTTGTCATTGTGGGTGGAGGCCCCACTGGGCTGGAGTTGGCCGGAGCCATTGCGGAGATGGTTAAAAGCACTCTTTACAAGGACTACAAAAAAGCCGACCTCAAAAGCACCCGGGTGGTTCTCTTAGAGGGAGGAAACCGTTTGATTTCTGGCTTCCCCGAGAACTTGTCTCAGCACGCCAAAAAGTCTTTGGAGCAGATGGGGGTCGAAGTGCGGCTGAACTGTTTAGCCAAGGATATCCAGCCGGGGAGTTTGATGGCCAATGAAGAAAAAATCGAAGCTCGCACAGTGATATGGGCTGCTGGTGTCAAGCCTTCTCAAATCACCGCAACGGTGCAGAGCCCAAAGAGCTCAGATGGTCGTCTCATCGTGGGCGAAGATTTGAGTTTGCCGGGGCAGCCCAATGTCTTTGTTGTTGGGGATCAGGCTGCCTGCAAGGGGAGTAAGGGAGAGTACCTGCCCGGGTTGGCGCCGGTGGCCATGCAGCAGGGGGCTTTTGTTGGAAAGC
>SKLV01000073.1 GCA_007121385.1 Bdellovibrionales bacterium
AGTCTCTCCTCTTGTTTGGACACTTGATCCTGAAAGTGTTGGCGAGCATTGGCCAAGGCCATATCCAAAAGGCTTTTGGCCTCTTCTCCGCTGGCCGGCCCCACCTTGGGCTCCTTTCCCGATCTCTCTTTGAAAACAGCCACCAGCAGTTTGTGCAGATCAGAGCCCAAGTCCACCGGCAAAATCAACTGGTCAGGGATCATATTGTCAGCGTAGTACTGGTTTAAAAAAGAGGTGAGCCAGTCTCTGGGGTCCTCCTCGGGGGAAGCGGCATCCAGTCGGGACATAAAGTGAGGTCGAGTGCCAATCACTCTTCCCGCTCGCACATGCAAAGTCTCGATCAGAGTGCCTCGGGAATCACCAAAAAAGGCCACCACATCCTGGTCCAAATCTTTGCCCTGAGCCTTGGCGCTGACCACCACTTGTTTTTGCCAAATGGCCTTCATGGCCTCAATGCTGTCTCTGATTTTAGCCGCGGCTTCAAAGCGCTCTTCTTCTGCAGCCTGCTTCATGCGCTGGTTGAGGTCCTTGAGGACTGATTTGTCTCTGCCGCGCAAAAACTTTAAGGCCCCTTTGATGTCTTCTCCATAGTCTTCTTTCGATATGTAGTCCACGCAGGGCGCCGTACAGCGGCCAATCTGATAGGTCATACAGGGACGCTTGCGCAGCTTCATAAAGGCGTCCGAGCAGTCCCGAATACGAAAGGTCTGATTGAGAAAGCGCAAGCTCTCCCTCACCGCCAGTCCACTGGTATAGGGGCCAAAATAGACCGAACCATCATGGCGCACTTTGCGCACCAAATAAAAACGGGGAAAATCATCCTCAATGCTACAGCGAATGTAGGGGTAAGCCTTGTCGTCTTTTAAGCGAACATTGTAGCGGGGCTGATGCTTTTTAATTAATGAGGCCTCAAGCAAAAAGGCCTCCACCTCAGTTTTGGTGAGGATATAGTCAATATGACGAATGTGATGGACTAAAAATCTTGTCTTTACACTGTGTTCAGAGTTTTGGTGAAAGTAGCTGCGCACCCGGGCCCGCAGACTCTTGGCCTTGCCCACATAGATAATCTGCTCCTTGGCGTTTTTCATCAGGTACACGCCGGGAGTGGTGGGAAAGCTGCCGACCAAATCCTTCAGATCCTCAGGATCAAAAGGCTTTTCTACCACATCACCACCTCAAGCAGGTTGGAGTAGTCGTCGGTCCAAAGCCTTAAGCCCGGCTTGTAAACAAGGGGAAACCAGCGCAGATCTTCCGCCAAATCAGCCATGTCCTCCACGGAGTCTGCAATGGCCACCCAGCTGGAGCGCTCCAGGCCCTCATGGTTCTCCTCGTTGTCATCAATGCGGATCAAGGCCGAAAGTCCCAAGTGCTCACTCAGCCGATCCAACACGGGCTCCAAATCCAAGTAGCGATTAGAAATATGAAAGGCCAGGATACCTCCGGGCTTGAGGCGGGACATGTACATCTCGAGAGCCTCCACCGTGATCAAGTGAACCGGAATCGCATCCGAGCTGAAAGCGTCCACCACAATCAAGTCATAAAGCTCCTCTGCGGGCCGGCGATCCATCTGCAGGCGGGCATCGCCCAAGACAATCTCCAAATCACAACTTCTGTCCAAGCAGTCGGACACATAGGTGAAAAAGCTGCGATTCTGGGCCAGTCGAGCCATCGCCGGATCCAGCTCATAAAAGACCATGCGCCGCCCCTTTTGTCCGTAGGCAGCCAATGTCCCCGTTCCCAATCCAATCACCGCCACATCCTGAAATCGCTTGTCGGCCCCAGGAAGAGTGAGAATTTGCCCTACCGGACCCTCGCGGTGGTAGTAGCTGCGCGCCATAAGTCTCTCTTCCACCGGGTACATCCTCTGCTCCCCGTGAATGGTGCCTCCATGAATCAAGCTGTGAACTTCACCACCCTGAAGGGTTTCCACGCTGATCACCCCATAAAAACTGCGCTCCTTAAAAATCACCTGAAAGGAGGGCGAAATCTGCACCAAGAGAAAATAAACACAGAGCATGGTCATCCCCGCATAGAGCGGCCGACGCAGCCACAGTAGAGCCAAAGACAGAGGCAGGGCATATTGGAGCAGCGAGACCACCTGATGATATCGCAGATTGAGGCGATCCGCCCATGAGCTAAAGTCGTAGGTGGTGTCCTTCAGCCAGTGGGTGATGAAATAGGTGAGCATCAGAGCCGCAAATAAAGTCAGAGCGAAGCGCAGAACAGCCGGCCTGCGCACATGACGACGGATCGTGGGAACAAGAAACAAAGCCATCAGCAGGGCAATGGGGTACTCTAAAATAGAATTGAATAAAATGGGGGCCAAAAGAGCATTAAACACTCCCCCCAGCACTCCCCCCACCGACATCCAGATAAAAAACTCGGTGAGGTAACGTGGATGAGGTCTGAGCCGAGCCAGCTCCCCGTGACAGACCATAGCCACCACAAAGAGACCTGACAGATGCAGTCCTATGGTGACCCACAGGTTACCAAGGACCTTGATAAAGTTCAAACTTAGCACCAGCCAGATCAAGATGGGTCCCAGCAGGGAAAAGAAAATGTGCACAGTCAGTGGATAGCGCCCAAAAACAATGATAAAGCTGAGCAAATAAAGGCTTAACGGGATGACCCAGAACAAAGGAATGGCCGCTACATCAGTGGTCATAAAAGTGGTTGCCCCCAGCATCAGGCTAGAGGGCACAAAGGCCAAAAGAACCCAGTGCAGCCTCTGTAAAGCCCCCACTTTCTCAGACAGTTGACCCATTGACCTGGATGTCTTTGCAATCTCCCCTCCAGCCCCTTCATCATAGCTTTGCAGCTCCTTGGGCGAATCCACCCGGCGATGCTGCCAGAGCAAGAACCCGCTGGCCGCCATGGACAGGAGCAAAAGCCAGTAGCCCACCATCCACGTCACACTCTGCTCTCCTAAAGACAATCTGGGCTCAATGACTGTGGGATAGAGCAAAAGAGCCGACATACTTCCCACATTGCTGGCCGCATAGAGGTAATAGGGGTCCTTGGCCGTTGGATGGTCGGTCAAAGACATCCATCTCTGCAGCAGGGGGGCTGTGGCCGAGGTCACAAAAAAGGGTAAACCCACAAAGAGAAACAGCACCCCAAGCAGCCAAAA
>SKLV01000091.1 GCA_007121385.1 Bdellovibrionales bacterium
GCCATTCAGGTCCTGGCCCGCCGAAGTAAAAACAATCCCCTGCTGGTGGGGGAGGCCGGGGTGGGCAAAACCGCCATTGCCGATGGCCTGGCCCAGCGAGTGATCGACGGCCAGGTGCCAGACAACCTTAAGGACTCAGTGATTTACTCTCTGGATATGGGCTTGTTACTGGCTGGCACCAAGTACCGCGGAGATTTTGAAGAGCGCATAAAAGCCGTGGTGGAGGAGCTTAAGAGCAAGCCTGGCTCTATCCTTTTTATTGATGAAATTCACACTCTAGTGGGAGCCGGCGGCACCACCGGTGGATCCATGGACGCCTCCAACTTGCTTAAGCCCGCCCTGAGCGATGGCTCCATCAGCTGTATGGGCTCCACCACCTATAAGGAGTTTCGCAATCACTTTGAAAAAGACAGAGCTCTCGCCCGCCGCTTTCAAAAAATTGATGTGAAGGAGCCTTCCGTAGAGGAGAGTATTAAAATCCTTGATGGCTTAAAAAGCCGCTACGAGGAGTTTCACCAAGTGCGCTACTCCAAGGCCGCCCTAGAGGCGGCCGCCGAACTGTCCTTTAAGCACATTGGAGGCCGCCAACTTCCCGACAAGGCCATTGATGTGATGGACGAGGCCGGAGCGGCCGCCCGCATCCGCGGAGTCAAAACCATTCAAGTCCGCGACATCGAGAAGGTGGTGGCGGCCATGGCGCAAATTCCCCCGCGCACCGTCAGCACCTCAGACAAGGACAAGCTCAAAGAGCTGGAGCCCAAATTAAAAGCAGTGATCTTTGGCCAAGACGAGGCCATTGGGCGGCTGGTGGCCGCCATCAAGCTGGCCCGCTCAGGCCTGGGGCGGGAGAACAAGCCTGTGGGCAGCTATCTTTTTGCCGGCCCCACCGGAGTGGGAAAAACCGAAGTATCCAAACAGCTGGCTGAGATTTTAGGAGTGCAGTTTTTGCGCTTTGATATGAGCGAGTATATGGAAAAACACGCCGTGTCTCGACTGGTGGGAGCCCCTCCCGGCTATGTGGGCTACGAAGAGGGGGGACTGCTCACCGATGCAGTGACCAAAAATCCCTACTCGGTCTTGCTGATGGACGAGATCGAGAAGGCCCACCCCGATCTGATTAACATTTTGCTGCAGGTGATGGACAGCGGCAAACTCACCGACAGCAATGGCAAGGTGGCCGACTTTAGCAATGCCATTTTGATTATGACCAGCAATGCCGGAGCCCACGAGGCCGCCAAAGGGGGCATGGGCATTGTTCCTGAGACCAGTTCAAAGATTTCCCTTGAGGTCATCAAGAAGAGCTTTCGCCCCGAGTTCCTCAACCGCCTGGACGCGGTGGTGGAGTTTAGAGCTCTAAGCAAAGAGCGCCTCCTTCAGGTGATTGAAAAGTTTGTGGGCGAACTGCAAAAACAGCTCAAAGCCAAGCGCATTCAGCTTAAGGTCAGTCAGGAAGCCCTTGAGTGGCTTTTTGAAAAGGGCCATGAGCCCACCTATGGAGCTCGCCCCTTTGCCCGCATGGTGGACGAGCATATTAAAAAGCCCATGGTGGACGAAATTCTCTTTGGCAGCTTAAGCAAGGGTGGAGGCCAAGTGAAAGTCTCCGTGCAAAAGGACCAACTCCACTTTGACTACCGGGATCTATAACCCATCGGGATCTATAAGCTGCTAGGACCTCAGCCCCGCTGGGACCTTTAGCCCCAGTGAAGGGCAAGA
This sequence comes from Bdellovibrionales bacterium, assembly GCA_007121385.1. Taxonomy (GTDB): domain Bacteria; phylum Bdellovibrionota; class Bdellovibrionia; order Bdellovibrionales; family UBA1609; genus SKYF01. The sequence continues at coordinate 1,714 of SKLV01000091.1, forward strand.
TCTCAACCTCTCGGTTCATCTTCTCGACTCAACCCTTCGGTTCATCTTCTCTAGTCCAAACTCCTTCACTCCCTCTCTCAAATTGCATCCGACACACAAAAGACGAAGGTTTTCCTCCTCACAGCCGCCCCCTCGAGCCACGGGAACAATATGATCCACCTGAAGTCCTGCCTTGCTCCCACACTTCACACAGGCCCCACCATCTCTCTCCCAAACCCGATATCTTTTGCCCTTAGAAATGGACCTCGGCTTGGGCCCTACAATATCTTTTCCCTGAGATCTTAGCTTGAGCCCTATATTATCTTTCACCTGCGAACTCATTGTAGGCCCTTGCTCCGAGCTTGACTGAGGCTGAGGCTCGGGCTGAGTTGATTTAGAGGTCCCGTATTCCTCCTCCGGCGCTGGAGTTTTGACGCAGATTTTCTTTAGCGCCGGGGTGGATGACACTGCTCCTCGTCTCTTGCCAAATTTTTTATCCTTGAGGGCCTCTTGGCTCAAGGCCGCCATCTCGCCAATCAGCTCAGCCCAGCTCATGCCTAAAGCCTTTTGCCCCAAAAGAGCCCGGACCTCTTCCAGCTCGGCCATAAGCTCTCGGCTGAGCACCAGCCGCAGCTCCGAGTGCTCCCCAGATAGAGCTCGAGTTTTCTCCTTGGGCAAGGACACCTCCAGTCCCGCACTTTGTCTCTTTTCCATAAGAGCGGCTTGTCCCTGACGGGAGGACTTGTGTTCAAGCTCTTTCAGAATCTCCAGCTTGTCCTCCATTTGAAGGGGCTTTTGGGTTGAGGCCTTTTTGATCTCATTAAAAAAGCTCTGAGCCTGGCAGATATTGGTGAGATTGAGACTTCCATCTTCAATCTTTCTCTCCAGCTCCTTAGCCTCCTTTTGGGGCAGCTCTCGAAGCAGCTTCATGGCCCCAATCCTCCGCCCGGCTTGGCCCTCGGAGTAGCCCAACTCTTTCACGGCATAATTAAAGAGGCTTTTGTAGCCAAGCTCAGAGTAGAGCTTGCGCCTTTCGACCTCTTTGAGGTGGTGAAGAATCTCGGTGACAAGAGTTCTCTCTTTCTGCACCAAGCTCCGCATGCGCTTCAGCAGATCATCATCACTGAGGTTTTGAGGTTGGGTTTCGGGTTGTGCATGGGCCTCAATGATAGATTTATGGGTGGACTGCTGTGGCATGAAAGCTCCTCCTGTGGGCGGCTGACTGATCCATTTTCACTCGAGAAGCCGACTCTAACACAGGTTTTTTTAGCGCTATTTTTAGAGAGGCAAGGACCTCTTAAGGCTCGCCTTTAAAGGCCCCCAGAGAGGCCGTCCTCGGCCTATTTCATTTGGGCGAGACGATTTTTTAGAAAAGTTCACTTTAAGAGCCACCAAGGGCATTCTAGAGCGCCCAAAAATACGTCAACA
>SKLV01000008.1 GCA_007121385.1 Bdellovibrionales bacterium
ACGTTCAGTTCACTCAATCCCGAATAGATGGTGGTGGTTTTTCCACTCCCCGTAGGACCCGTGATCAAGAGCATGCCCTGAGGCAAGTACAGGGCACTCTTAAAGGCTTCCAGCTCCTCGGGCTCCATTCCCAATTTTGCCAGGTCCACCTGGAGATTGGACTTATCCAAAATCCTCATCACCACTTTTTCTCCAAAAAGAGTGGGAAGAATGCTCACCCGAAAGTCGACCTCAGCTCCATTTTTCAGTTTAACCTTAAGACGTCCATCTTGCGGCCGGCGCTTCTCGGCAATATTGAGCTTACTGAGAATTTTGAGCCGGCTCACAATGGCTGCAGCCGTTCCCGGAGGGGGTTGAGTCTTTTCATAAAGAGATCCATCAATCCGAAAGCGAATGCGAAAGCGCTTTTCATAGGATTCAATATGAATATCTGAGGTTCCAGTTTTAATGGCCTCAGAGAGCATGGCATTGACAAATTTGACAATGGGCCCATCGGCATCCACGCCCTCTTGGTCAACAATCTCCACATCCCCGGCATTGTCGGCCGTCTCAAAGGACTCCCGGGAGTCCTCCATCTCCGACATAATATCTTCCAAATAAGCCGCGGCTCCCTCGGAAAAACTTCTCTCAATAGCGGCACGAATGGAGGACTCAGAGGCCACCACCATTTCAATTTTGTGGCGAGTCAAAAGCTGCAAGTCATCTTTAACATAGATGTTGCTGGGGTCGGCCACAGCCACCACTAGGTTTTTTTCGAACTTAGAGACCGGGATCACACAGTGTTTTTCGCAGATCTGCCGGGTCACCAACTTCACAGCTGCCGGATCCACTTCAAAACTGCCGAGGTCAATGGTGGGAATATTGTATTGCCGGCCCAAAAACTCTGCCAACTCATTTTCTTGAACAAAGCCCAGGCGAACCAAAGCTGCAGTAATGCGGCCTCCGGTGTTTTTTTGCTCTCTTCTTGCCTGATCCAACTGATTTAAATTGATCAGGTTCTCTCTGACCAAGAGTTCACTAAGACCTTTACGTGAGCCCATGAATCCCCCTTCTCTTTAAAAGATTACACTGGGGTGACGTTTTTTGTAACTGGGCGAAGGTCTGGGTGATTCACATATTTTTTCCCGGTACACCAATAGATCCATTCCATGTCGGCCAAGGCCGCCAACTGGTATCCCGTCACCACTCCCACACCAATCTCTTGGGCCTCTTGGACTAAATCCGTGTCCTGTCGACTTAAGCTGAGGTCAAAAACCCAGCCATCCCGGCGCAGAAAGTTCAGGTAGTGCAGCTCGGGCAAAAGTAGGTTGCTTTCGCTCAAAGGTGTGGCATTCACCAGAATCAGGCTGGTACCCGGCAACAAGACCAGCTTCTCGGGAGGCAAGACCTCCATTCTCACCCCAAAGTGGACTCGCCTTAAATCTTGGATCATCTCCGCAACATGGGACAAGTTGCGTCCAGTGACTTTAAAGTCTTTAAATCCCAACTGGATCAGAGCCACCACACTGGTGCGGGCCATGGCCCCATTTCCCACCACCATCACCGAACTCGAGAGGTCAAAGGCCTTTCTCAATAAACTGAGTTGGGCCTGCCAAGCCAAGTGAGTGGCCGATCGTGGCCACCAGTTCTGCCCATCAAAGTAAAGGCTGTCGGCGGCCCCCAGGGCCTGAGATTGGGAGCTCTGATAGGCAAAGTCCTGAACCAGTTTCACTCCAAAAGGGGGCCCGACTCGAATTTGATCAAAGTGCTTTTTGGCCTCCTGCAGAGTTTCTGTAAAGTCCTCGGGAGCACATCTCAGTGGACTGTAGCTGTTGGTCAGCCCCTGCTCCTTAAGCCACAGGCTGAGGGCCTCAAAGCGCTCCCTTTGCTCATCCCCCCCCGCAATCTCCGCCCAGCTCCAACTCAATGCTTAGCCCCCCACCAAGATTTTGCCTCTTTGAGGTCCTTCTCAAGGGCCTCCCTGAGAGCCAAAGGTCCTGAAAACTTCTCCTCATCCCTCAACCGATGCAAAAACTCCAATTTGACTTCTTCACCATAGAGATCTCTGTCTTGTGGCCAGTCCCAAAGGTGGGTCTCCACTTTGAGTTGCTCCGACCCCTGGGCTGCAAAAGTGGGATTCACTCCGATATTGGTCAGAGCTGCAAATTTTTTCCCTTTCCTCCAGGCCCGACAGATATAGACCCCTTTTTGGGGCAAAGTCTGACTGGTGATTTGCAGATTGGCCGTGGGAAAGCCCAAGCTCCGGCCTCGCCCCTGACCTCTCTCCACAAAGCCCCGCACAGAGAAGGGACGCTGAAGCATCTCGGCCGCCCGCTCCACTTGGCCCTGAGCCAGAGCTTTGCGAATCCGACTGCTGGAGACGACCTCTCCCCCCTCCCCTTGGACAGCCGTCACCACCTCCAAATCAAAACCCAGACTCTGCCCAAGCTCGGCCAGCAGCTGCAGGTTGCCCGAGCGCTGCCGGCCAAAGCTAAAATCATAGCCCACCAGAAGCTTGCGCAGGCCCAAGGGGCGCACCACCCAGTCTCTCAGATAAACCTTGGGGTCTAAAGCCGCAAACTCTCGGCTGAAGGGTTCTACAATCAGTAGGTCCACCCCCTGCTGGCTGAGCTGCTCTTGCAGGTCCTGCAAGTCAAAAAGACGAGCCAGGGCCCGCTCAGGATAGAGAACTTGTACGGGATGGGGGTCAAAAGTCACCACAGCACTGAGAACCCCCAGGCTTTGCGCCGAGTCCTTAAGCCTCTGCATAATTTCCCTATGCCCCGAATGCAGTCCGTCAAAGTTGCCAATGGTGACCGCTGAGGCCTCCACAGGAGCTGGAAGTTGGGCCACACCAAAATAAGTCTTCATAAGGCATAAATACCCAGTTTTTTTAACGAACTCATTGATATTTTAGCTCAGTGTGATACGTAGCGTTACTATGCCTTTTCTCCAGTCTCTTTTTCTGCGCATTTGGCAGGCCAAAGACCTCTGGCTCAGAGCCCTGGCCTGTTGGGGTATTGGGCTGGCCTTTGTGTGGCTCGACAGGTCCTCCATCCACTACGATCGCCGCTTTCAAATTCGCCCCAGCCAGCCCATGGCTGCTGACTTTGCCCTAGTTCTCTTATCTCGATCTGAATGGGCCGAGATCCACCGCACAGGGCGAGACTTCTACCGACCTTTGGCTTTTCGTGAGCTGGGATTGGGCTCGGATCATTTTTTTTGGAGCCAAAGCACATGGGCTCAGCTCCTCGATCTCATTCTGCAAGATGACCCCTTGTCCGTGGGGGTGACCCTGTTTTTTGGCCCCCAGGCCATGGTCACTGAGGAGGGGCCCGAGAACTTTGCCTCTCTCATGGACGAGAGAGTCTTTTGGGCAGCAGAAATTGATAGCGAGGGCCGAGCCCGCCTGCCCATGTTGACTGGCACCATGACCAGCAACACGGGGATTATGGAGTTGAAGGTGGATGAGGACCGCCGGGTTCGTCAGTTCAGTTCTGGCCTAGTGCAGATCCCCCATCTGGCTCTGCGTCTGGCTCAGGCCAAAGCCTCGCCTCAAAGCCTCGCCCAGGTGATCACCGGAGAAAACTACCTGATCAACTATCTGGGCCCTGCGGGAACAATTCCCCAGGTGCGTTTGCGCGACCTCTGGAATGGACAGCTGGAGCCGGGCTTTTTCAAAGACAAAATTGTTGTCATTGGCAGCTCAGACCTGGATGGACACGCCTTTTCAACGCCCTTGGGGGAAATGTCGCGCGCCGAGATCTTGGCCCAAATCGCTGACAATGTCATTGGCAACAAGTGGATTTCTCCCGCCCACCCCTATGTGATTCTCATCTACCTTCTTCTACTTATGCTTTTGAGTGTCTGGATCATGACATCCTACCCTCAGTCCGTGGCCTTCGTCTTTTTATTTTGGTTGGGAACGGGAGTGACGGCGGTCTCCCTTTGGACTTTTGATAGCTTTTACTACTGGCTTCCCATTCAGGGTCCCCTTATTCAGCTGGTCGCCACTTACATTATCTTTCTTGGTCATCAGCTGACGGTTAAAGAAAACCTCAGCTGGAAGCTGGAGCAGGAAAAAAAGTATCTCTACGAAGTGGAGCAGGTGAAAAGCAACTTTATCAGCCTCATCAGTCATGATCTCAAAAACCCTCTGGCCAAAATTCAGGCCATCTGCGATCGCCTGATGCCCAAAGCCTCAGATCCAGAAATCTGCCAAGGCCTTAAGGCTCTCAGGAACGAGAGCGTCGAACTCCACCGCTATATTCAGTCCATTTTGCAGATCAGCCGGGTGGAGTCGGGAGCTTTTCGCCTGAACAAAGAAGCCGTCGACATCAATGAGGTCCTCAGCCTCTGCGTGCAACAACTGGAGCCCCTGGCTCAGGCCAAGAGCATTGAGGTACAGCTAGATCTTGAGCCCCTCTTTTCTATTGAGGCCGATGCCGTCCTGATTCAAGAGGTGGTGCTCAATCTCATGGAAAATGCCATTAAATACACACCTGAGGGGGGAAAAATCCGTATCTGCTCCTTGGAGGTTGACAATGAGGTCTTGGTCACGATTGAAGATAATGGACCCGGTGTCTCCCCCGAAGAGCAGGACAAGATTTTTGAAAAATTTTACCGAGGTCGCCAGCATGCCTTAGCCACCAAAGGCACTGGACTGGGATTATTTTTAGTGAAGTACTTTGTTGAATTGCACCGGGGAAGAATTATTTTTTCAAGCGAACCTGGCCAGGGGACTCGAGTGGGCTTTAGCCTTCCCCTTCAAAGTCAGGAACCTGAGGAGTCTCTATGAAGAATCAAGTCCGAGTTTTAATTGTTGACGATGAGATGGAGCTCAGACGATCCGTCAGCTCCATCCTCACCACCACGCTAGACAGCTTCCAGTTTGATATTGAAGAGGCCGAAAACGGAGTGGATGCCGTCACCAAAGTCAAAGAGGGTCACTTTGACTTGGTTTTAATGGATGTGAGAATGCCCGAAATGGATGGCCTTGAAGCTCTCAAATTGATCAAAGAACAGGATCCAAAAACCTTTGTCGTGATCATGACCGCCCATAGCAACCTCAACGATGCGATCACAGCCATTAAGTCGGGAGCCTATGATTACCTGGAAAAGCCGGTGCAGCCCGAAAAACTCTCCAGCATTGTGCAAAAGGCCGTGGAGACTCAAGAGATGGTTTCCAGTTTGGCTCTCTCCAACCCCATCTTTGATGACGATATTGATTCAGAGTTTGTGGGGTCCTCCAAAAAAATGAATGAGGTCTTTGACTTGATCAATCGCCTGAGCCAGGTGGACACCACCGTCCTGATCCGCGGCGAAAACGGAACAGGAAAAGAGCTTGTGGCCAAGGCCATTCACTTCAACTCCCCTCGCAAACATGGAGAATTTATTGCCATCAACTGCGGAGCGATTCCAGAGAACCTGATGGAGAGCGAACTCTTTGGCCACGAAAAAGGGGCCTTCACGGGAGCGGTGGAGCGCAAAATTGGCCGCTTTCAAATGGCTAACAAGGGAACTATTTTTTTAGACGAAATTGGCGAACTCCGCCCAGACCTGCAGGTGAAATTGCTCCGCGTACTCCAGGAGAGAACTTTTGTCCCCGTGGGCAGCAACAGAGAAATCAAAACCACGGCCCGCATTGTGGCGGCCACCAACCAAAATCTGGAGAAGATGATCGAAGATAGTCGGTTTCGCGAGGACCTTTTTTATCGCCTGAATGTGATGCCGATCTTTTTACCTCCGCTGCGGGATCGTCTCGATGATTTGGAAAGTCTCAGTCAGTACTTTATTCGTCGTTTCAACCGCAAACACAGCTCTTCGATTCAAGGGCTGAGCTCCGAAGCTCTGGAGGCCATGAAAAAGTACCGCTGGCCGGGAAATATCCGTGAGCTGGAAAATGTCGTCGAGCGCGCTTTTATTGTGGAAAATGGCCCACAGATTTCTTTAAAAAGTTTGCCTGAGAACATCCGCCAGGCCTCCCACGACCAAGTGGATATTCATTGGCCCAAACAGTATTCAGGCCCCTTGGACTTTGATCAATTCAAGGAACAGACAGAAAAAGAGTTCATTGTGCAAGCTCTTAAGGCCAATGCGGGAAAAATCAATAAGACGGTGGCTCAGGCCAATATTCCCAAGAACACCCTTTTGCGAAAAATTAAAAAGTACGGCATCAATGTTAAAGATCTTGCAGAGGAGGATTAGAGCCTCTCTGTGTCGGTGAGAGGATCTCCCCCACCGCCGCCCTCACTCTTTGGACTGAGATGGCCTTCATACACTGGTGAGTGCCCAAGGGGCAGCGCTGACCTCCATGGGCCCCACAAGGCCGACAGGATAAAGGTTCCTGGAGCACCACAGCCCGCTCTGTCCATGGCCTATAGCCCAAGCCAAGGGTGGTGGGACCAAAAATGGAGACCACGGGCAAGCCCACGGCCGCAGCCATATGCTGAGCTCCACTATCATTACTAATGAGCAACTCTCCCTGACGGAAGAGCTCCAAGAGCTCCACCAAAGAGGTCTTTCCCGCCCAGTTGGCAGCCTGGACTTCACTCAATCGAAGAACCTCGTCACAGAGCTCTCGCTCAAGAGCGCTACCCACCAAAATCACCTCAAAGTCCTGCTCTGCCAACTGCTTCACCAGCTCGGCAAAGCCTGCGGTGGTCCATCTCTTGGTGGCCCAAACACTCCCTGGAGCCACAAAGATCCGCTGCCGAGAAGGCCCAGCAGAAGCCCCCCTCTCCCCCTCAAGGCCCAGCTCCTCAATCCGCTCCTTTTTCAGAGGCCATTTCAGAACTCCCAGATCCCCCCGCGCCCAGGGCGGAAGGGGGACTTGGGAAAACAACACCTGATCCCCTTGCGCCTCCGGCCTCTGCTGATCCTGTGGATTGCGCAAGAGTGGGGATTCCTTCTCAAGGGTCGCAAAGCGCTCGACCCAGTCCTGGGAGAGAGCTGTCAACAGGAAGAGCTGCCTAAGAGCTTCGGGCCAGTGCATGGGCCGCAGTATCCGCCGGGTGAAGAAAGGCCGATTCCACCACTGATGGTAGCCCAGCTTTTGCCCCTCGGCCTTCAGACCTCCCACCAAAATGCCACTGCGCACAGAGTTGTGGGGACAGAGGATGTGGCGAAATTTCAGCTTTTTGAGTTCAGCCATGGCCTGCTTGCGAGAGGATGAAGAGGCCTTATCCACCTCCACAACATGATCGGCAAGATCATAGGAGCGCAACACCTCCCCCAGGCCCTTGCGACACATCACCACCAATGGCGTTTCGGGGTCTAAGGCTTTGCACTCCCGAATCAGAGGCAGGGCCAAAAATAAATCACCCACAAAGGCCGTCTGCAGAATCAAATTGTGGGCTTGGACCATTGCGCTCAGCCTTTCCCTTAGGGCCTTCCCTTTTCAATCCCAATCACCTGACCCACCACCTGTCCAATTCTCACATCGGCAGAGAAACGAACAATGAGCTTGCGGTCATCATCGGTGAGCCAGAAGAAGATATCCCCCGTGGGTCTAAAAACCCCATCAATTTCAAAACGGGGCTGAACCACCACTGTCTGAAACTCCCCAAGATCTGTTTTGAGAGTTTCCCGCCGTAAAACATCAATCTGCACCACAATATTTTTACCTCGGTCGGCCACATGGTACTCAATGGTTTTGCCTGGGGTCAGAGTGAAGTTTCTCATATAGAAAGTACCACTCAGCACATTTTGGGCGTAGGGCAAAAGTTCCCACTCAAAGTCTCTGTTGCTTTCCCGCCCCCGGCGATTGAGGCTTCTCTCCCGGTAGTTGACAATCATGGTCTCCCAATTGTGAACCGAGCGGATCTCCTTCATCTGTCGGCTCTCGCGAATACTCATGGACATATTGTAGGGCCTTAAGTCCTCAAAATTGACAAAGGTCTCAGCCGTATCCTCCACAGAGTAAATTCGACTAAAAAAGTTATTGGACTTGGCCATCAGGCGAAAGTGATAGGATTTCTCTCCGTTGACTTGCACAAAGGGAAGGACTTCCAAATCCAGAGTGCCTGCCACCACGCGAAAATAACTCACCGACAGAGTCACTCTTTCGCCCACGCGAAAGGGGTCCCTGAGAGGGCGGCGGCCGACAAAGCCCTCACTGTCCTCGAGCTCGGGCTGACGAGGACCTGATGTTTGGGGAGGCGGAGCGGGGTCTTCCACGGTCTGTTCAATGGGCTTTTCAGGGGCCTTAGCCACGGGAGCCGCTTTGGGGGCGGAAGCTTTGGGGGCCGCCTTTGGAGGGGCTTTAGGAGCCACCGGGGAGGGCGGAGGGGCGGCCGTGGGAGGCTGAGCGGGCTCTGAGGGCGCCAACTCCGGCGACTCCCTCTTCTCGGGCTCCGTCGTCTCTATGCTCTCCACCACAATGAGTTTGTCGTAGTCCTCAAACTGGCTCAGATCCTCCTCTCGATCCGAGGTCAATGGCCGAGAGGAGCAGGAGAACAAAACCACTGAGAGGGCCACAATAAAAAATGGCTTTAAGAGCTGTTTCAACGGACAAACTCCTTCCATCGCCGATGCACCCACATCCACTGCTCAGGATAAAGCCGAACCACGGACTCCAAGTAGTCCGTATACACCTGAGTCATCAGGGCCTGACTTTCCTCAGCCGTTCCCCTCTCTTCAAAGGCTATCTCAGAATCAAAGCGAATCACAGTCTTTCCGTCATCTCGCCGATAGGTGTAGACAGGAACCACCGGAGCCTTAGAGCGCTGAGCCATCACTGCCAGCCCCAGGGCCGTCCCCGTGGGGTGACCAAAAAAAGTGGTCTCCACACCAATAGGTGGACCCATAAACTGGTCCAATACAAAAATAACCATTTTTTGCTTTTTAAGGGCTTTCAGAATGGCGTAGGAGGAGTTGCGTGGGGGAATAAACTCCGTGCCCAACTTGGCCCTCATACCAAACCAAAGCTCATTGAGCCAGGTCACTTTAAACTCTTTGGAGATAAGGGCCATGGGAAGGCCCTTGAGGGAGAGAGCCCCACAGGCCAAATCCCCATTGCCCAGATGAAGAGTCAACAGCAGAAGGCCCTTTCCCTCTGAGGCCGCCCTCTGTCTGACCCTTTCCATCTCTTCCCAGCCCTCAAAGATAAATTCCCTGTCCACCTGCTCCAGGTTTAAGCTCGGCAGCAGAGAGTACTCCACCACCGATCTTCCCATATTAAAGCAGGAATTACGCCCCAAGCGCCGCCGCTCAGCCTGACTGAGGTGGGGAAAGGCCTTTTCTAGATTGTCCAAAATCACTCGGCGACGAATGCGAAAGACATCAAACCACAGCCAGCCCAAAAGAGCTCCTACAGCCATGCGCCAAGAGTGAGGCATAAGACGCAGCCAGTAACTAAGGCCGCGGCCCAGCCAGCCGATGAAGGTCTTCATAAATTCGCTGTGCTCCCTTTAGCAGCTCCACTTTAACTTGAGTCACCAGGTAAGTGAACCCCAGATCCTCTGGACTAAAGTTTTGCAGCTTTACGGCATCCTTGGCCGTGACCACCACAGCCTCACAGCCCAAGCGCTGGGCCTCGGCCCCTATGCGCTTCACATCTTTGAGGCTGTAGTTGTGATGGTCGGCGAAGATGATCTGCTCCACCAGGTTCACATTCTGCTCTTCAAGAAGCTTGGCAAAACTCTGAGGCCGACCGATTCCAGAGACGGCCAAAACTTTCTGTCCTGCCAGTGGCAGGGCCACAGCTCTCGCCGAAGGGGCTCCGAGCATGGGAAAGAGGCCGGAAAAAACCAGATGGGCTTCCACCACGGGAACTCCAGGGGCCTGCCGGTGCAAGACCAGCTTTAGGCCTTGACGAACCTCCTCGGTCACTAAATTGACTTTGGTCACAACAATATGTGAGGCTCGCGCTAAGGCTGTGAGATTTTCTCTAGCTCGCCCCCAAGGCAACACTTTGTAGTGATCAGCGGGTTCCAAAGCATCCATCACCACCAAGTCCAAATCCCTTTTGAGCCTCAGATGTTGAAAACCATCATCCGCCAACAATAAGTCCACCGAGTGATCTTCCACCAACCGGGAGGCCGCCCTCACCCGATCTGGATCCACGTAAATGGGAACCCCGGGAAATTGATTGGCCAGCATTTGTGGCTCATCTCCAAAAACTGGGGGCTCCCCGGCCCTCACCACCTGACAGCCCTCAAAGCGGGCTCCATAGCCGCGACTGACCACACCCACTTTTAAGTTTTGCTCGGAGGCCCACTGCAAAAAGTGGCCAATCAAAGGGGTTTTGCCCGTGCCTCCCACAGTCAAGTTTCCCACACTGACCACTGGCACTCCCACATGGTGAGACTTCAGCCAGCCCTGTGTATAGAGTTGAGTTCGTGCCCCCGAGAGACTTGAGTAAATATAACTGAGAGGAGCCGCCAGCCAAGACAACTTACTGGTCCCCGGCCAGGTAGACTTCAAGGGCCTTGGCCACTCTTGCCGTAGCCCCCTGTTCCCCCAGAAGAGCCCTTGCGGCACTCAGACGCTCCTGAACCTCCTTGCGCCCTTGGGGATCAAAGAGAAGGGGAATGAGTTCCTTTTGCAGGCGCTCTGGCTGGGCCTCTTCCTGAAAGAGCTCTGGAACCACCAGCTCATCCAAAATCAGGTTGATCATGGCAAAGTACTTGGTGGAGCGCACAAAGCGCTTGGCCAAAAAGGCACTCAAAGGGTTCATCTTGTACATCACCACCATGGGCTTTTGCATCAGGCCCACCATCAATGTGGCTGTCCCCGAGGCGCAGAGCAGAGCATCGCAAAGCTGAATCATGGGAAAGGGCTCGGCCTGCATCAGAATCAGGGAAAAATTTAAATCTTCCGGTAAAAGGGAGCGAACATACTCAACATCCAGACCCGGAGCCACCAGCAGAGCCACCCGAAGTCGGGGCTGAGCGGCCACCATTCGGCGAGCTGTCTCCATCTGGGTTTTTAAATGGTGTTTAAGCTCGGACTTGCGACTGCCAGGCATCAGCCCCAAGAGTTTGTCCTGAGGACCCAAACCGTAGCGACTGCGGCGGAAGTGAAAGTCCTCTTCGCTAAAAAAGCGCTCCTCCATCTCGTCCAACAGGGGATGCCCTACAAACTCCACATCCACCTGGTGCTGGCGGTAAAAGTCCACCTCAAAGGGAAACAGCACCAACATTTTGTCCACGGCTTGCTTCACCGTCTTGATTCTTGAGGTCCTCCAGGCCCAGAGCTGTGGCGAGATATAGTAGACTACGGGAATACCTAGGGCCTTGAGCTTTTTGGCCAAACGAAGGTTGAAGTCCGGATAGTCCAAGAGCAGAGCCACCTTTGGCCGGCGCTCTTGAGCCGCCTTCACCAGGCCATGAAAGGCCGACTTGATCTCACTCCAATGGGCCAAAACCTCCTGAATGCCCACCACAGCCAGATCCTCGGAGCGCGCCAAGGGCTCAAAGCCCAAGGCCTCCATCTGGCGCGAACCAATCCCAAAAGCTTGAACCGGAACCTCCTGCTTTTGCCAGTGCTCCAAGAGTCTTTGCGCATAAAGTGTGCTGGAGGCCTCGGCCGCCACGATCAGAACCTGAGTCATGGTCTCAGTCGCTGTTCAATGGAGTCAATAATCTGCTCGGCCAGGCGCAGAGCCACCAATCCATCCCAGCCGGAAACCACTGGCCTTTGCCCCTTGGCAATGGAGTCAAAAAAGGACTGAGTCTCGGCCAAAAGAGCATCCCCTTTTTCCAGGTTCCAAGATTCCCTCTCCAGGGGAATATCAGCCTCCGCCGACAGGACCTCAGCCTCTGGCCACTCCCCCGTCTTGGTCAGCAGACTGACTTCCCCCTGGCCAAAGTCCACGGACAAATACTGGTCCTGCTGAAACACCCTAAACTTTCTCTGACTATTTAAAGAAACCCTTGAAGCCGTCACATTGGCCACAGTCCCGGAGACAAACTCCAGCCGAGCATTGGCAATGTCCACCTTCTTGGTCAGGACCGGAGTGCCAATGGCTGAAACGGAAACCACCTCGCTTTTGACCAGGGACAAGATCACATCCAGGTCGTGAATCATCAAATCCAACACCACATCCACTTCCACACTTCGCGGCTTAAAAGGGGCCAGGCGATGACACTCGATAAATAGGGGACGATTCAGTTTTTCCTGAGCGGAAACCAGAGCCGGGTTGAACCTCTCCACATGGCCCACCTGAAGAACTAAGTTCTTCTCGTCGGCCAGGCGGCAGAGGACTTCTCCTTCACGGCTGCTCACCGTAATGGGCTTCTCCACATTGACATGAATGTGGTTCTGCAAAAAAAACTGGGTCAATTCGAAGTGGGCCGGGGTACTTGCGGCTACAGTCACCGCATCCACTCGCCCAAGCAGCTGGCGAAAGTCAGACACAAATTCAACATTGAGTTCCTGAGCCACCTTTTGTCCCTGCTCAGGGTCCCGATCACAGACGGCCACCAACTCCACACCGGGAATCATTTTATGCTTTTGCGCGTGGAACCGCCCTAAATAACCCACCCCAACCACAGCAGAGCGAATCACTTGGCAATCCCGCGGGTGGAGTTGCGAATGAACTGCAAGAGGTGAGAAATCGAGTCCGAGGGCTCGCAGTCCTCTAGGATCTTTTCCAAAAACTCCTCCTTGGTTCTTTCACCCATCAAAACAAAGCGCACAGCTCGGTGAATATTCTCAATCTCCGACTTGGAAAAGCCCGCCCTCTCCAAACCAATTTTATTGGTGGCGCGGGAGACAGCGTACTTCCCCTGGGCAATGGTGAAGGGCAAAATATCCTTATTCACCGCACTGTCCCCGGCAATATAGCTATAGCGACCTATAGTGATAAACTGGTTGAAGCTGCACACCCCACCAATGCGCACATGATCTTCTACTTTCACATGGCCGGCGAAGTTGGTGGTGTTGGCCACCACAATATGATTGCCCAACTCACAGTCATGGGCCACATGGACATAGGCCATGAGCAAATTGTTGTTACCAATTCGCGTCACTCCTCCCCCGCTCTCTGTCCCAATGTTGACAGTGACGCACTCGCGGAAAATGTTGTTCCCACCAACAATCAAAGAGGTGGGTTCCTCATTGTACTTTAAGTCCTGAGGGGCTCCCCCCACCACGGCTCCTGAGTGAACGTAATTGCCCTCGCCCATCTCCAGGCGCCCATGCTCACTTCCCAAAACCGCATGACTGTCCACTCGACAGCCCTGGCCCAGACGCACATGGCCCCGGGTCACCACATAGGGCCCAATGACCACATCAGTGTCCAACTCAGTTTGAGGTGACAATATGGCCGTGGGATGAACCTGGGTCACGAGTGAGCTCCTTGAGAGCCCTCATCCTTATGAGCCTTAGGCGAAAAGTGGGCCAAGAACTCGGCCTCGGCAACAAGCTGCCCCTCCACATAGACCTGACCACAGATTAACACCATTTGCCCCCGGTCTTTTTTGACCTCGGCGTGAATTTCTAAGGAGTCCCCAGGGACCACGGGACGGCGAAACCTGGCCTCTCTCACATTGGCGATGGCCACATCCATGGGCGGGTCGCTCAGTCTAAAGCAGGCCAAGGCCCCAGCCTGGGCCATGGCCTCGATTTGCAGCACTCCAGGCATGACCGGGTTGTCCGGAAAGTGGCCCGTGAAAAAGGGCTCGTTGATGGTGACATTCTTCACCGCCCTCACTCTTCGCCCCACTCGGCTCCCTGCCTTGTCCCCATCATGACACTCAAGGACCTTGTCCACCAAAAGAAAGGGGTAGCGGTGGGGCAAAATTCTCAGAATGTCCGCAAAGCTCATGGGCTTTGATTCAGATGAAGTGGACTCAGCCATGGCCCAGTTCCTACCTTCTTCTCCGGCGACTGCCTGAGCCCTTCTCAGCCGCATCCACCTCTTTGATCACTCGATCGGTCAGGTCCAGATCCTGGTTGGCCCATAAAACACTCTGCTCCGACCTCTCCAAAATCAGGGTGTATCCATCATTCTTAGCAATCTGCTCGATCACTTGGCCCATCCTGTCCAAAATAGGTTGGGTGAGATCTCTCTCCATTTTTTGGATTTCCATCTGGCTGCGTCCCACTAAATCCCGGTACTTGGCCATCTCCTGCTGGAGCTCAATCTGCCGCTCAGCTCTCACATCCTCAGATAAAACCATAGCTCGCTTTTCAAAGTCTTCGCTCTTTTTCTTGAGTTGAGCCTCTTGTTTTTCCAATTCCTTCTTGCGCTTATTGAACTCAGCCTCCAGCTCAGCCTTAGCTTTTTTGCCGGCCGCTGTCTCCTGAATGGCCCTCTGCATATCTACATAGCCAATCTTCATTTTCTCTGCGGCTATTGCAGAAAAGCCAAAGACCACCACACTCACCAAGCCAATCTTCATCCATTCCTTTAAAGCCATGCCTTCGCCCTCTCCTCTTAGTTAAACAAATCCTCAGTGCACTTTTCACCGCGTATTAGAACATATTTTAGAAGGGAGAACCAATAGCAAAGTGAAAGCTCATGGCACTCTCTCCATACTGCTCCCGCCGATCCAAGGGGAAGCCGAACTCAAAGCGCAGGGGACCAATGGGGGAGAACCAACGGAAGCCATAGCCCACATTCATCCTCAGCTCATCCCAGCTCAATTTGTCCTCGGCAATCCCCACATCGTAAAAGACCACCCCATGGATGCCCGCATCGCGAATCAGGGGGAACTGAAACTCCAGATTGTAGTAAAATTGCTGCTTGCCGCCAAAAGGCCTCATGGCCGCCGAAGCCGGGTCGGGGGCATTGCCTGACTGGGCATCGTCAAAGGCGTCTTGAGAAAACTGTCGTTTCCCGACGGTGAACCAGTCAAAGCCCCTTAGGCTGTTGGCACCCCCTAAAAGAAACAGGGCGTTAAAGGGTGGCTCTCGCCCTGGCTCATTGGAAGTGATAAAGCCATAGTTAATATTATTCCGCCACACCACATTCCAAAAAATCTCTTTATAGTATCTGAAGTTAAACAGCCCCCGCGTGTACTTGAGGTCCCCGCCTAAGCCCGCATACTCCAAGGACATGCTGCCAAAAACCCCATCACTGGGCATAAAGCGGTCATCACGACGATCGTACTCAATACTTCCCGTGAGTGAGCTGGTCACCCCTTCGGCCGTTTCCACCGGAAAGAGAAGCGGATCGGCATCGGGGTTCAGGCGAATCTCTGTGTCGTCCAGACGATAGCGCAGAAAACCGTATAGGTAGGGCGCCAGGGGATGACCTACACGCAGGGCCCCACCCTTTTTGATCTCTCTGTATTCGGTCAGACTTCGACTGCTCTGATAGGCATCCACTCCCATCGACCACTCGGTGTCCATAAAGTAGGGCTCGGTGAAGCTGAACTTAAAAATGGACTGACGCTGGCTGTACTCCAGGGCGGCTCCGAGGTTCTGGCCACGACCCAAAAAGTTCGTCTGATTGACCTGACCGGTAAAGACAAATTTCTGAAAACTGGAGTATCCGGCTCCCACCTGAATGGTCCCGGTGTTGCGCTCCCTCACCACGATGTCAATATCCATGCGGTCTGGATCCCCTGGGGGGGTGCGGGTGTTGAAGCTGACCTCTTCAAAAAAGCCCAGACGCCTCACATTGGCCATGGACTGGCGACGACGGGTCTCGTTAAACAACTCCCCCTCATGGATTCTCAGCTCTCGGCGCACCACCTTGTCCCGAGTTTTGGTGTTGCCCAGAACATTGATCTTGCCGATGTAAACCTTATTCCCCTTATCAATTTCAAAAACCAAATCCACTTCCCTATCTCTTTCACGAATCTGGGGACGGGGAATCACATTGACATAGGCGTAGCCCAAGTCTCCATACTTGGCCTCAATCACCTCTCTGTCTCTCTGTAAAGTCTCGTAGACAAAGAGCTCCGAATCATCAATGGAGATGGCCTCCAACAGCTCCTCTTTGGGCATCAACAGGTCGCCAATAAAGTCCACGGAGCCCACTCTAAACTGCTCCCCCTCCTCGATGCGGATGGTGATGTAAATGCTCCTCTTGTCGGGAGTCACAAAGACCTGGGGTCGATCAATGCTCACCTGAACAAAGCCCTCGTTAAAATAGAGGAAGTTAAGAATTTGCAAGTCCCTCTCAAAGGCCTCCTGCTTGTAGGAACCAGACCCAGAGAGAAAGCTAAAAAAGCCCCCCTCTTTGGTGGCCATTCTTGATTTCAACCTTGAAGTGGGAATGTGATTGTTGCCGATGATGGTAATTTTGCGGACTTGAACTTTTTCATTCTCCTCAATCTGAAACACCAGACGAACTTCATCTGTGTTCTCGATCTCCTGCACCTCAAACGTGACTCGGGCCAAGAAAAAGCCCTTCTCCTCGTAAAGTCTTTCAATTTTTTCCACAGCCTGACGAACCACGGACATGTCCAAAAGTTCAAAGGCCCTTAAACCTGAGGCCTCCCGTAAATCCTCATCTTTGATTTCGCTGTTGCCCCGATAGAGGATTTCTCGGATGGAGGGCTTTTCCACCACCTCATAGGTGAGGATCACCTCTTGAGGAGTGCCCGAGCGGCTCACCACCACATCATAAAAAAAGCCTGTGGCAAAGAGCTCGCGAATATCTTGAGCCACCTTGTCCTGAGAAAAGCTCTCTCCCACCTGGGTGACCAGTCGTGAGCGAATGGCATCTTCCTCAATACGACTGTGGCCTTGAATGTGAATCTCACTGACTTGAGCTGAACCTCGGCCCTGAGCCCAACCCGGTCCAGTCCACAGCAGGAGACCGGCCAGCAGGACCAGTTGAAGCCATGGGACTAAAAATCTGTTTGAAGCCGCAATCACCTTCTGCAAATCAACAAATTCCCAAGTTGTTATAATAACTTATAGAACTAATCGTGGGAGCCTAGCCCGAATCCTTGAGCTTGTCAAAAAAACTCAACAGAGGGGCGGCTTTGCACCCAGCGTCCATCCTCCATAAGAAGGCGCCGGGGAAAGCGGCTGGCAAACTGAGGGTCGTGAGTCACCACCACCAAGCTCAGCCCCAACCTCTGCTGCAACTCAAAAAAAAGCTCCTGAACTTTCTGGCAGTTGTCCTTATCCAAATTGCCCGTGGGCTCATCGGCAAAGAGAACCTCGGGGTCACGCATCAAGGCCCTGGCCACAGCCACTCTCTGTCTCTCACCTCCGCTGAGCTGGGAGGGGAAATGGGTCTCTCGCCCCTGTAAACCTAAAATCTCGCAGAGATGCTCTGCTCGACGCCGACTGTCAGAGGCCGCCACTCCAGCAATCCGCGCTGGCATCATAATATTCTCCAAAGCGGTGAATTCGGCCAACAGGTGGTGGAATTGAAAGACAAAGCCCATCTTCTGATTGCGAAACTGGGCCAACTCCTGATCGGACTTGTAAAGTAAGTTTTCATCCCGGTAAAAGAGCTGACCGGCCGTGGGACGATCCAAGGTCCCCAAAATATGCAGCAGAGTGCTCTTTCCCGCTCCTGAGGCTCCCAAAATACACAGAGATTCCCCCTGATAAATGTCCAAATCCACCGACTTGAGAATCTCCAGCTCCCCCTCTCCCTGCTGATAGACCTTTGAAATTCCCCGAGCCGAAAGTAAAACTTCACTCATAGCGCAATCCCTCCACAGGAGACAGTTTTGCTCCCTTTCTTGCCGGTGCCAAAGTCGCCAAAAAGCACACCAAAATGCAGGCCGCCACCGTGGCCAGAAGATCCAAGGGGCGCAAATCCAGCTGAATGGAGTCCAACTTGTAGACTTCAGCGGGAAACAGATCAAAAAACTCCACCGCCCACATAAAAACCCAGCAGGCCACCAGCCCCAAGACCAATCCCAACACAGAACCGAGAAGACCAATCAAAAGCCCTTGATAAGTGAACATGCGGCGAATATCGGTACCCGTCGCTCCCATGGCCTTCAGCAAACTGATGTCCCTATAGCGACGGACCACGCTGATCAAAAGGGTGCTGGCCACAGTAAAACTGGCGGCCACAATCATCAATGAGAGAACAATAAAGATCACCACCTTTTCCAGGGCGGCCGCCTCAAACAAGCTTCTGTTGATCTCCTGCCAGTCCCGAGCCCAAAGTCCCCGACCAAACTCGTGACTCAGAGCCAGGCTGACCGGCCGGGCTAAATCCGCTGACCTCAACTTAAGGCGAAAGCCAGTGATGTGATCTCCCACTTGGGCAAAGTCCTGAGCTCGCCCCATCTCCACCGCCACATAGCGAAGATTATAGTCATGCCTTCCCAGGTCCAAAACCCCCACCACTCTAAAGCGGGCCATGCGTGAGCGAAAGCCACTGCCCTCCAAGCCCGAAGAGACCGGAATGACCAAGCGAATCTCATCCCCCACCTTGAGGTCCAAGCGCTTGGCCAAACCCTGGCCAATCATCGCCTCGGCCACAGGCTCTGCGGCCTCCTTTAAAAAGCGCCCTTCCCGCAAACGGGGCTCCAGATTGAGCACCTGATCAAAGCTATCCAGATCCAGGCCCTCGATAAAAACTCCTGACACTTGCCCCTGATGGGCCACAATGGCCTCTAAGTGAATAAAAGGTGTTTGTGCCACCAGGGAGTCCTCAATCAGGGGCCGCATCTTCTGAGCCAGGTCAGCTCCCCGGTTGGGAAGAGGACCAGGTCCCACCGCCAATATATGACCCGTAACATCGATCACCGCTCGCCGCAGAGTGCTCTGATAGCCACTGACCACGGCCATGGCCACAACCAGAGCAGCCACCCCTAAGGCCAGGCCCAAAAGGCTAAGGGCTAAGATCTCCCCCCGGAAGGCTTTTCCTGAAAACAAATACCTCCAGGCCATCCACAGTTGAAACCCCACTGATCCCCCTATTGGACTTGCCTTAATGCCTGAGATTTTAAGTAGCTTTCTATAAAATCATTCAGATCGCCGTCCAAAACGGCCTGCGGTGTTCCCGACTCAAAACTGGTGCGGTGATCTTTGACCATCTGATAGGGATGCAGCACATAGGAGCGAATCTGGCTGCCCCATTCGTTGGCTTTCTTTTCCCCTTCCAGCTTGTCTTTTTCCGCCCGGCGCTTTTCCATCTCTAATTCATAAAGAGCGGCCTTCAGCATTTTAAAAGCCTTGTCCTTGTTGGCATGTTGGCTTCTCTGGTTCTGGCACTGCACCACGACTCCCGTCGGCTCATGAGTGATGCGCACAGCAGAGTCTGTTTTATTGATGTGCTGTCCTCCGGCCCCTCCGGCCCGGTAGGTGTCGATGCGGATGTCTTCATCCCGAATTTCCACATCGATGTCGTCATCCACCTCAGGCCATGCCGCCACAGAGGCAAAACTGGTGTGGCGGCGAGCATTGGAATCAAAGGGGGAAATGCGCACCAAACGATGCACCCCCGCCTCCGCCTTTAGGTGTCCATAGGCATAGGGGCCCTCAATCAATAGGGTCACTGACTTAATTCCCGCCTCTTCCCCTTCCGACAGGGCCAGGATTTCAACTTTGTACCCCTGATCCTCCGCATAGCGCAGATACATTCGCATCAACATGCCCGCCCAGTCGCTGGCCTCAGTTCCCCCGGCCCCTGAGTTGATGGACAAGTAGGAGCTATTGGCGTCAGTCTCTCCGCTGAGCAGACTCTTCAACTCCAGTTCTTTGACCATTTTCTCCATGGCCTTGATCTCACTTTTAACCTCTAAAAAACTGGCCTCATCTTCAGCCTCTTGGGCCATCTCCAGCAAAACAAAGGCGTCGTCCACCTGGCCCTGAAGCTGAGTCCAGCCCTCCACATCTCGTTCGAGAAGGCTCTTCTCCCGATTGATCTTTTGCATTTCTTGGTGGTCATTCCACAGGGCGGGGTTTTGTGAGGCCTGCTCCAGCTCCTGAAGGCGTTTTTGTTTGGCCTCTATGTCAAAGATACCTCCGCAGGTCAGCAGATTTTTCACGCAGGGACTCAAGCTTGGACTTCACATCAAAAATCTCGGTGACCATGGACATGGGGGGTTCTCCTCTGACAAGTTGGCCCCCAGCCTAGCACAGCTCCCTGAGGCGAGCAAAGACTTGATCCTGGATCCGGTACATCTCCCGCGCTGGCGCCCCCCCCCACTCATGCTCATAGCCCAAAAGATGCAAAAAACCATGGAGGATTAAATAGCCCAACTCCACCCGAAAACTTAAAGCCTGCTCCTGGGCCTGGCGGGCCACCACCGGGGCGCAGAGGACGAGCTCCCCCAAACTGGAGCTGTCTTGGGAGGCAAAACTCAAGACATCGGTGGCCTTGTCCTTGCCGCGAAACTGACGATTGAGCTGCTGCCCCTGAACCTCATCCACTAAGACGATCACCAATTCAGGTCTCTTTGCTTTCTTGTGAGCCCCTCCCTGACCCTGAAACTTCACTCCCGCCCGGCGCAACTCAGGGAGCATTTTCTCCATCCAGCGATGAATAAACTGCCTGGGCATAGGAGTGCGACTGTGGTTGAGGAGCAAAAGAGAAAGGGTCACGGGCGCATGGATGAGAGGGCTCTCAGATGTTTTTTGAGTTTTTTGCAGTGGTCTTTTTTTCTGCCGATCTTTTTTCTGCATTTTTCATCCCAGAGACTTCTCTCAGGCTGAGAAGGAGCCTCGCCCCCCGCCTCCACGCACCACCGCTCGGGCCAGGGGCTGTGTTTTAGGCGCTGTTGCGGCCTTGGGATAGTCAATGCGCTGATGGTAAATGCTCAGCAAGATACGCAAATAGGCCTTTTCAATAATGCTCAAGTCCTTCAAGGTGAGGTTGCACTCATCCAGCTGTCCATCCAAAAACTTGGTTTGAATGATGTTTTTAACAATGTTCTGCAGTCGCGACGAAGTGGGCTCCTCAAGAGATCGAGCCGCCGCCTCAATGCTGTCGGCCAACATGACCAGGGCCGCCTCACGAAACTGAGGCTTGGGCCCTGGATAGCGAAAGTCGGCCTCCTCCACACAGTCCAAATTGTCATCCTGAGCCTGCAAGGCCTTGTTGTAAAAGTAAGAGATCAGGGTGGTTCCATGATGCTGCAAAATTCCATCCACAATGGGCTTGCCCAACTTGTGGGCCATTCCCATTTCCGCTCCATCTTTCACATGGGCAATCAAAATGGTCTTACTCATATAGGGAGAAATATGGTCGTGGGGATTGTAGGTAGGACCCTGATTCTCAATAAAGTATTGAGAGTGCTCCATCTTGCCAATGTCGTGATAATAGGCCATCACCTTGGCTAAAAGGGAGTTGGCCCCAATCAAGTCAGCGGCGGCTTCCACCATGCTTCCCACAACCATGGAGTGGTGGTAGGTCCCCGGCGCCTTGACCATCATCTCCTTCATCAGCGGATGATTGAGACTGCTCAGCTCCAACAGCTTAATGTCTGTGGTGTAGTTAAAGGCGGACTCTAAAAGGGGCACCAACATCATAGCCACCATGGCGGCCATCAAACCTGAAAGTAAACCGGCCGGGACATTCCACACCAGCTGATGGAAGAGGTCTGGGGATGTAGAGTGCTGAAGGCCAATGACCAATGTGATGGCCGTGGCATTGACCAAACCCGTTCTTAAACCAGCCCAATAAATGTGATTTCGAGTTTTACAGGCATAAACACCTCGAGCGGCCGCCATTCCTCCAAGGAGGGTGACCACAAAAAAGCCCACATTCATGTCCACCAAAAGGCTTAAGACAAAAGCAATAAAAATGGTAAAAAGCCAAACCACCTGGCCCGAGGCCACCAGCAAGCCGATGAGCATGGGGGCTGCGGCCACTGGGGCCGCGTACAAAAACATCGTCGGCGGGATAAGGGCTCCAAAGCGGTCCAGAAAAGCCGCATCGGTCATATAGAGAAACATCTTGGTCATAAAGACCGTAAACAGGGTCACCAGTCCCATGACCAGGACATCTGATGTCTCAATTTTGATTCGGCGAATGCTATAGCGCCGCATAAAGGAGAAGGAGACCAAAATCAAAGCCACCAGTAACAGAGCCGTGGCCAGCACCACCAAGCCCGTTCGCCGATCCTGCTGCAGATTGCGGATTTCATTCAGAATGGTGATGTGGCTGGGCTGGATCACCGTTCCCGCGGTGACCACGGTCTGATTGCGCTGAACAGAGATCTGCACCGGCAAAACTTCATCCGCCGCCCGGCCCTGTCGCGCCGTTGTCTCCTGTCGGTTAAACGTGAGGTTGGGCTGAATCAGGTAGTGAGCCAAACGCAATGTGTTTCTGGAGTCTCTGGGACCAAGAGCTTCTGCCCCTCTGACCCCCTCTAAGGTGAACTGACTCAGCCGTCGCAGATCCTGCAAGCTCTCCACAGGCCAGAGCAACTCCTCGCCCACCCCATCTCGAAGAAGAACTCGCACCAAAATCTGTTCAACGGCCTCCTGCTCTGCCCAAGGCAGGGCCCCTTCCACCAGCCGCCCCTGCAGCCATAGCCCCAAAGTCCGCATCAGAACATTCTCGAGCTGGACTTGAAAGCGCCTCTCCGTCAGCCATTCAAAAAGACGATCACCGATTTTGTAGCCCAACTCCTCGTCAAAGCGGCTTTTGTTCTGCCGCAAAAACTCCTTGATGTGCACCTCTTCCTGAGGTCCGGAGACAGCCTCAGCAGAAAGCCCCAGGGGACCTTCTGCCAACTCCTGCCTCATGCTGTGAAAAGCCCGATAAATTCGGCTCTCAATGCGGTCCTGAACATGAGGGTCAAAGTCAAAGATAAAGGGCACGGCCGCAACGGCCTCGCGGCGCTTGGCCTGAGTGGCCACCTCGTCCACCATTTGAAAGGATAAGGGGGACTTAATGTCCGCCGGCGCGACCTCTCCCAACTTGGCCTGGTAGGAAAAGTCAAAATCAAAAAATAGAAGACCGGAGAGCGCCAGACAAAACAAAAACAGGAAGCCCACGCGCCGCAGGCTCAAGCGGCGATCCAGATCTTGGGCCCAGCGAGCAAAAAAGGTCTGCTCAAAGCCCAAGCCCTGCACCCAGTCGACAAAGCGATGGGAGGGGTCAGTGTATTTGGAACGGGTGTGGACCTCATTGAGTCCTGAGATCTTCTTACCCGTTTTTTTCTCTTTGCTCATAGGCCTCTCTTGCTCTTTATTATATCTCGGTATTTACTCCCGGGACATGGAATGTTTTCCTACGCCTCGACGCTGGGCGGGTCAAAGTTTTTACGCATTTTTGAACTCTATTTGAAAGGGGGAGGCATGCCTCAACCACCTAAAAACACCAAAGATTTCTCGGCCCTCTTAGAAGTGGTCAAAGCCCTAAGGGGGCCGGATGGCTGCCCCTGGGACAAGGAACAAGAGCACTCCACTTTGACTCGCTACGCCATCGAGGAGGCCTTTGAACTCAGCGAAGCCATCGACCAAGACGACACCCCGGCTTTGATCGAGGAGCTGGGCGACCTGCTCTTTCAGGTGGCTCTCCATGCCGAGATTGCCCGCCAAGAGGAGCGCTTTGCCATTGAGGAGGTCATTGAGGGAATCTGTGAAAAAATGATTCGCCGTCACCCTCATGTCTTTAGTGATGTGAAGGTCTCTGGCACCACCGAGGTCATCGCCAACTGGAGCCAAATCAAGGCGGCCGAAAAGGCAGCCAAGGCCGCGGGTGGGGCTGCCGGCGCTGGTGGGGGCTCTGACTCTACAGCTCCGAACTCCCCGCCCTCTGATCCTGTCCTCTTTGATATCCCCCAGGCTCTTCCCGCTCTGCTCCGCGCCCACAAGATTGGCGAAAAAACCGAGCGCCTCAATTTTGACTGGCCCCATGTCAGCGCCGTTATGGAAAAGGTGGACGAGGAACTGGCAGAACTCAAACAGGCTCTGGCCCAAGAAAGCCCTGAGCGCCAAGCTCAGGAGTTAGGCGATCTGCTCTTTTCTTTGGCCCAACTGGCCCGCCACCTCAAAGTTGACCCCGAACAGTCTCTGCGCCAAACCAACCAGCGCTTTGAGCGCCGCTTTCACCGCGCCCGCCAGCTGGCCGCCCAACAGCAACTCAACTGGATGGACCTCTCCGAGGAGCAGCTGGAGTCCCTCTGGCAGCAGGCTAAGCTCTCTGAGTAGAGAGGTGCTGCCAGGCTATTCATGAGCATCGGGGCCTTGTGAGCGCGCGGGGCTCGCGTGAGCGCATCAATCTTATGAGCGCATCTTCCCCCTGGTTGAGCACAAAGGGCGCTCTCCCTGTCTCAGATTGGTCCAAAATTAATAAAAAATCTCTGTTGCAGGATTTTTTGCTCAAGTTTTTATCAATTAGATCCGAACCTAGACTTAAGTTGAGAAAGTTAACTTGGTCGCCCCAAGGGGTTGAGAAAGGATCCTCCCATGACTCCAAAGTCCGTCGCTTTTTTATCCATTTTTGTAGCCTCCGGCTTTCTGTTGTTGGGTTTCAACAACTGTGGGGATGTGAGTTTTAAGGAGGCCAACGATCAGAGCTCCACTCTCAACCCCTCAGGAAGCCAATCCGACCATCACCATGACCATGATCACCATGGGGAAGATGAAATTCCGATCTCTGACGACATGAGTCGGGACCTCTTAGATCAGCTCCCCGAAGAGGAGAGGGACATCTATCGTCCCATCTCGGACATCAACAATAACCCCGAACTTCAGGAAATTTACAGCTGTGGGTCCAATAGCATTTTGATTTGCCACTTTCCAGCCAATGTGGAAAGTGCACACTCTCTTTGTGTGGGCTTCAACGCCGCTCGCAGCCATATGTCCCATGAGGCTGAGATCAGCGACTCCGGCGAACTCATCACCCTGAGCGACTACCTTGGCCCCTGTAAGCACTCAAGGATGTAAATCTGGATTTTGGGTGTAATTCTGGATTTTGGGTTGCGAGCCCTACTTTTAAGGACTCGAAGCCAATGGCCATTTTAAAACTGCGATCGGACAAGGCCTATTGATGTGGTGATGTCGCCTTTCGTCGCGATATCTCGTTAATACAATATATATTTATTTATTGCGCAGAGCTTCGCCGGCGCCGTAGGAATCTTTTTGAACCGGCTCTGCCGGAGACTTTGGGAATGCACTAGCTCCGGAACCTCTGCGACTGCACTGGCACCGGAGACTTTTTGATTGCACTAACACAGGAAACTTTGTGACTACACTGGGCAGATCGGCCTCACTGATTTTAAGGTCCTTTATTCTTACTGTTTCTGTGCAGCCGCTGAGTTGGGTCATATTTCAGGCCGGGCGCATAGGTAACACTTTTTTCTTGACGGCAATTTCGACTCTCTAAAATCCTCTCTGCTCCACTTTCGGCCCTCTTTGATTGTGAAAACAAGATTTGCCCTAAGATAACCTCACCACCAGTCTATAAAGTCCTCAGCAAGACCGCAGAGAAGCCATTCCGGACCCACAAAAAAGGGCACTTTAAAAACCTGTGTTATGGTTCTCGCAACTTGCGAAAAAGGAGGCCTATGAAACTGCAAAGTCTTAGTGACCGACAATTGCTTCAGCAAACTCAGCAACTGGTGCAAAATGAAAGAGAGCTCCTTGGTGAAATTTTAAATCATCTCAAAGAGGTGGAGAGAAGAAAACTCTTCTCTGACTTGGGCTACAGCAGTCTGTTTGACTATTGCCTGAGGGAGCTTAAATATTCTGAAGCTCAGACGGGCCGACGCCTCTCTGCCCTCAAACTGATCCGCGAGCTGCCTCAGGTGGAGGAGCAAATTGCCAGCGGAGCACTGAATTTAACTCACATCTGCCAGGCACAGAGTTTTTTTAAACATATGCAGAGGGCTGGGAGCAGGAAATTATGCAAGGACAAAGGCATGGGCTCAAAGGGTGATCCATGTCTAGGTGCAAATAAGGGCTCAGGTTTAAGCTCAGGCAAGAGCCAAGGTAAACACCCAAGCGAGAAGCAAGATATGGCCCCATGCAGTGGCCAAGGTATGGACTCAAGCAGGAACTCCCTGAGCAAAGAGGAAAAGTTGCAAGTGCTCAATGAAATAGCCCATAAGTCATCACGGGAGACTCAGGCCTTGCTCATGGACAAAACAGCACAAGCGGGATTGGCTCTTCCACTGCCCCAAGAGAGAGAGCGAGTGCTGAGCAAGGAGCATTCCGAGTTTCGCCTGATTGTAAGTCAAGAATTGCGCCAGCGCCTGGAGGAGGTGAGGAGCCTTTTGGGGCCCAAAGCCTTGGGCATGACTCTCGCCGAGTTAATTGGAGCCATGGCCGAGCTGAGCCTTGAAGCCCTAATGGATAAAAAGTTTGGCCGGAGAAGATCTGGAACTGCAGACAACAAAACCACATCTGATAGTGTGACCGCCATATCCGGCAGCCTGGTGGCAAAGAGGAGGAAAGTTCCCACGGCGCCGGCGAAGCTTTGCATTGAAGCTCAGGGGGACAGGCCCGGGGTGAGGTCACCCGTCCCTCGATCACAGACTCATCATCAAGCGGCAGATGGGCCACAAAACTTGCACTCCCAGACAAAGAAACCAAGGTCTATCTCCAAGAGCCAGAGATGGCAAATTTGGCAGAGAGATGGGGGCCGCTGTGGCCACTGCAATCTGCGAGAGGGCATCAAGAGCTTTGGTCCCACTCAGATGAGGCGATCCCTGTAGGATTTTGTGTGGACCTAGAGCTTTAAAGGACAGGGGTAGGCGAGACTATTGAAAAAACGCCGATTGTCTCAGAGCGAGAAAGGGAGATTTCTAGTTTTGAGATATTCTGGAACAAGAGGGATCTCGGCTGCTTCAGAGGGCTCAGGAATATGATTGATTTCTCCTTTGGAAGTCCCAAAGTGGAGGGCTTTCCTAATTTGGAAAAACCCCGCAAAAGCCGGCGCTTATGAAAACCTAATATTTTAGATCCATTTTCTACTTAAGTTTTCTGGACCAAAGGCCGAGGAGATTTGACGCGAAGAATGTCAATGGTTTCGGAGGTTTTAATCACTATGAGTCAGTCGGTCAGGTTCAATGGATCTCAGACTCATATCAGCTCCAGAGGGCCCTCAGGGCCCTTAGTGTCCTCAGGATCTTCCGGCTTTTCCCTGATTGAATTGGTTTTAGTGGTGGGGATGATGGGCTTTATCATCACCGCCTTTGCCACCTTTGCCGCCCATATGTCGCGGGATTTAAGAGGCTCCAACCAAAAGATCGAGCAAATGACCATGGGCCAAGACCTCCAGATGGGCCTGCGAATGGACAACGCTGCATGCAGTCTCACTTTGGGGACCAACTCAACCTTTAATGCGAACCAAATCACTCAAAACTCGGGTCCACGCATCAACCTGCCCCAGGGAATTGTGATCAATAGTAACACTGGAGAGAGAATTGCCCAGCCCGGAGAACTCCTGAGAGGCACTGCCGCAGGACTAAGGGTGCAGAGGACGGAACTGGAGATTATTAGGGAGGTGCCCAACGCCAACCCAGGTGTTCTGATCTATGAAGGTGTCTTTCGCATCACCCTCGATCCCAACTCATTGGTCAGAAGTTTGCAACCCGTATCCGTCCCCTACTTCTTCGACGTTGATCCCGCCTCCCCGCCAGGAAGCCGCCTCATCACCGGCTGCGCCCCCCAGCCCGTCGGACAACCCTGCCCAGCCGGCCAAGTGCAGACCGGCATTCTCGCCAATGGGGACTCCATTTGTATCACCACCGCAGAACTTTTGGGGGGGGCCAATCTTTCTTGTCCCGAGGGGACGTATATGGCTGGATTCACGGCTCAGGGCAACCCAGATTGTCAGCCACTGCCAGAGATTCCTCCAGATCCTGAGCCAGGAGGGGGCGGCAGCGGTGGCAACGCCGTGTATAGCCCTGTTATAGACTTAACTGCTGCTAGTGGGGCAGGTAATATCCAACAAATTGATTTGGGATCGGTTAATGATTTTGCATTCTGCTCAGTAGCTCGATCTCGCTTTATCAGCTCCAGTAACCATGTTATGGAATTTGACTGCGACGTCCGCAGATCAGGTGGGCAATGGATTTTATATGCTCGAAATTGGAGCCCCTCAGGGGGTGGTCATGGAATGTCTTGCCAAGCCATCTGCTTGCCGAAGTGAGAGGCTGTGAGTAGATTCAGGCGACTTTTAATAAAAAAATTGTACTCATTCACCAAGGGGCGGCGTCTTGAAGAGACTTTAAGCACTCCATAAAACTCCTCCTCTTAACCCCCCGCAAAGGACAGCTCGCTGATCAGCCAATCGGGGCTCAAAATATTGCTTCCGGGGCTGTTGTAGTCGCGGCCGATCTTTTCAATCTTCATCAGGAGATCGAGGATATTGCCGGACACCACAAACTGATCCACTGGTCCTAAGTTTTTACCCCCCTCGTACAAAAAGCCCTCGGCTGGGAGAGAAAAGTCTCCCGTCGATGCTTTGTAGCCGGCATGCAGTCCCCCATTCAGAGTGCTCAGGTGGACCACTTTGCCTTTGCCTCCCACTAAGTCGGCAAAGCTCTCCTCTCCGCTTTGCACCACAATGTTGGAAGGCCCTATGCTCATCTGCGAGCTCGGTGATCTTAAGGCGTGACCGGTGTTGGCCACCCCGAGCCTTTGGGCTGTCTCCAAGTTGGTGAAATAGGACTGCAGCACCCCCTCTTGAATCAGGGTGAGGGGCCGAGAGGGAGTTCCCTCGGAGTCAAAAGAGCGCAGTCCTGAGCCCCTCTCGTCAAAGGGGTCGTCCAGCAAATTCAAAATGGAGGCGGCCACCTTTTGCCCCACTTTGCCCTTGAGCAAAGACTTTTCATCCAAAACCTCCTGGGCCGACAGGTGACTGAGCAACATAGAGATAAAGCTGGGCACTTCCTCTCGATCAATGAGCACCGGATAAGTGCCTGTGGGCAGAGGGCGAGCTCCCAGGCGAGACAGAGCCCTTTGAGCTGCCGATTGGCAAACTGGCTCCACCTGGATTTTAGAAAAATCTCTGGAGAAAAAAGAATCCCCATCGGACTTAGTCTGATCATCCTGTTTAGCCAGTGCGTGGGCGTAACCAAAAAAGCTTCGCAAACTGGACTGGGCATCCACCCCATTGGAGTTGAGAAGACGCCTTTTCCAACGCGACTCCACATAAGCGGTGTAGGGCACATGGGTCAGGCGTGGGTCTACCTCGAGGGTTTTACTCTCCAGCCACTCCGCCACCTGCCTTTGGGCCTCAAGGCTGGGCTGCTCATCTGATTGGAGATGATCAAGATTCCTGTACTCCGCAGGCTGGGCCAAAAGGGACTCCGGAGAGGCCGCTGGCGACTCCCCTCTGCTCACAGGGCCGACCCCGGACGGATCGGCCCCTGAACTCTCCCCAGCCCCTAAAACCAGGGCTTTGGCATTGGAGAGGGCCTCCTGATAGCTATGAAGCAGAGCTTGGGGCGAAAAGTTTTCCGTTGAGGCATAGCCCTGCCCTCCTCCCCACAGCACTCTAAATCCCCCTTGGCGACTGGTGGTCATCTCGTACTTATCTAGTTTTTTCTTTTGATAGGAGATCTTTAAATTTTCACTTTCGTGAATCAAGAGCTCCACTCCCGCTCCCTCTTTTTGGGCCAGACGGCAAACTTCTTCAAAGCTCTCTTTGACTGGGTCCATTAGGCTCTTCCTCCCACCAACAAACTGGAGACCAAAATCTGCGGTTGTCCGACGGCAGCAGGAATCACCCCACTGACGGAGCCGCACATTCCCGATGCCAACTTTAGATCATTTGAGACCTTCACGATCTTCCCCAAGGCATCAATGCCCCGGCCAATCAGAGAGGCTCCCTTCACTGGCTCGGCGATCTGGCCTCGGCGAATCATATAGGCCTCCTGCACGGCAAAGTTAAAGTCTCCCGTTCCGGGATTCACACTGCCTCCCCCCATGCTCTTGGCAAAAAGGCCGTAGTCCACATCTTTGACCATGCTCTCAAAGCTGTCGCTTCCCGCCTCAATAAATGTGTTGCGCATGCGCGAGGCCGGAGCAAATTTGTAGGACTCCCGGCGCCCCGAGCCCGTGGGCTCATAGCCCGTCTGGCGCGCCCCCATCTGGTCCACCAGGTAGGACTTGAGAATGCCCTTTTCAATGAGCACAGTCCTCCGGGTGGGATAGCCCTCATCGTCCACATTGAGAGAGCCCCAAGAGTTGGGAAGAGTGCCGTCATCCACGGCGGTGACACATTCGGGGGCCACTCTCTCTCCCAGCTTGTCACAAAAGACCGAGGCCCCTTTGGCCACAGAGGTGGTCTCCAGACCATGGCCGCAGGCCTCATGGAAGATCACTCCCCCAAAGGCATTGTCGATAATCACCGGCATTTCCCCGGCCGGAGCAAAGGGGGCCTTCAGTAAGAGCAGAGCTCGGTCCACCGCCGTCTGGACAAAGCCATCCCTATCCATGGATTCCAAAAACTCAGCCGTTCCCATATGCCCCTCTCTTTCAGAGGCACTCTCCTTCACCCCTCCCTCTTCCACAAAGACCTCGCAGGACACTCGGGAGTAGGCTCTCTCATCATAGATCCATCGGCCCAGGGAATTGGCGATCTGCACCTTTTGGAATTTTTCGTTGAGCCCCGTCTGCACCTGAGTGATCAGGCCCGAGCGAGACCGGGCCCACTGATCCATAGCCCCCAACTGCTTAAACTTTTGGTCTTTAGCTGTTTCCCAGGGTCGGGCGCCAAAGGGGTGGATGGAGTCAAATGAAACCGCCTTCAGGGGCTGCTTCAGCTGAGCCTGGAGCTGTTGATCTTTTCTGGCAGCTGCCGCCTGCAGGGCCGCCTTGATCAAGCCCTCTTCTGTCAAATCACTGGTGGTCACATAGATCACCTCGTGACCAAAAAACACCCGGATCCCAGCCCCGTAGAGATTGCCCACCAGGGCCTGATCCGGCTTGCGGTTGAGATAGGTCAGATGGGAGCTGTAGCTCTCTTCCAAAAACACCTCGGCAAAATCAGCCCCAGTGGAGAGAGCCGCATCTAAAGTCTTGTCTAGAATTTTGGGTTCAACGAGCATAGAGCCCCCTTCTCCTTAGGTCAGCAAAGTGAGAGCGATCCAAGGCATTAAGAAAAAAAGAAAAATTCCCAGTTTGTAGAGGCCAAACATCAGGTAGTGGAGCTCAATCATCTTTTCCTGACTCATGGGAAACCAGAATCCATGAAAGCGGTGGATAAAATTCCTACTCCAAGTGAGTAGAGCAATCCACAGCAGCATAATGCCAATGTTGAGCAGGGCCGCTGAGAGCAAAAAACTTTTTAAAAGCTGAATATCCCAGGCCAAGTCCATAGATCCTCCCGCAAAAGCTGTTTTTACACCTCATGGTGCAACCCATTTGTGCGCCCCTGGTATCCTATAGGTTTTTGTTTTCATGTCCAGTCTTTGGTCCAACTTTATCCTCCTGACCCGCGGCCAAGGGGGCATGAGGTTCAGGGCTTGGGTTTGGCCTTCGGGTTCTCCTTCTGAGCTGTTCCCGAGAAGTAGAAATGTCCTCTTTTTGGCAGTGAGTCGAGAAGGTGGGAAAGTGAATTGATAGGCTGTTTTCTGCTCGCTTTGAGGAGGAGGCTGCTGTGGGGAAAGAGTTTATTTTTACCAGTGGGGA
>SKLV01000155.1 GCA_007121385.1 Bdellovibrionales bacterium
ATTTCGCTCATGACGGCTTTGCGAATCACTTCCCGATCAAATTTGCAGACAAAGGTTCTGGTTGGGAGGCGATCTACGGGAGCTGTATTGATGAGGCTGAGGTCGCGGACCCCCATCAGGCTCATATTAAAGCTTCGCGGTATAGGAGTGGCTGACATGGCCAGATTGTCCACTGTGGCTTTAAATTTTTTAAGAGCCTCTTTGTGGCGAACGCCAAACTTCTGCTCTTCATCAATCACCAAAAGCCCCAAGTCCCTAAAGGTCACATCCTTACTCAGTAGGCGATGAGTTCCTATCACAATATCAACCTGTCCACTTTTCAGTCCGCTCAAACACTCGTTGGCCAATTTTTTATCCACAAAGCGATTGAGTGAGCAAATTTTTACCGGCCACTTTTTGAAGCGCTTTTTAAAGGTCTCGTAGTGTTGAAAACACAAGACAGTCGTGGGGGCGATGACTGCCACTTGGCGGCCATCTTGGACCGCCTTGAAGGCACCACGCATGGCCACCTCTGTTTTGCCAAAACCCACGTCTCCGCAAATCAAACGATCCATCGGTTTGGGGGCAGTCATGTCGCTGAGGACATCTTGTATGGCTCTCAACTGATCGGGGGTTTCCTCATAGGGAAAAGCCGCCTCAAAACTTAAAAAGTCCTCATCGGGTTCAGAAAATGGCTTTTTCTCTGCTTGGGCCCGCTGGGCATAGATTCTCAAGAGCTCATCGGCAATTTCTCGAAGATGGTTCTTAACTTTGCCCTTGGCCTTCTCCCACTGGGCTCCACCCAATTTGTCAATCAATGTGGTGGATGTAGGGCCCATGTATTTTTGAATCTGACCCACCCGATAAATGGGGAGGTAAAGGCGGTCATTAGCCTTGTAGTGGAGTTCGATAAACTCAGCCTCCACTCCTTGAATGGGCATCACTTTGAGGCCCTTATAAACCCCAACCCCATGAGCCTTATGGACAACAAAGTCCCCGATTTTTAGGTCCGCAAAACTTAGGTTGGCCACCACCCTCTGGGCCTCTTTTGGGGTGGTGCTCTTGCGAAGACTGGAGCGCTTATGGCCAAAAAAGTCGTCTTCGCGTAAAAAAATGACCTGATCCTCATGGAGACGCAGACTGTCTTCAAGGTGTCGGGGCAAAAGGTGGACCAAATGAGGCTGAGCCTCCTGCGCTTGCCACCAATGAGTCCAAGTGTAGAGGTCTTCGTCCACCAGTTCAGCCTGAAGAGCTGAGTCTTCGGACTCAAGCAGTAGTTTCAGCCTTTGGCACTGGCTGATGGTGTTGGCGGCAATAAAAACTTTATGGCCTAGGCTTCGCCATTGCAGAATTTTCTCCTGAGCAAAGCGAGCCAATTCGCCGGCCTTGGCACTCAAGGCTTTAGCCCCCTGGGAGAACTCTTTAAGTGGGCTTGTGGGGAGGGGCCATAGGGAAACTTCCCCTTCTGTTTGTTCAGATTGGTCCCCAATATGAATCTTGTTGATCAAAAACTCTTTGGTGCCGGCCTGAAAAACAAGATCTTGAAGGGGGAAATAAACCTCCTCTGGATGAGGGCGGATCACCTGGGTCTCGCCCTCTTGCCACTGGCGCTTTCGCTCGCCCATCAGCTCATCGAAAGAGCGGGTGGCCTCCAATGGGTCCAGTCGCCAGACACAGAGAGGACCGGAAAAGTGCTCAGCGGCTTGAGGGCGACCTGCATAAAAGAAAGGAAGCAAATACTCTAGACCGTGAAAGTATTGACCTTGGGAGATGGAGCTCAAAAGCCCTTGCAGCTCATCAGCATCTACGGCCCGTCCTTGACAGGACTTTTTTAGCTGTTGAGCTACAGTTTGACGATTGTCATCGTTGAAAATGACTTCGCGAGGGGGGATCACTGTAAACTGTTGAAGGTTTTCCTGGCTCCGTTGAGTGGCGGGATCAAAAAATCGCAAACTTTCGATGCTGTCCCCGAAGAGCTCCAGGCGAACCGGTTGAGAGTGGGCTGGGGAATAGATATCCACGATGCCTCCCCTCCGTGAATAGGTTCCCACATCGTCCACAAGAGGAAGGCTTTGGTAGCCCATCTCCCCAAGAATTTGAAAAAAGTCCGATGGGAAATCTTCTCCGAGGCTGAAGCTCCAGCTCTGGTCTTTGAGGAGCTGAGGGGGCAAGGTGATTTGGCTTAAGGCCTCCACGGAAGCCAAAAAAATTTGACCAGCTTGAGCCCTCTGAGCGGAAAAGCACCAGTGAAGTCTCTTGCCCAGTATCTGTCGGCTGGGGTAGAGCCCCGAGTAGGGATCCACATCAAAGGGGGGAAGAGAAAACACCGGGAGGTTGGGGTCAAAAAACTCCAGGGACCTTCTCAGTCTTTCCACATCAGAGGGGTGAGGGAGAATCACCAAGTGTGGAAAATGGACCCCGGCCACCTCCTGGCTCAACAGGGCAGCGAGGGCAGTGAGAGAATTGGTCCCAACAATTTCGAATTTCTCCTGACGAGAGGTCAGTCGCCGAGCCAGTGAGGCGCCGAGGGAGAGGGGAATAGTTTCTACTGTTAGGCTCATATTAACTCATCGCATTAGCAAATTGACCCTGCCTAAGACAGGGCAAGATATTCTCTTGGATTCTCCAGATCGCCTTTGTATATATAGGAGGATCTTCAACTTGAACACAAAATGCTCCGGAGCAGCGAATGTTTCAACTGGTGCCCGTCCTGGCATTGTCCATTTTTGTTGCGCTTTTTGGCCTTTTCTTGGTTTTTTTGGCCTCTCGTTTTGGCCCAAGAACCAAGCCCTCTGCAGTTAAGCAGTCTAGCTATGAGTGTGGCTTAGAGGTCGAAAAATCAGCCACAACCAAGATTCCCATAAAATACTATCTTACAGCCATTCTCTTTATTTTATTCGATATCGAGATCATTTTTATGTATCCCTGGGCCCTGGCTTTTGGGGACTTTATTGAGGCTGGCCATGGGCTTTACATTTTTTCAGCCATGGGAGTTTTTTTGGCCATCTTTGTGTTTGGTCTCTTTTGGGAAATTAAATCACGAGCCCTGGACTGGGATTAATTATGGGTACAGATATTCTTGAGGTCTCGATCAACTTTGCAAAAATGGTGGCCATCTTTCTCCTGATGGTTCAGCTGGTCCCCCTTCTTGTCTGGGTGGAGAGAAGGGGTTCAGCCCTAATTCAAAACCGCCTAGGCCCCAACCGGGTGGGACCACTGGGACTCACTCAGCTCTTGGCCGATGCGGTGAAATTTCTCACCAAAGAGGAGTTTGTCCCGGCAAAAAGCCATCGTTTTTTATTTTATGCGGCTCCCGTTGTGGCCCTTTTGCCTGCTGCCGTGGCCTTTAATGCCATTCCCCTTTCTCACCCTATTCAAGTTGAAGCCTTTGAGTGGCTGGGACGGGAATGGGGACCCTATACTTTTCTCT
This sequence comes from Bdellovibrionales bacterium, assembly GCA_007121385.1. Classification (GTDB taxonomy): domain Bacteria; phylum Bdellovibrionota; class Bdellovibrionia; order Bdellovibrionales; family UBA1609; genus SKYF01. The sequence goes on from SKLV01000155.1 coordinate 3,410, forward strand.
TTCAGGGCTATGAGATCGGCATAGGCATTGTCTTTGTCCTGGGTGTCTCTTCTCTAGCAGCTTACGCTCTGCTTTTAGCCGGCTGGGGCTCAGACAATAAGTACTCCCTTTTGGGAGCCCTTCGGGCCTCAGCCCAGATGATCAGCTATGAGTTGGCTCTAGGGCTGTCCATTGTGGGAATCCTCTTGATTTACAATACCTTTTCTTTTTCTGAGATGGTTGCCCAGCAGACGGGGCCACTCACCTTTATGTTTTTTGGTCAGGAGACGAGCATTGGCTTTTTGCCCAACTGGGGCATTTTTTTCCAGCCCTTAGGGGCCATCTTGCTCTTGGCGGCGGTTTTTGCTGAGACGAATCGTCTGCCCTTTGACCTTCCCGAGGCTGAAGCCGAGCTGGTGGCCGGCTATCATACAGAGTATGGCGGCATCAAGATGAACATGTTTTATATCGGCGAGTACGGCCATATGCTGGTGGCCTCAGCTCTTATGGTTACTTTTTATTTTGGTGGCTACCACATCCCCTTTATCACTCCAGAGCAAATCAATGAGTTTTTTGTAAGCCAGGGACAGGGCCTCACCCAGGCCAGCTTGCTCACTGCTCTTGTGCTTCACTTGAGTTTCTTTGCAAAGATTTTGGTTTTTCTTTGGATCTTTGTTTGGGTGCGCTGGACCCTGCCCCGGTTTCGCTATGATCAGCTGATGAATTTAGGCTGGAAGACCATGCTGCCTTGGGCTTTAGCCAATACAGTCATCACCGCAATAATTGTTCTTATGATGAGAAGCAGCTGGAGTTAATGAATATGGACCTATCCTCCTTGATGTTTTACTTACTAGCCTTCATGGCTGTGTTTTTTGGCTACTTCACCATTGCTGTGGCCAACCCTATCTTTTCCGCCCTCAATTTGGCCCTCACCATGATCACCCTAGCCGGTATTTTCTTTTTACTGGATGCCTACTTTATTGCCGGGGTTCAGTTGGCCGTCTACGCCGGGGCGGTGATGGTGCTCTTTGTGATGGTGCTTATGCTTTTTGATTTAAGTGGAGAGGTTAGGGCCTTTTCCCGTGGTCTTATGAGTGGAATTGTCAAAGTGGGCTCCGCTCTCCTAGTCATGCTCCTCATTCTATTGTCTGTTCTTGGATACTATGGCGAACGCTTGGAGATAGGGGCTCCACCCTCCACTGCTGAAGTGGTTCAGCCCACCACTCAGGATTTGGCTATACTGCTCTTCTCGCGCTACCTTTTTGCCTTTGAACTGCTGGGCCTTTTATTGCTTGTTGTTGCGGTGGGAGTCGTTGCTGTGTCACGAATCAAAGGGGGAACCCATGCCCGGGATTGAGCACTATCTAGTCCTCTCAGCCATTCTCTTCACCCTTGGCATGGTCGGTGTCATGATGCGAAAGAATGTCATTGTGATACTGATGAGTGTAGAGCTTATGCTGAATGCGGTGAATTTGAGTTTTGTGGCATTTAGCCACTTCAATGCGGATATAAAGGGCCAAGTGATGGTCTTTTTTGTTATGACCGTAGCGGCCGCCGAAGCGGGGGTGGGTTTAGCTCTGGCCGTGGCCGTCTACAAGAAATTTAAAGAACTAAATATTCGCTTTTTTGAGCAATTGAGAGGCTAGCCCATGATTTCCTCAGATGTTCTTTTAGCCACTTTGGTTTTAGCTCCCCTAATCGGTTTTTTTATCAATGGTTTGCGCTTTAGAAGCAGCGACTGTCAAACGGCAGGAATCATTGCCAGTGGGGCCGCCATCATCTCATTTATCACCTCGGTGGTCCTCACCCTTCGCTTGGTCGCCCTGCCAAAGGACGGAAGACAGATCACGGCGCACTTTTTCGATTGGATGTTGGTGGGAGACTTCTCGGCCCAAGTGAGCTTCCTGGTGGATCCCATCAGCGCCATTATGATCCTTGTGGTCACAGGGGTGGGCTCTTTGATTCATATCTTCAGTATTGGCTATATGTCTCATGATGCCCGACCGGCCAAATACTTTGCCTACTTAAATCTCTTCCTCTTCAATATGTTGCTCTTGGTTTTGGGCGACAACTTGCTGATTATGTTTGTGGGCTGGGAGGGAGTGGGGCTTTGCTCTTATCTTCTGATTGGCTTTTGGTTCACAGACAAGGAAAAGGCCGCCGCCGGAATGAAGGCCTTTATCACCAACCGAATTGGGGACGCCGGCTTCCTGTTGGGGATTTTCACTCTGTTTTTTGCCTTTGGGACTGTGAACTTTGCTGAACTGGCCGCCAGAATGCCCGAGGTGGCTGAGGTGGGCTGGACTGGACCCATTGCTCTGGCCTGTCTTTTTCTCTTTATTGGCGCCACAGGAAAATCAGCGCAAATCCCTCTCTATGTTTGGCTGCCCGATGCCATGGCCGGCCCCACTCCGGTTTCGGCTCTGATCCATGCGGCCACCATGGTGACGGCCGGGGTTTATATGATTGTGCGTATGAGCCATGTTTTTGTGCTGGCCCCTAATGTGATGATGCTGATCGCTGTGGTGGGAGCCCTGACCGCTTTGCTGGCGGCTCTCATTGGGTTTACCCAAAACGACATTAAAAAGGTTTTGGCTTACTCCACAGTTTCTCAATTGGGCTTTATGTTCCTTGGGGTTGGAGTCGGGGCCTTTATGCCCGCCATGTTTCACCTGATGACCCACGCTTTTTTTAAGGCCCTTATGTTTTTGGGCTCAGGGAGTGTGATTCATGCCATGCACGAAGAGCAGGACATTCGCAAAATGGGGGGGTTGGCGAAAAAGATGCCCATCACCCACGGGACATTTTTAATTGGCTGGTTGGCCATTATTGGAATACCCCCATTTGCCGGGTTTTTTAGTAAGGATGAAATTCTCTGGTACACCATGGCCGGCAAGATGGGCCATCCTCTGCTTTGGCTGATTGGGGCCTTGGCAGCCATAGGGACGGCCTTCTATATGACTCGCCTTATGGCTTTGGTGTTTTGGGGAGAGAGTCGAGTGGATAGTAAGGTTCACCCCCATGAGGCTCCTTTGAATATGACTATTCCCCTTATTATTTTGGCCGTTTTATCCCTGGTGGGGGGATGGGTGGGTATTCCCCATGCCCTGGCCCAGTTTATTCCCGGTCACCCTCCCCATCTTTTGGGGGACTGGATTAAGCCAGCTCTGGTGCCTTTAGACTTGGAAGCCGGCCCTGTAGTTTTGGAGCTGATTTTAATGCTCGTGTCTGTAGTCCTCGCTTCAGTGTCGGCCTGGTTTGCTTACGATAGCTATTTAAAAAATAAAGCGAGACCCACTGAAATCAAAGAGCGACTGGGTAAGGCCTACGACATTGTGGCCAATAAGTACTATGTGGACGAGTTCTATTTTGGCAAAATTATCAACCCCCTTGTGGGGCTGAGCAAGGGCCTCTGGGCCTATGTGGACGTCAATTTTATAGATAAGACCACTTATTTTTTGGCCGATTTGGTTCAAGGAGGAGGAAGGGCCTTAAGATCCTTACACAATGGCAACCTCCAGCAATATGCCATGTACATTGTTGTGGGTCTCCTATTGGCTCTTTTTTACGTACTGTATTGATGGAGTGAATGATGTTGTTGTCAGCACTGATTTTTTTGCCCCTCTTATATGCGGCTGTCATTGGCGCTCTGCCCAGGACAGAGTGGATTCGGCCCACGGCCCTGGCGCTCTCCTTGGTGCATCTAATTTTAGGTTTAGGGATATTTCTGCAATTTGAAAAAGGGGTCGCGGCCCTCCAGCTCGTTGAGAAGACTCCCTGGCTCGAACAGTTTGGTGTCCATTACTTTGTGGGTATTGATGGCATCTCTCTGTGGCTCGTGGTCATGACCTTGGCCCTGACCCCCTTAGTGATTTTGGGAAGTTGGACCTCCATAGAAAACCGGACCAAGACTTTTCATGTCAGCCTTTTCGCCCTATTGACCACAATGTTGGGTAGCTTTTTGGCCATGGATGCCATCTTGTTTTATATCTTTTTTGAGGCCTCCCTGATTCCCATGTACTTTATGATAGGCATTTGGGGTGGACCTCGGCGCATCTATGCCACAGTGAAGTTCTTTGTCTACACCATGCTGGGCTCCCTGCTGATGCTGGCCGCCATTATTGCCCTAATGTTGATGACTGCCCATCAAATGGGCGGACAGATGAGCGCCAGTCTCTTGGACTTCTATCAGCTACAAATTCCCTTTGTGGCCGGGGAGTGGCTGACGACCCAGACTCTTTTGATGTTTGCCTTTGCCATTGCCTTTGCCATTAAAGTTCCCATGTTCCCCTTTCACACCTGGTTGCCAGATGCACATGTCGAGGCTCCCACACCAGGCTCAGTCATCTTGGCCGCCGTTATGTTGAAGATGGGAAGCTATGGCTTTATGCGCATGGCCTTCCCTCTATTTCCTGATGCCATCGAGTATTGGGCCTGGCTCTTTGTCTTTATTTCTGCCTTTGGGATTGTCTATGGAGCCCTAGTGGCCATGGTGCAGCCCGATATCAAGAAATTGGTGGCCTACTCCTCAGTCTCCCATATGGGCTATATCATGCTGGGGCTGTTCGCCTTTAACATCTTTGGTATGACTGGAGGCCTTTACCAGATGCTCAATCATGGGATTAGCACTGGGGCCCTGTTTTTGTTGGTGGGGATGATCTACGAGCGCACCCACAGTCGCCAGATCTCCGATTATGGAGGCCTGGCTCAGGCCGCCCCTTGGTTTAGCATTGTGTTTTTGATTGTCACTATGTCCAGTATTGCGGTCCCTTTGACCAATGGTTTTGTGGGTGAGTTTTTAATTCTTCTTGGGGCCTTTTCGGCCAGCAAAATCTACGGGGCCATTGCAGTGACGGGAGTGATTTTGGGGGCGGCCTATATGCTCTGGATGGTCAAAAGGGTCTTTTTTGGGCCCCTGAGCCCCATGCTCTCCAAATACAGCCCTGAAAAGTTGGATATGAATTGGCGGGAAAAGGTCCTAATGGCTCCCCTAGTGGTCCTAATCTTCTGGATGGGTATTTTACCCAACCACTTTTTGGACTGGTCCCGGGAGAGCCTGGAGCATCTGGTTAATAATCGCTACACCTATGAGTTGAGTATTCACGAAAAGGATGGCCACGATGGACGTTAAATTCAGCCTCTTAGATCTGTGGGTTGTCAGTCCTCTGATTGCTTTGTTTTTATTTAGCATTATCCCCCTGACTGTGAAGGTTTTTAATGAAAACCGAGAGGGCAACCCCTTTGTGACAATGTCCATAGGCCTTTTGGGGGTCATTTTGGCCACAGGCCTTATTGGCACCTATAAGGATATTTCTGGGATTTACTTTCAGGATGCCTTGGTGATTGATGGAGCCTCGGTTTGGTTGGGCTTCCTGATTATGGGTGTGACAGCGGTGACTCTTATTTTCAGTAGGGAAAATATGGCCACCCGCAATCGCCATTTTTCAGAGTTTGTTTTTCTCCTCTTGAATGCGGCCATTGGAATGCTGGTGGTGGTCTGGTCCAATGACCTTATTATCGCCTTTATCGGCATTGAGATGATGTCTCTTTGCCTCTATGTCCTCATTGCTCTGAGCAGTGAGGAGAGACTTTCCAAAGAGAGCGCCTTTAAGTATTTTGTTCTCAGCTCTTTTGCCTCAGCCGTTCTACTTTATGGGCTGGCCTTTATTTATGGACTAGCTGGGACCACTTACCTCCATGAACTGGTCAACCGAGCCCCGGATTTGATGGGCCACAACCTCCTCTTCACCTTAGGAGTAGTTCTGGCTGCAGTGGGCTTGGCATTTAAGGTAGCCCTTGTTCCCTTTCATGCTTGGGCTGCCGATGTCTATCAAGGGGCCCCGACCCCCATCACCGCCTTTATGGCCACCGGAGTTAAGGCCGTGAGCTTTGCTCTATTCCTGCGAGTGGTCCTTGCCGAGGTCATGGTTTCGCCAGAGTCCCAGGGACTGGTCCACTTTCTTCAATGGTTGGCCGTACTCACCATGTTGGTGGGGAATATTGCAGCCATAAGCCAAAGCCATTTTAAACGGATGTTGGCCTACTCCTCAGTGGCTCATTCAGGTTATGTGATGATGGGTCTGATTGCCGCGGGGATGGCAGGACCCATGGGAGACCTAGCCATCCGCTCTGTCCTTTACTATGTCACTGTTTATGCGGTGATGACCCTGGGTGCCTTTGGGGTCATCAGCTTAATGGAGAAGAGGTCTGAAAGCTCCATCCATATTGAGGACCTGAGGGGAATGGCCCAGCGCAATCCTTGGGTGGCCCTATTTATAGCTATATTTATGCTTGGTCTAGCAGGGATTCCTCCCACTGTTGGATTTTTTGGTAAGCTTTATGTTTTTACCGCGGCTCTTGACCAGAAGCTCTATTGGCTGGTTTTTTGGGGAGTGGTCTCTTCAGCCATAGGACTTTACTATTACCTGCGACCTATAGTTGTGATGTACATGGAGGAGCAGGGTGAAGGAGCCGATGCCGTGAGCTCGCGCCAACTTACCAGCTTTACAGTGGCCATGACGGCTCTCTTGGTGCTCTTCGCGGGAATTCTATTTTAAATTTGGTGGTAGCGTAGGGCCGTCATGGCGGCCTTAAATCCTATCCTCACAATATGGCCTAAAATAGTTGGGTTCAGAGAAAAGTGGTCATAGAAAAACATCTCATAGTCCTGGGGGCTAGGATGTATGTAAATGTATTTCACATTGGGGTTATAGTTAGTTCGGCTGGTGACCACTTCTATAACCTTTTGGATATGTTCCTCATCCACCTTTACTTGGCGTAGATATCCCTGAATCGTTTGGATCACTGAGGACAGGTCCTGCTGGTGTTTGATGTGGCGTTCAATCTTTTGCTGAACCACCTGATAGAGGGCCTGGTTAAAAATGGCCGGCATGCCAAATTCATGCAAACTGCCCACTTCCTTATTGTAATGGTAGGGCTGAATGGAATAAGAGGAGATCACCAAATCAGCCCCATGTTCTGCCGCCACATGGGTGGAGAGGGTGTCTCGAATTTCCCCATCAAAAAAGTAAATTTCTTTGCCCTTATTGTTTTTTATTGGATAGGGGGCAAAGAATGGGGGGAGACTGGCGGAGGCCGCCACGGCCTGGCTCACCTGGGCATAATTGGCATATTTGACATCCTTAGTCTTGGTGGTCTCTTCATAGGGGCCAAAAATCACTTTCCTGGAGTGGTTAAGCTGAGTGGCAATGATGTAAAGCTGGACCCCCAGAGCTTTAAAATCATTGGGAGAAAAGACATTTTCCCGTAAATACTTCTCAAGGTTTCGCGCTGAGAACAGCCCATTGACTTTAAATCCCCGCTTCAGCAACACCTCGATCCCTCCGGTGACTATGGGTCTTTGGCGAAAGAGCTTATTGAGGCCAAAACTGGATCGGGAATTGGGTAAATTCAGGGCAAACACATCTCTATAGCCCAGGGGCTTCAAAAATGTCTGGTCGGACCTTGGTCGGGAAAGGGGGCCAAGCCCAGCCCCTCGGGTAAAAGCATCGATAATGGCATCAATGCTATAACCAGCTGCTAAAAAAGTAGAGATGACTGAGCCGGCACTTGAACCCACATAGATCTTAAAGGTGAGTCGGTCCTCTGGAAAATTCTGCTGCACCACAGCAGGACTGCCTCCAGCAAATTGAAAGCCCTTTTCCCTGAGGGCTAGGCAGACACCGATGTGGAAAGCGGCAGCTTTGATCCCGCCTCCGCTCAACACAAGAGCCGGCTTTGTTTTATTTCCCAATCGCATGTTCACTATGCTACTGCACTCCCCAGTGAGAGAGAACAAGAAAAGTAACGACTCAAAGCCGGGCCTGGGCATTCAAGTGAGTAGTCAGTGGGTATTCATTGGGTAGTCAGTGACTACCCAATGGGGCTCTACAAGCTAAGAGGTTTGGATAGTCATCCTTTGCACAGGGCTGAGGTCTGGGTTTGGTCTGGGTATTCACAAAATCATTCCCAATCCCTTTACAGAGCCGGCACTTATGCTAGATTTAACTCACTAGGAGGATACAGAAAGCGTGTCAGGTCCAGTTTGGCTATCCTTATCTGAGTACTCAAGTCGGCACAAGGTGAGCGTCTCCACCCTGCGACGGCGAATCAAGCGTCAGGAAATTGAGTACTCATTTGATGATGGTCGCTACTTTATTGAAGATCGACCCCTGATCCAACTGCTCAAGGAGAAAGCCCCCCCACAAACATCTCCTTCAGCACCCAGATCTAAGGGGCCAGATCCCCGTCCCAAGGTCCAAGATCAGACTCGTAAGATAGAGGTGGGGGTTCAGAAGGTTTCTGAGCCCTCCCCTGATATTCCGGCCCCCCTTGTCCCTCCGTCCCCGTCGTCTTTCGCCCCTCATCCGGAAGTGGGCCATCAAGTTCTGGCTGAAACCACCCAAAACCTCTTAGCTGAAATAAAAAAAGCCTATTCGATCATTCTCCAAGAAAAAGAAGAGCAGGTGATCCAGCTCAAAGATGAGGTGGCAGATCTCAGGACCCTGGTCCGGGTCCTGGAAGAGGAGAATGAAAGGCTAAAGGCTTTGTCCGAAGATAGCCACTCTTTGGACGAGTGGCTTAAATCCATTTAAGCTGCAGCCGCAGGAAGACGGCTTTTCTTTCCCTTTGTACTGGAGCCAACTTTCTTTTTGGCGGATTTACTATCTAAAGCCAAGGCAAAAACTTCGTCCAAGTTCTCTACAAAGCAAAAGTTCAGCTTCTGTTTAAACTCTTCTGGAATATCGGCCACATCCTTCTGGTTTGCCAGAGGCAGGATGACAGTGGTGATCCCATGCGCCAAGGCGGCCAGAGTCTTTTCCCGAATTCCACCCACTGGAAGAACTCGTCCAGCGAGAGTGATCTCTCCCGTCATGGCGATATCCTTCCTCACCGGAGTCTCTGTCATCAGACTCACCAGAGAGGTGGCAATGGCCACTCCGGCAGAGGGACCATCTTTTGGGATGGCTCCAGCAGGGAGGTGGACATGAATTTCGTTGTTCTCAAACCAGTCATCCTCAATTCCCAATTCGGCATAATGGGCTCGCGAATAGGACATAGCTGCCCTTGCGGACTCCTTCATTACATCACCGAGTTGGCCGGTGAGTACCAGGCCTCCCTTGCCCTTCATGCGCAGAGCTTCAACATAGAGGATTTCTCCCCCAGCTTGGGTCCAGGCCAGCCCCGTACAGATGCCGACTTGATTTTCCTTCAGCTTCTCATCCTTTAGGAACTTAGGGGCTCCCAGAAAGTCGGGAACATTGTCAGGAGTCACCACGATCTTATTTTTCTCACCCATGACATACATTTTGGCCACTTTTCGGCAAACGGATCCCACCTCTCGCTCTAGATTTCTTAGCCCGGCCTCTCGAGTGTAGTGAGTGATTAAGTAGTTAAGTCCCTCATCAGTGAACTCAATCTGCTGGGGACCGACACCATTATTCATCATTTGCCTGTCAAGCAGGTGTTTTTTCGCAATAAACAGCTTATCATTGGCGGTGTATCCGGAAATCTGAAGAGTCTCCATTCTATCCCGAAGTGCGGCGGGAATATTTTCATACACATTGGCTGTGGCAATAAAAAGAACATTACTGAGGTCAAAGTCCACATTTAAATAATTGTCTCGGAATGTGGAGTTTTGCTCTGGGTCTAGAACCTCCAACATGGCGGCACTAGGGTCTCCCCGAAAATCAGAGCCCAGCTTGTCAATTTCATCTAAAACAATAACAGGATTGTTTGTCTTCACTTGCTTAAGAGCTTGGACAATCTTTCCCGGCATAGCACCAACATAGGTTCGGCGGTGACCACGGATTTCAGCTTCATCCTTAACTCCGCCAAGGGCTATCCGGTGGTATTCTCGTCCCATTGAGCGAGCAATGCTCTTGCCCAGAGAGGTCTTTCCCACTCCAGGAGGTCCGACAAAGCATAAGATAGGCCCCTTCATGTCATTTTTCATCAACTTGCGCACAGCTAAGAACTCTAAAATTCGATCCTTGACCTTGTGCAGGTCGTAGTGGTCCTCGTCTAATACTTTTTGAGCTCTCTCAAGATCCAAGTTGTCCTGGGTGCTCTTGCTCCAGGGCAATTCGACCATCCAGTCCAGATAAGTTCGAACCATAGAGGCTTCACTGGCGTCAGGATGCATCCTCTCAAGTCGGCCGAGCTGCTTTAGGGCCTCTGTATGGACCTCTTCAGGCATTCCCGCATTCATCAATTTATCCCTAAGCTCCTCGATCTCCTCCGTCTTGGAGTCATTCTCGCCGAGTTCATTTTTGATCGCCCGCATCTGCTCTCTTAAAAAGTACTCCCTCTGCGTCTTAGACATCTCATCTTTAGCTGTATTTCGGATTTTGGCTTGCATCTGTAGGACTTCCAGCTCACTGGCGAGAATCTCATTCACCAAAGCCAGTCTCTGTTTGGGATCGTGAGTTTCTAAAACCTTCTGAGCATCGGCCACTTTTAAGCCGAGGTTACTGGCAATTAAATCAGCCAGGCGCCCGGGGTCGGTCACATCGTCCAAAACGAGTAAAATGTCGGGAGAAAGCATTCGGCCCAGGGCAATGATTTTTTCCAGTTGCTCTTTGGAGTTGCGAATCATGGCCTCGTACTCAACCAGGGGCTCTGAGGCTGCAGGGCTGTCCACCTTTTCCGCGCTCACTTCAAAGAAGGGCGAGCTGCGGTGAAAGTCTTTAAGCCTTCCTTTGGCCACACCTTGAATAAGGATTTTAACTCGCCCATCAGAAAGTTTGCGCATGCGCATAATCATGGCAATGGTGCCCACTTTATAGATGCTGTTTTCCGTGGGATTTTCTTCTGTGATGTCCATCTGAGATGAGAGGAAAATCAGACGATTTTTTGCTAAAGCCTCTTCAACCGCTCGAATGGAGCTGTCGCGACCCACATAGAGTGGAAGAATCATGTAAGGGAAAACTACAATATCGCGAACGGGAAGAAGAGGTAGGGAATCGGGAATTTCAATCGCCTTGTCGTCAAAACTCATAAAGTGCCTCCACCCAGCGGGGATCTCGGTTCATTGATCTGTACTGAGCTTGTCGGCTTTTGTTGGCAGGCCTTTAACTGAAAAGAGCTATCGGATGGTCTGGATTTTCAATAACTAGGATTTGTGCCTCTGCGCGAGCTCGAGCTGGGCTAGGCGTTTTTCGAGCCGCATGAGTTCTCGGCGCATACGTAAGCTCTCGGGAGGAGCTCCCTTTCTATTTTTGGTAGATGACTCCAAGCGATTAAGAAGTTGTTCCTTAGCCACGAGAAGCTGATGGCGAGTCTCACACTGGCTCATAGTCCAGGGATTAAAGCCAAGTAGAAAAATAAGTCATCAGTCAACGCACCACAAAATAGACCCTTAGCGAGAATAGCCTCTGTTAAGGCTTTCTCGAATTTCAGCTCCCTCTATACTGAGGCGAGTCCAAGGCAAGGCCAGCAAGCGCTGGGGCTCTATGGGCTCTCCTGTCTCCTCGCATAAGCCATAATGACCCAATTCGATGCGAGCGAGAGCGGAGTCAATTTCAAATAAATGGACTCGCAAGCGATGAGTGAGAGTCAGGTTGTTATTTTCCTCGAGAAGCCCTACGGACTGATCCACCTCATCTCCTCCTCTTTCCTGCTGGGACAGAGCTCCTCTTAGACTCATAAGTCGGTTAAGGGCCTCAGCGCGAGCCTCGATGAGTTTGGCCCGACAAAGCCCTAAAAGTTCCTTGGATTCTCTATCTGGATCTCTCATTCTTCCCCCCTTTTTCTTCCGTCATGGGTAGGAGGCTTTGGAATATAAGGTCGGTTAAAAAAATTTAGGGGTTTTGGGGGCCCTCCGGCTCCTTTGGGGCCTGGGTGAAGGGCAGAATTTGGCCCCGATGGACTGTGAGACCAATTAATGGGCGGGTAAACTCCCTTCTTTCATTCAACTGAAGTTGGCCAACGGCCCCGGGAAAATCACTCAGCCTCTCCAGTCTTCGAGCGAGCCCAGCTCGACTGCGTTCACCGCTCGCCATCAGTTGTCGTAGGGCTAGTCCTGCCTCATAGGCTTGAGCTTCAAAGATTCCCGGCTCTTCCCCAAAGGTCGCCTTGAACTCTCGGAAGAACTGGGACTCCCTGAAAGTGGGGTCATCTGTCAATAGACCATCAACAAAGTAGGAACCCTCTACATGTCGTTGCCCTCGTCGAATAAGAAGCTCTGAATTCCAGAGATTGGTCCCCAAAAGTCTTACTCGTTGAATTCCAAAATAGGCCAACATGGGGGAAATCTGGCCCATGGCCCTAATCCCATCTGGAATAAAAATGGCATCGAAATTCACTACGGGAGGCAAAAGATCATCTGGGGGAGGTGTTCGGCCAATTCTGCGTCCCTGGCGTTCAAACCACTCATTGAATCTTTCGCGATACTCCTCGGCCCGATCTTCCAGGTAGTAAGTGCCGATGAGTCGTTGAAAGTGCCCGGTAAAGTCAGTCTCCCCGGAAAGGTAGGTTTGGGCGGCTGTGATCTCTCCACCTCGAGCGAGCACTTCGTCCCAAAATAAATTAGCGTATTCAACCCCATAGGAATCATTGGGAAAGAGAATAGCAAACCGTCTCATCCCCATTTCATCCATGGCATGGCTGACTAAATGTCTCACTTGTTGGTCGCTAGTCAAAGCATTACGAAAGACCATCCGGCCGGCTTCTGTCACCCCTTGTCTTTGAGAAAGAGCAATGGAGGGGACCCCCAGTTCATCGGCCTTTGAAGCTACAGCTAAGGCTGTTCGACTCATCAGGCTACCAACAATGCCGATCACCTGGTCTTCGACCACCAATCTTTCTACGGCTCTGCGAGCCACATCCGGATTACCTTCGCTGTCCACGACGGCCAACCGCAGATCGGAGGGCTGAGGGCCATAGATTCCAAGTCCTAACTGCAAACCTCTCAGGCTCCTCTGACCCACGGCCGCCTGTCGTCCGGTGAGTGGCAACACAGCCCCGATGGTTTTAGGATCCACCCGTCGACGGGCCTCAATCTGGTCAATGAACCTCTGGGCCTCCTCGGCCAGTTCTGTGTTTGGGTCGAGTTCAATAACCCCAAGAAAAAAGCTTCGAGATCGAGAAAACTCCATCTGTTCAAAATAATAGAGGCCAGTTCTAAATAGTGCGTAGGGTCGCACAAATTGGTATTCACGAAATCTGGCCACCTCGGCCAGCTCCTGGTCTGTCAATCGGCTCTCAACATAGTCCATGGCTTGGATGCGATAGGAAGTTCTTGAGCTCTGTTCCGGGTGAGATTCGGCCAGCTGGACCAGAGCGCGAAGGGCCCCCAGCCGATCCCCCATCAAGTTTAAAAGAGTGAACTGAAGTTCCAGAGCATCGGATCGAGATTCAGGAGAGAGACCTGAAATCCGCTGACTTCTCCTGACTAGAGCCAAGGCCTCATCAAGTCGTCCAAGACGATAAAGTGCCGAGGCGGCTTTGATCATAGCTGATCCCTCGTGTGGGGATAAGAACCGGGAGTTCACAACTGAAATATAGGCTTCATAGGCCCTTTGGAAATCCCCCATCTCCAAATAAATATCTCCTCGGAGCATGGCTGCGTCCAGGGCGGCGTCTGTGCCCGGATGATTTTTCTCTATTTGATCCAGACCCTCTAAGGCTTTTGGGAAGGCCTTGGCTGCCATATCCATCTGGACTTGACGGAGTTCCTGCTGAGCATTGGGAGCGGCCACAGCAGGGGCCGTTTTCCTCTGTAAGCTGGTACAGGCAATGAAGCTGGTGCTCACTCCCACAGCCAAAAGTAAAAAAAGTACTAATTTTTGCCATTTTACATACATGAACATAAGTCCTGTCACTTTCTCGACTTTAATAGAGTATTCATTTTCTTTTTAAACTCGGCAACTAAGGGGGAGCTTTCTGAAAGAGAAGAGAGTTGGGCAATAGCGGCCTTTTGCGCTTCAGAAAGCTTCTCTGGTATATCGATGATCAATTTGACCAGCATATCACCTGAACCATAGCCTCCCACTTCCGGAAAGCCCTTTCCCTTGAGGCGAAAAATCTGTCCAGGATGACTGCCAGGAGGAATACGTAAATTAGCTCTGCCGGTTAGAGTGGGGATCTCTACCGAAGCTCCCATTATGGCATCTACAAAGGAGATGGGTAAATCCAAAAGGACATCGTTGTCTCGACGCTGAAACAGAGGATGGTCTTGAAGGTTGATTACGACAAACAGATCTCCGGGCTGGCCCGAGGGACCACTGTCTCCCTCTCCTCTCAGTTTTAGTCGTTGGCCCTGCTTGACTCCTGCGGGGACTGCCACGGAGAGCTTTGCCCGATCTTCTTGACTTTTTCGATGGCGGACAAAGTGAATCAACTTTTCTGTGCCAGTGGCGGCCTCTTCCAGTGAAACCGTTAGAGTGTAGCGAAGATCGGCCCCTTTCTGTTTAAAGCCGGCTCGACGGGAGGTGGCCCCTGGTTCTCGGGGCCCACCTTCGCCAAAGAGATCACTAAAAAAGTCGCCAAAAAAATCCTGGGCTGACCCTTGTCCCTGTCCACCCGGCCCTTGATTAAAGCCGCCAAAGCCACTAAATCCGGCAAAGTCTTCAAAGGGCTGTTGGCGACCCCTACCGGCTCCAGCCCCTGCGGCCGCATGCCCAAACTGGTCATACATTTGTCGACGCTTGGGGTCTCTCAAGACTTCGTAGGCCTCACTGACCTCTTTAAACTTATTTTCTGCCGCTTTGTCTCCGGGGTTTTTGTCGGGATGATACTTCATGGCCAGCTTACGATAGGCCTTTTTGATGTCCTCAGCAGAGGCTGTTCGAGCCACGCTTAAAATGGAGTAGTAATCTTTGTAAGCCAAGCTTTCACCCTCTATTCTGAATCGGAATTTTCTCCACCTGTTGAGCTGGACTTGGGCTCTGCGGCCACCACCACTTGAGCAGGCCTGAGCAGTTTATCATGAATTTTATAGGCCTTTTTAAAGGTCCGAGAAACATGTCCTGGAGGGTATTCTGAGGTCTCCTCGCTGCTTAGGGCCTCATGAAGATTGGGGTCAAAGGCCTCGCCCTGAGTGGGAACCTCCTGGACCCCAAAGCGTTCCAGCAGTTTTCTAAGGTCCTGAGCCGTCAGATCAATCCCCTTTTTAAAGCTCTCCAAGTTATCACTGTGAAGCTCCCCCTCGAGAGCCCGGTCAAAATTGTCTACCACCTCCAGAAGTTCTCGGGCAAAGCGCTCGGCTCCGTATTTAAGAAGCTCCGAGCGTTCACGGATGCTCTGCTTACGGAAGTTGTCAAACTCAGCCCGTAAATAGAGATACTCATTTTTAAGTCGAGCCAATTCCTCTATTGGATCTGTAACCTCATTTTCAAGGGAGGTGCTTTCGGAGTTAGATTCATTCTCTCTTTCTGAATTCTCCTCGCGGCCTCTATCTTGTTCGTCTGCCAAAGCTCACTCCTTAGTATTTTGATTCGATTTAGAATACCAAAGCTTCATGCATAAATATGAGCCTTTTCGAAGAGAAGTCAAACTTGCGTCAGAGCCGACCAGGGGTCAAAAAATCTCATCAGAGGCCGAGTAGGTGAGAGCTAAAAAGACTTGGTTGCTCAAAAGCTCTCCCTGGCGAGTCAATTGCCAACCCCCTTCTCTGTGGTTTTGAACCCAGCCACAGTCCTCCAGTTGGGCCAGCTTCTGGCGCACCGAGTTGAAGGCGAGGTCACCCCACTTAAAACGCACCGCATCTTCGCTCAGGCCTGACTTTAATCTCAGTGAAATATGGCAGTAATCAGTGAGGGCCTCATGGGCTTGGAGAATTTCCCTTTGGTCTTGCGGTAAAAGACTCCAGGGTCCCTCAGAACTCTCCTCTAATACAGGGTTCCCCAGCTGACTCTCATACTGTGGAAAACTCTTGGGGTTCCAAAAGCGTCTTCCCCAGCCTGGTTGAGAAAAATAGGAGTGAGCACTCAGGCCCAGCCCCCAAAAGCTCTCTCCTGTCCAGTACACCATGTTGTGTTGGGATTCAAAACCCCTACGGGCAAAATTAGAGATCTCATATTTAAATACGCCTATCTGGGAAAGTGAGTCTTCTATGAGATCGAACATTTGAATTTGCTCACCTTCCGGTGGCCGACCTTTGGACATAGGGTGCCCCTCTGGGACTGTTAAACAGTAAGCACTCAGATGGGGTGGCCGAAAGTCTAGAACCTCTAAAATGTCCTGTTCCAGATCAGCCAAGCTCTGGCCGGGTAGAGCAAACAGCAGATCAAAAGAGTAATTGAGCCCCTGGGAGTTGAGGAGCGCTAGGGTCTCTCTTGTGTCTTGAGCGCTGTGCTCCCGTCCACAGGCCTTAAGAAGTCGATCACTAAAGCTCTGCGCGCCAACACTAAACCGGTTAAAACCAGCCTGTCGATAAAGGGCCAGCTTTTCTTGATCTAAAGTGGCAGGGTTAATCTCTAAGGTGATTTCACAGTTGGGACCTCTATAAAAACCCCATTTGGCAAGCTCCTCCATAATGGATACAATTAAAGAAGCTGGAATGAGGCTGGGAGTTCCTCCGCCGAAATAAATACTTCGGAGCTCTCGGTCTGAAACCAGCTGTTGGCGCTGACGAATTTCCCGAAGCAGGAGCTCCACATATTCGGTGGGGGGCATAATTTGGGACTGTTCAAAAGTGGTGAAGTCACAGTAGCGGCAGCGTTGGATGCAGTAGGGAATATGTACATAGAGCGAAAGTGCCATAGCAGGGTGATAGACGATGGTTAAAAAAATTCAATTGAAAAATGGTTTGAAAGTTCTTCTTGTTGAAAACCGGAAATCACCGGTTATTTCCATCCAAATGTGGGTCCATACAGGGAGTGCCGACGAACCCAAGGGCCTTGAAGGAGTCAGTCATTTTATTGAACATCTGGTCTTTAAGGGAACCCGCAGCTTTAAGGTGGGGGAGATTGCGGCCCTCGTCGAAGGCTCTGGGGGTGAGTTGAACGCCTACACATCATTTGATGAGACTGTTTTTTACGTCACCATCTCCAAGCATTTTGATCATGTTGGGCTTAAGGTCATCTCTGAGATGATGGGTCATCCCCTTTTTGACCCCACTGAAATTGACAACGAGAGAGAGGTGGTTATTGAAGAAATAAAAAGGGGTAATGACTCCCTCTATCGTCAGTCAAGCCGTCTTCTGTTCTCGAGCCTTTATACAAAGCACCCCTATGGTCTCCCGGTTATTGGCTATGAGGAGAATATTCGCAATGTGACGCCAGATCAGATAAAAGCTTACTTTAGAGATCGCTATGCTCCAGGCAATATGACCCTGGTCATTGCCGGAGATTTTGACTCATCGGATATGAATAAAAAGGTAAGGAAATTTTTCTCTGACTTTAGACCTTCAAAAGTTAAAAAAATCAGACGTCCTGTGGAGTCCAAAAGTCAGCGTATCAAAATCGATGTGGCCCAAGCTCCCTTTGAGGAGACCTTAGTTCACTGGGCATGGCCCATTCCCAATGTCCGCCATAAGGACATTCCTGCCCTGGATGTACTGAGTATGGTGTTGGGCCAAGGTGAAGCCTCTTGGCTCAATCGAGATTTGAGAATCAATGAACATTTGGTCAATTTTGTAAGTGCCTCTACTTTTACCCCAAAAGATCCGGGTTTTTTCTCCATTTCTGCCTCTCTACAAGTGAATCAGTTAAAGCGGACAGGGGAGGTTATTGAAGAGACATTGAAAAAAGCCCTACATGATTTGGCCAATGAAGAGGAGTTAAAAAGGGCCAAAATAAATATTCAGAGTGAAGAATTCTACTCTTTAGAAACCGTGGATGGCATGGCGCGGAAATATGGTAACTATCAGCATCTCTTTGGAGACTACCGGGCCATGAATGAGTTTCTCAAACAGATTGAGAAGCTTCAGCCTAAAGATTTACAGCGGGTGGCGCAAAAATATTTAACACCCCAATCACTTAGAATTTGTCTTATGACCCCGGCCGATCCAGCCCCACTTAAAAAAGTCCTGTCCTCTTGGGCCACTTCTTATAAAAAGTCCTATCTACCCCCTAAAGTAAGGACCTTAAAGAAGCGAGTGGGCAAGAAGGGCAAGCCCATTGAGATTCGCTCACTGACAAATGGTGTGCGTATTATTTTTAAGCCGAGCTTTGAGACCCAGGTGATTAGCCTTCGCTCTGCACTCTTGGGAGGAGTCCGGGTTGAGAACGCAAACAACAATGGGGTTTGCGAGATGGTGGCCAACACTTGGTTAGGGGGTACAGCCTCTCTGCCGGAGAGCCAAATTCACAATAAGGTGGAGTCTATGGCTTCCAGCCTATCACCCTTTTCAGGGCGCAACACCCTAGGCCTCTCAATGACCACATTAGCTCCCCACGGCCGCGAGATGCGAGAACTTTTTGTGGACAATCTGCTTCACCCTTTATTTCCAGAGCGAGTCATCGATCGTGAACGGAATCTTGTACTCGAGCAAATTAGGACTCGGCAGGACAATCCGGCACAGGTCTGCATTTTAAATTTTATGAAGGCCTTTTTCTCCGACCACCCCTACGCCAAAGATCCTCACGGAACTGAGGAGACTTTAGGGCGGTTGACCTCTTCGGATTTGAAGGACCTGCACAATAGGCTTCTATGTACTAAAAACTTTTCAATGGCTCTGACAGGGCACGTAGATGTTGAGGAATGGATGGATTTCTTTGAAAGAAGCCTGGCGACGATTCCACATGGCCCCAAATTTGAAGATCGCTTTTCCTTTACGCTCAAGGATCAGCCGGAACGAGTTTATAGCCTATCTCAAAAAGAACAGTCTCATATTGTCATTGGCTTTCCGGGCTTAACTTTCACCAGTCCTGAGCGATATACTCTTCAGTTGATCCAATCAATTTTGGCCGGACAGGGTGGACGGCTCTTTTTGGAGCTGCGAGATAAGGCTTCTTTGGCCTACTCGGTGGCTCCAATGAAAATGGAGGGTATCGATGCGGGCTATTTTGGCGCCTACATCGCCTGCTCACCAGAAAAGGCCAGTAAAGCCCTCTCCATGCTCAATCAGGAGTTTCAGAGATTGACCCAAGATCTCGTTCCCAAGTCTGAGATGGACAGGTCCATCCGGTACCTTATTGGACGACATGATATTGATTTACAAAAGAATTCATCCGTTTCAGCGGCAATGCTTTTTGATGATATCTATGGGCTGCCCGCAGATGAGACTTTTCATTTTGCTAAAAAGTTAAAATCGATCTCATCTCAGGACATCAGAGACCTCTCACAAAAAATTTTCGCGGCCAATGAAACAATTTCTGTGGTGGGCCCTAGGTGCCCCTGGTAGGGCATCAAATTGAAGCAATATAAGAAATCCTTATTTTTTAAATAATGGTATTTTTGCTTTTTGCTCAAAAAATGAATCATTTTGAGAATCGAACTCAGCGGAAGGCTGGGACCTTGGACTCCATCTCTTGATTTTGGGTCTCCTTTGATAAAATGGAAGGAGGAGGTCCAGGGACCATGACTCAAATTGTATCCAACGCCAAAGATTTTTTTTCGGAAGTCGTGGAGCAAGCCATTGCCCAGAGAAGGCTGAAAACCGAGCCCTTGGTCAAGGAGTATTTGGTGGGTCTGCTCTCAAACTACATTTTGACGGCCAACCTCTTCTCTGATGATGAGTCCGGAAAAAAACGTCAAGACACCTTGGCAGAAACTCTGCTTAAAGCCTATCAGGTGGAAACACCTCTCCGACGGGAAATGCTCAAGAAGTTGGGGGACACCAGCCTCTACATCAGCGGTTTTTTTGGAGACTCTCTTAGACGAAAGTTGGTGGATGTGGACTACTATGCAGAGATAGGGGGAGTGGCCTATGGGAGTCTGGCTGGAATGACCAGTGAGGAAAGGTATGCTTGGGTTTATACAGACTTCTCTCAGAGGTTTTTAGAGTATGTAGATCTTTTAACCTACATCAGCCAACAGGCTTCTATCCAGTCGGACAAAGACGTACTTCGCCTCTATGATCGCTATATGACCACTGGATCCAGCTTGGCTAAGGAGCAGTTGGTCGAGCTGGGCCTCCTCAATCTAGATCTTAAAAAGGCCGTGAATCAATAAGGCAAAGCTTGGTTGCTTATAGTTTTTAGGATATTCTAAAGCCCATGTTTAACATGGGTTTCACTGAAATTATTATTTTATCAGTTTTAGCCCTTATTTTTATTGGGCCAAAACAACTGCCCGAGTTGGCCCGAACCATTGGGCGATTGATGAATGAGCTCAAGCGAACTTCAGGGGAGTTCACTAGCACTTTGACCCAGACCCAGCAGCAGGCCACAGATTTTATCCAGCAGACAGAGAGTGACCTTCACCAAGCGGTTGTAGGAGGCTTGGAGGAGGAGGACGATCCTGACGAGGGGGGCTTTCACGGAGATCCAGATGAAGAGGACGTGGCTTTTGTCGAGAGCTTTAAAAAGGAGCAAAAGGCCAAGGAAATCGAGTCGTCCAGTGAGGGCCTGGAAGAGAAAACAGAAGGGGACAGTGGACCTATAGAGCAGGAAGCAGCTGAACCGGCTCCATCTGACTTAAAGAAGGGCTCTGATTCATGACCGAGCCTGCAGCCAGCGACTCCCATCAGGGGCTCATTGACCATCTCACCGAGCTAAGACAGAGGCTGATCTGGTCGGTGATGGGCCTTTTTGTAGGGTTTTTGGCTTGCTGGGGATTCAGTGAGGCGCTCTTTGATATTATTCGCCGACCAATTTCTCCCTACCTGAGTACTGAGACGGGAGGACTTATCTTCACAGCTCCGATGGATAAGTTTCTGGCTCATATCAAAGTTTCCTTTCTAGGCTCGGTGGTGATCACCTGTCCCTTTTGGATCTACCAGGTCTGGAAGTTTGTGGCTCCTGGTCTTTATAAAAACGAAAAGAAAGCGGCGCTCGCTTTCATTTCCCTAGGGAGTGTTCTTTTTATTACCGGAGTTCTTTTTGTCTACTTTGTAGTCTTTCCTTTGGCCTTTCAGTTTCTGATGGGTTTTGGGGGAGATACAGATGTACCCATGATTACTATCAGCGATTACCTTTCCTTTTTTATACTGGCCACTTTAGTCTTTGGGCTGGCTTTTGAGATGCCGCTTATTCTTTTGATCTTGGGTACTATGGGGGTGGTCGATGCGGAGATGCTGGCCAGCAAGCGTCGTTATGCTATTGTCCTCTTGGCCGTTCTTTCAGCTATGGTGACCCCTCCTGATATGATCAGTATGTTTCTAATGCTGTTACCAATGATCCTTCTGTACGAAGTCTCTATACTTCTAGTTCGCTTTACTAGCCCTAAAGATTGATGTTTTCCCGATAGAGCCCAAAAACTTGCCTAAAGGCTTCGGAGATCTCCCCGAGGGTCACGCGATCCTCGACGGCTCTGACAATTAAGGGCATCAGATTTTCCGTTCCCTGAGCGGCTTTAGTCAGGCGACTTAGATGATCTTTTACTTTTTCTGAACTTCGCTGGCTCTTGAAGGCCTTAAGGCGCTGGATTTGCTCCTTGGCAACAGTTTCGGAAATTTTCAAGACCTCTGTTTTTTCTTGCTCTTCCTGTTGAAATTGATTCACGCCGACAATAATTTCCTTCCCCTTCTCAACATCTTTCTGAAATTGGTAGGCGGCGTTTTGAACCTCTCCCTGAATAAAGCCGTTCTCAATACAGGCAATCACCCCACCTAAGGACTCAATGCGCTCAATATACTCTAGGGCTCTTTTTTCGATCTCGTCGGTCAGACTCTCAACATAAAAGGAACCAGCCAAGGGGTCTATGACATCAGCAGCACCGGATTCATGGGCCAGTATCTGCTGAGTCCGCAATGCAATCGTCGCCGCTTTTTCTGTGGGCAAGCCAAGGGCCTCATCCATGGAGTTGGTGTGTAAACTCTGAGTTCCACCGAGAATCGATGCCAAGGCCTGAGCCGTTACCCTGACGATGTTGTTTTCGGGCTGTTGTGCGGTGAGGGAGGAGCCCGCCGTTTGAGAGTGAAAACGCAGTTTCCAGGATTTGGGGTTCTTTGCAGAAAATCGCTCCTTCATAAAACGAGCCCACATACGACGAGCAGCTCGGAACTTGGCCACCTCTTCAAAAAAGTTGTTGTGGACATTAAAGAAAAAGCTAAGTCGTCCGGCGAAAGTGTCTATATCTAAGCCCTTGTCTATGGCTGCTTGAACATAGGTCATTCCATTGGCCAAGGTGAAGGCCACCTCTTGGACCGCAGTGCTTCCCGCCTCACGGATGTGATAGCCAGAAATACTAATTGTGTTCCAGCCAGGCACTTGTTGAGCACAGTACTCAAAGATATCGGTAATAATTCTCATGGACGGCCGAGGAGGATATATATAGGTCCCACGGGCTATGTACTCTTTGAGAAGATCATTCTGGATGGTTCCCGTCAGTTGTTCCGGAGAGAGGCCCTGCTTTTTGGCAACCGCTATATAGAAGGCCAAAAGAATAGCGGCCGTGGAATTAATGGTCATGGAGGTGGAGACCTTATCCAAGGGAATGTCTTTAAGCAGGATCTCCATATCTTCAATGGAGCTAATGGCCACGCCCACCTTTCCGACTTCGCCAGTGGCCATAATGTGATCCGAATCATAACCCATCTGGGTCGGTAGATCGAAGGCCACGCTCAGGCCTGTGGTCCCCCGGTCCAAAAGCATACGATAGCGTCGGTTGCTCTCCTCAGCCGAACCAAAGCCGGCATACTGGCGCATGGTCCACAGACGCCCTCTGTACATGGTCTCCTGGACCCCCCGGGTAAAGGGATAAGAACCCGGAGTTCCCAGCTGCTTATCTTCCCTCTGGTCCGCAGGCCAATCCGATCGAGTGTAAAAGTCTTTTAGGGGGATTAAACTGGAGTTCAAAAAATGATCTTTTCTCATTCTACTTCTTACTCTCGGCCTTTTTGAAGCTGATCAGAGTGGCTCCTGCTTCCACATTGTCTCCGGCCTGCACGTGAACAGTTTCGACGATAGCCTCTGCTGAGGCTCTCATCTCATTCTCCATTTTCATGGCCTCCATGATCAGCAGTGGCTCATCGGCAGCAACGGCCTGGCCGGGCTCAACCATGACCTTGACGATCTTTCCGGGCATTCCTGAATTGAGATTCAACCCTCCTCCAAATCCAGCCTTCCCTTTAAGGCTTTCGTGGAGCAGGTTCTCCTCGTTATAAATCTCGACAGTGCGATGGGTGCCCCGAGTGTATATATCGTAGTTTGTACCCTCTCCAATGGCGTCGACTAAATAGGATGTGTCTTTAAAGATAAAGCTGATCGTCTGATCCACAAACTGGTAATCGGTTTTGGGGATTTCGTAGTGTCGCCAATCCTCCCCTTCGGGTTTTAGGGACACCCTCCAAGCTTTTCGGCCCTCCAGCACTGAGACTTCGTATTTAATTCCGTTGGATTCAGCTTCAAATTGCATGATTAGTTCCTTAGGCCTTTCTGGCGCCCCACTTTACCCCAGCGGCTGGCCAACTTAAATTCTGAAGTGCTGCGAGTTTTACTGTCCGAATAGGCGGTGATGGCTGCGGAAATCAAGAAAACGTCCTCGTCCACAAACATAAAAAGCTGGTTTTGCGGCTTGCTGGTGATCTCCTGCTCAATAAACTGAGTCGTATATGTTCCATCGATAAACTGAGGGTGTCCCAGAATATTCTTATGTAAAACGATGTTGGTCTTAATTCCTGTTAGCATAAACTCTGCAAGAGATCTTTGGGCCCTTCGGATGGCCTCCTCCCGATCATGCCCCCAAACGATGAGTTTGATGATCATAGGATCATAGTGTATGGGAACTTCATAGCCAGGATAGGCATAACCATCCACGCGGACAAAGGGGCCTGCGGGCAATCGACAGCGGCGGATTTTCCCTGGACTGGGAGTGAAGGTGACCGGATCCTCGGCGCAAATCCTCAGTTCAATGGAGTGGCCTTTTTGCTGAATTTGATCTTGACTGAAGGAAAGCTTGCAGCCCATGGCCACTAAGAGCTGCTCTTGGACTAGATCCAATCCAGTCACCATCTCAGTGACGGGGTGCTCGACCTGGAGTCGAGTGTTCATCTCCATGAAAAAGAATTCTTTTGTGGAGTTGTCAAAAATAAACTCGACCGTTCCGGCTCCTAGATAGTTGATAGATCGGGCCGCTTGAACCGCCACCTCTCCTAATCGTTGCCGAACTTCAGAGGGCACGGAGGGGGAGGGGGATTCCTCAATCAACTTCTGGTGGCGGCGCTGAACGGAACACTCCCGTTCAAACAAGTGCACCACATTTCCATGACTGTCGCCAAAAACCTGAACTTCAATGTGCTTGGGGTTTTGGATAAATCGTTCAATGAAAACCCGATCGTCTTTAAAAAAATTAAGGCCCTCGGAGCGACAAGCTCTAAAAGCTTCTGGGAGCTCTTTGGGGGTCAAAGCCACCCGTATGCCCTTACCTCCACCCCCAGCGGAGGCCTTGATCATGACGGGATAGCCAATTTTTTCCGCCGCTGTTTGAGCCTCTTCTAGGCTTTCAACAGTTCCTTCACTACCAGGGACAGTGGGGACTCCCGCTTTTTTCATCAGCTCCCGAGAAGCGAGCTTGTCTCCCATGGCGATGATGTTCTCTGCTGTGGGGCCAATAAAAACAATACCGGCTTCCTGACAAGCTTTGGCAAAGACCGGAGACTCACTGAGAAAACCATAGCCGGGGTGAATGGCCTCTGAGCCGGAAAGCTTGGCCACCTCAATGATCTTTTCAATATTCAGATAGGACTCACTGCTGGGTGCTGGTCCAATCAAATAGGCTTCATCAGCCAGCAAAACATGGAGGCTATTGCGATCAGCTTCACTGAAGACGGCCACACTCTGAATACCCAGTTCCCGGCAAGTGCGGGTGACTCGAATGGCAATTTCCCCTCTATTTGCAATCAATATCTTTTTAAACATCCTATCCACTCCCAATTCCCTATAGAGGAATGTTGCCATGTTTTTTTGGGGGATTGGTGTCCCTCTTGTTTTTGAGCATTTCAAAGGACTCAATAATTCGCTTTCGGGTGATGGCGGGCTCAATGACTTCGTCCACATAGCCCACTTCAGCGGCCACATAGGGGTTGGCAAATTTTTCCTCGTAGTCCTGAGTCAGCCGTTTCCTCTCAGCCTCTGGATCCTTAGCTTCTTTGATGGCATTCCTAAAAATAATATTCACTGCACCTTCGGCTCCCATCACTGCAATCTCCGCCGAGGGGTAGGCCAAGTTGATATCCCCGCGTAGGTGCTTAGAGGACATCACATCGTAAGCGCCTCCGTAGGCTTTTCGGGTGATTAAAGTGACCTTGGGCACTGTGGCCTCTGCATAGGCATACAGAAGCTTTGCCCCATGGGTAATAATGCCATGCCACTCCTGGTCCGTGCCCGGCAAAAATCCTGGCACATCCACCAAGGTAAGGATGGGGATGTTAAAGGCATCACAAAAGCGAACAAAGCGTGCGGCCTTAATACTGGAGGCAATGTTTAAGCAACCAGCCAGAACTTGAGGCTGGTTAGCCACAATGCCCACACTTCGACCATTAAAGCGGGCAAAGCCAACAATCACATTTTGTGCGTAGTGCTTTTGCACTTCCAAAAAGTAGCCCTCGTCCACAATTTTTTGGATCAAGTCCAGCATATTGTAAGGCTTCTTAGAGCTATCCGGAATAAAGCTGTTAAGAGACTCTTCAATCCGGTCTGGCCGATCTTTCGTGGGCAAAATGGGGGGGTCATCCAAGTTGTTACTGGGCAAAAAGTTGAGCATTTCCCGGATCAATAGCAGACAGTGCTTGTCATTGTCGGCAGCAAAGTGGGCCACTCCACTTTTTTGGTTGTGAGCGAGGGCTCCTCCGAGCTCTTCTTTGGTCACTTCCTCGTGGGTGACAGCCTTAATCACATCAGGACCGGTCACAAACATATAGCTGGTGTCTTTGACCATAAAAATAAAATCGGTCAGGCTGGGGCTATAGACGGCTCCCCCTGCACAAGGGCCCATAATCGCACTGATCTGCGGCACCACTCCCGAAGCCAAAGTGTTGCGTAAAAAGATGTCTGCATAGCCGCCAAGAGCCTCAACTCCCTCCTGGATGCGAGCTCCTCCCGAATCATTGATACCAATGAGGGGAGCCCCGTTTTTTACGGCCATGTCCATAATCTTACAGATCTTGTTGGCCTGAGTTCGGGACATGGAGCCGCCAAAGACAGTGAAGTCCTGGCTGTAGACATAAACCAGGCGGCCGTTGACCCGACCGTAGCCGGTGATAACTCCATCGCCTGGGATTTTGTTTTTCTCCATGGCAAAGTTGCTGCAGCGGTGGGTGACAAAACGATCGACCTCCACAAAGCTGCCGGGATCGAGAAGCACATCCACTCGCTCTCTGGCGGTGAGGCGATTGCCTTCTTTGTGCTTGCGCAACCTTTCAGGCCCTCCACCGGCCATGGCCTGTTCATTTTTTTTATCTAAGTTTTGAATTTTAAGCTCATTTAAATCCATGGGCTTTAAACCTCTTTTGTCTCTGAAAGGTTGTGCGTTTCAGGGGTAGTTTCTTCCATAGAGCCGGGGAAAGGGGATGGTCTCTCTCACATGGCTAAGGCCACACACCCAGGCTACAGTTCGCTCTAATCCTAGGCCAAATCCAGAATGGGGAAAGCTGCCATAGCGGCGCAGATCCAGGTACCACTCAAAATCCTCGATCCGCAGCTGATGCTCGCGAATTTTCTCCACCAGAACTTCAAGGCTTTCTTCTCTCTGGCCTCCGCCAATGATCTCCCCATAGCCCTCTGTGGCCAAAAGGTCGCAGCTCATGCTGAAGCCTTTTTCTCCGGCGTCTTCCTTCATATAAAAGGCCTTTATGGCCGAGGGAAAGTGGTGCACAAAAACTGGCTTCTCAAACTTGGAGCTGATAATGGTCTCATCAGTCCCGCCAAAGTCATCGCCCACCACAAAGTTGGGGTTTTCTTTGAGAATGATTTCGGTGGCCTCTTTGTAGTGCAGGCGAGGGAAGGGAGCCTTTATTTTTTCTAAGGCCGAGGTGTCTCGCTCCAGGGTCTTCAGCTCCTCAGATCGATTCTTTAAGGTGCGCTGGACGATGTACTCCACAAACTGCTCGGCCAGCTCCATATTGTCGTACAAATCCGCAAAGGCCACCTCCGGCTCCACCATCCAAAATTCAATGAGATGGCGGCGGGTCTTGGATTTCTCAGCCCGGAAGGTGGGACCAAAGCAGTAGACTTTACCGAGGGCGGCTGCGGTGGCCTCCATATAGAGCTGCCCACTTTGGGACAAATAGGCCTTTTCATCAAAGTAAGTGGTTTCAAACAGAGTGGATGTGCCCTCGCAGGCGCTGGGAGTAAAGATCGGGGCATCGGTCAAAGTGAATCCGCGGCCATCAAAGAAATCACGAATGGCCGCCACCAACTCAGCGCGCACCCTTAAAACGGCATGCTGTCTCTTAGAGCGCAGCCAGAGGTGGCGATGACTCATCAAAAAGTCTGTGCCGTGCTCTTTAGGGCCGATGGGGTAGTCCACAGAAGGAGAGAGAACCTCTAGCTTTTGAGCCCCCAACTCGTAGCCACCGGGACTGCGAGGCTCCTCTCGCACGACTCCTGTGACTCGCACCGAGCACTCCTGGGTGACCTGACCAAAGCCCTCAAAGGCCTC
>SKLV01000133.1 GCA_007121385.1 Bdellovibrionales bacterium
ATTGCCATGGAGAAACAAGATGTCTTCGGGGGCCGAATGGGCTTTCAGTTGGTAGTGGAGAGTTTTGTCTTTGGTTTGCAAAAAGGGCATAGTCGCTCGCTTTATGAATTTTTAATTTCTTCTAGTAAAAGTTTTTTAAGAACCTTTCCGCTTTCCCCTTTGGGTAAATCAGCTTTAAAACTGATCTGCGAGGGGACCTTGTATTTGGCCAAGTGTTTCTCACAGTGGGCAATGACATCGGCTTCGGTGAGTTTAGCGGAGTCCTGAAGAGAAATAAATGCTCTTCCCGTTTCGCCCCATTTTTCACTTGGGACACCAACCACCGCAGCCTCCTTCACTCCCTCCAGTTTGGAGAGGACCTGCTCGACCTCGGCAGGAAAAACATTTTCCCCTCCACTGATGTACATCTCCTTTTTTCGTCCCACCACATAGTAGTAGCCCTCAGCGTCCACCCGCACCAGGTCACCGGTTTTAAGCCAGCCATTTTCCAAAACCTGGGCTGTGGCCTGGGGGTTGTGCCAATAGCCATCCATCTGCATGGGGCCCTTCACCCAAAGCTCCCCCACCTCACCGGAAGGAAGATCCTGGCCCTGGTCCCCCACCACTCGGGTTTGCACATAAAAATTGGGAAAGCCAATAGAGCCAATTTTACGAAGGGAGTCGGCCTCATTCAGAGAAAAAAGTCCGGGACCACATTCAGTGAGCCCATAACCTTGGCGGATGGGAATGCCTTTGGCCTGCCAGGTCTCAATCGCCTTGAGACTCATGGGCTCCCCTCCCACCACAGCATAGCGGATGGAGGTCAAGTCAGCCTTAGGGAACTCAGCCACCTCGGCGATGCGATTGAGGGTGGTGGGAACCCCAAATAAGATGCTGAGCTGTTCCTCTGTACAGGCTCTGAGCACCTGTTGGGGGTCAAACTTTTTAGTGAGTAGAATATGGGCCCCATGGTGCAGGAAGGGAGTGGTGAGCACATTCCAACCCCCGGTGTGAAACAGAGGTAAAAAAATAAGGGTCTTATCTTTGCTGGTCAAATTGAGTCTGAGCCCAGTGTTGACCGAGTTCCAAAAGAGGGCCCGATGGCTGAGCACCACCCCTTTAGGCTGGCCCGTGGTGCCAGAGGTGTAGAGAATCATACAGGGGTCTTCAAACTGAGCTCGATGGGGCTCAGTCTCCGGATGCTGGCGAGCTCTCTCCAGGCGTGAGAGCAAGCTGTCAGGTCCCTGAAAGGGTAGGAGGTGACGAGGCCTGATGGATGGGGGCAAGTCAGACAGAGGGGCTTCGAGATCTGTATCGTAAATCAAAAGTTGGACCGAGGCGTCTTCAATAAGAGCCTTGAGCTCCGAGCTGGTGAGGCGAAAATTCAGAGGAGCCAAAATGGCCCCTAAACGATGGACGGCAAAGAAGAGTAAAATGGTCTCCACTTCGTTGCGGGCCAAGACCGCGACTCGGTCCCCTCGTCTTATGCCAAACTCGCGACTCAACTGAGCCGCCAAGCTTTGAGCCAATTGGTGGCACTGACCATAGGTGTAGCTTTTGCCTGAGTCATAGTCTGTGAGAGCCAATTGCTCCGGAGAGTGCAGGGCCCAGCGCTCCAGCCAATCAGTCATGGGATTCATCTCCACTCCAGAGCCATTCCAGCCATGGCCACTCCCGCTCCCGAGGCCACTAGAAGCAACAGGTCACCGGGCTTTAGTTTCCCCTGTTCGTGGGCGTCCACCAAGGACATGCCAATACAGGCCCCGCCCGTATAGCCATAGCGATCCATAATGTGATGGGACTTTTGGCGATCCACTTCCAGATGGTCCAAGGTCTGATGGATGGAGTCGATATTGATCTGGGTGAAAAAGTAAGTGGCCACATCCTGAGGAAGTCGATCCAGTCTCTGCAGGAGAGTTTTGATCAGGATGGGCCAGTTTTCACCATTGAACTCAGCGCGAAAGCGATCGGTGAATTTCAGCAGGGGACGATCAGAGCCCCCCTTCTCATAAATACCCAGAGCATCATGGTACTGTCCCTGACAGGTGAGCTGTGAGGTCAAAAAGCTGGGGGTCTCAGCTGTTCTCTCCAGAATCACCGCTCCCGCTCCATCTCCAAAGAGGCTGGTGATTTTATAGTCTTCCCAGTTGAAATGACGGGAAATGCCGTAGGCGGCCACCACCAATACTCTCTCCAGTTGTGGGTCTCCCAGCATCATCTTATTGGCCATATCCAGAGCGGTTACAAAACCAGCACAGGCCGCATTGACATCAAAAGCGGCACACTGAGTGGCTCCCAGTTTGTGCTGAACCACACAAGCCGTAGGGGGAGAAGTGTAGTCGGGAGTATCAGTGGCCATGACGATCAGATTGAGATCGGAGGCCTTGAGGCCAGCCATATCCAGAGCTTTTTGCCCTGCGGCCACGGCCATATCCGAAGTCCTTTGGTCTTCTGCCAAAAAGCGTCGCTGAAAAATATTGCGCCGGCTGCGCAAAAAGCTGTCCATATCCTTTTTGTAAAAGTCATCAAAGTACTTGTTGTCCACCACTCTCTCTGGGGCGTAGGAGCCCAGGCCGGTGATTTGCGGGTAGAGTTTTTTATTCATGTTTTTTTCCTTTGAAAAAATCTTGAAAGTGTCCCGTTTCTATTACTTAATGTCCGTCCTGACAGTTGATGAAGCGGAGCATTATTAAACTTATAGAAAATATTTGGGAGTTCAAATATGGCGTCCATCCAGTTTAACTTTTCTGGGAAAAAGGCCTTGGTCACCGGGGGAGCCCGGGGAATTGGCTTTGAGATTGCGAAAAAATTTTTACAGTCAGGGGCGCAGGTGACCCTTTGGGATGCCTCAAGCCCAGATCTGGAAGTGGCGGCCAAAGAATTGAGTGAGTTTGGAGACCAGCTTCAGTGGCAGTGTGCCGATGTGGGCTCTCGAGACTCCTGTCTGGGTGCGGCAGCCAAAGTGGAGGGCTTAGATATCTTGGTCAACAATGCAGGCATTGTGCGAGACAAGTCTTTTAAAAAAATGACTGAAGAGGAGTTCGATCAGGTCATTCGGGTGAACTTAAAGGGGGTTTTCAATGCGACCCACTCTCTTTTGGAAAAATTCAATCCCCAATCGGAAAACAAGCGCATCGTCAACATCTCCAGTGTGGTGGGTCTCCATGGAAACTTCGGTCAGACCAACTATGCGGCGGCTAAGGCGGGAGTGGTGGCCATGAGTCAAACCTGGGCCAAAGAGATGGGCCGCAAGGGCTTTACCTCCAACGCCGTGGCTCCGGGATTTATTAAAACCAAAATGACAGCAGGAATGCCCGAGGAGGTTTTAGCCTCTATGGAAAAGCAAGTTTCCCGGGGCCGACTGGGTGAGGCCAGCGAGATTGCCAACACCGTCTTGTTTTTATCCTCTGAGGAGGCCTCTTATATTAACGGAGCTGTGATTGTTGTAGATGGAGGGTTGGCACTTTGAGGGGACTTAAAGGGGCACAGAATTTGGGGGGATTGTTCTTGGTGGCTTACCTTTCTCTAGTTGGACTCTGGGGAGGTCCGGCTCTGGCTCGTGTGGGCACGGGAGAGGCTCCGGCCTCCAGGCAGCCGGTGCAGCAAATGGTGCAATTGACCGATGGTCGCTCCCTTTGGACCAGCTATTTGCCGGCTGAGGCGGGGCAGCCCACTTTGGTTTTGCTCAATGGACTGACTTATTCCACTGAAAATTGGCAGAGTATGGTGGATTGGCTGCTGAAGTTGAAGCCAGGAGTGGGGCTACTGAGATACGACATGAGGGGAATGGGTCAGAGCGTGCAGGAGGAAGGCCTGATTCTCCAGGATATCTCGCCCTATCAGCAAGCTGAGGACCTTCGAGAATTGCATCAATTTTTTTCCATTGAGGGGCCAGTGGTTCACTTAGGTCTATCTTATGGGGGAGCCATTGCCCTGGTCTTTGAAGCACTTTATCCTGAAATCACTCGTGATGTGGTCTTGGTGGCTCCCTACTTGGCCCCTTTAGATTGGCAGGACAATTGGATTCGCGATGCCATGGTCAGAGTTCGGGCCCTCAATCCCTTTTTGCCCTTGGATGATCGGGCTCTGTATAAGATGCTCCTCGCCGGGATGGTCTATTTTGTCTACCCTCAAGCTGAAAATGATTTTTTAGAAACCCCTAAGCACTTTTGGGATTATGGGGCCTTTCAGCGCA
This sequence comes from Bdellovibrionales bacterium, assembly GCA_007121385.1. Taxonomy (GTDB): domain Bacteria; phylum Bdellovibrionota; class Bdellovibrionia; order Bdellovibrionales; family UBA1609; genus SKYF01. Next base: position 4,175 of record SKLV01000133.1, read on the forward strand.
ACCACCTGCGGCTGAATGGAGTGTGGCGCATGGTCAATGATATGATTGACTTTCAAGCGATCGATTTGGTCCCTCAACTCAAGGGGCAAAAATATCATTTATGGGCCCCGCAAGAGGATGAATATGTGTCGCCGGAAACTTTTTTTCAGTTCTGGATGACTTTACCCGAGGCTCAGAGAGCCAGCTTTTTGCATCTTCATGGAGTTCATCACAAAGCTCAACAGGAGATCCCTAAAGACTTTGCTCTTCAATTGATTCGGGTGCTGGACAATGATCCGGAGTTGAGACAGGGGCGAGAACTGCACTGGCCTTCGGAGAGCCACTGTCAGCAACTTCTGCAGAAGCCTGCGGCCACATCTTTTTAAAGGGCTTCGGCCACCTCCTGCTTTTGTGAGGAGTGGCTGAGAATCTCATTCATATTGTCCAAATGATAACAGAGTCGAGTCAGACTCTTCAGCACCACTTCCAGGCGGCGAAGTCCATCGAGCAGGAGAGGGATGTCCTTGACTCGGGAGGGCTCATGGACCGCCTCCTGTATAAAAACCTGGCGCAGCTGGGGAGCCAGGGCCTTAAAGTCCTCGAGCAAAGTCTTCCAGTCTTCGGTCACCGAACTAAAACTCTCTGAACGGAGCCAATCTAGAGTCAGGGCCAAAAGGGCCTGCTCTCGATCCAGCAGATGGGCCAATTGAAGGTTTTCCCTCAGGGCTGAGCTGTGAGAGGGTCGCTCCACCTGACGCTGAAAGCGACCCAAGTGGTCAATGGAGTGAAGCAGCTCGGCATGGAGTTTTTGCCCGGTCTTGTCCTCACTGCGCAAGGAGAGAGAAGAGCTATAGATATAGAGCTGTTCGATGGCTTCAGCCGCGGAATCCAAATCCTTGCGGGAGTCGGACCGTTCTGCGTGGAGAAGGTATTGAGTCACTTCGATCACGCTCAGACGGGCTGCTTCCAGGTCGACCAAAGAGCCGGTGAGGTGACGATGGTTGAGGCGACGGGTGAGAGAATCCTGCTTTTCGGGAATGAACTCCTGAATTTTTTCAGCCATAAGCCGGGTGAAGGGAAGACAGATAAGAATCCCGGCCACGTTAAATACAGTGTGAAAGGTGGAAAGTGCAATCAGGTCAGTGGCGGTGCCATCAAAAAGGACTTCACTGACTCGGCGGGTGAGCCACAGAAATAGTGGAAGGAGAATAAAAGCCACTCCCCCAGTGATGAGATTAAAAAAGATATGGGCTAAAGCCGTTCTTTTAGCTGCCGTGTTGGCACCCAGGGCTCCCAGCCCAGCCTTCACAGTGGTGCCCACATTCTGACCGATCACCAGAACAGCCGCCTGTTCCACACTGATGGCGGAGGCCGCCAGGGCCGTTAAGGTGGCGGCCGTCGCGGCGCTGGAGGACTGCATAATCACCGTCATCACTATACCGACAAAAACAAGGAGGAAGCGGGTCATCCAGCCTGAGTCACTGTAGCGGACCAGATCGATGTGCTCAGACAGTCCCGCCATCCCCCCTTGCAGCATATGAATGCCAAAAAAGAGTAGGCCGAATCCGGCGGCGGCTAATCCTAAGTTGGCCCAAAAGCCCTTAGCCAGGATACGAGTAAAGGCTCCTAGGGCGATCACCGGCAGAGCCACAGCACTGAGGTTGAGTTTAAAGCCCAAGGTGGAAACAATCCAGGCGGTGGAGGTGGTGCCCAGGTTGGCTCCATAAATGACCCCAATGGACTGGTAAAAGGGTATGAGTCCTGCATTCACTAAGCTAATAGTGATCAACACCGTGGCACTGGAGGATTGGAGCAGAGCTGTGGTCAGGAACCCGGCCGCCTGAGAGCGCCAAAGAGTTTGAGTGAATTGACGAAGCAGATCGTGGAGCTTGTGACTGGCTGCTGCGCGAAGCCCCTCGGAGAGAAGCATCATCCCCAGGATAAAGAGTCCCAGTCCTCCCAGAAGCTCAGGCCACTGGACAGCTGCATGAAGAAGGGCCTCAGACCCGACCTCAGAAGAAATAATCGGACTCTCGTTCAGTTCTGACATAAGTGGGGAAGCTGCCGCGGCCATTGAGGGGCTGTCCATCCGCCCCAAGTAATACAAAGTTTGTGTTGGCGTAGCGACTTAACCTTTCTGCATCCCATTTACTCTGGGGAGTTCCCTGAGGCAACCAATGGGGAAAAATAAGCTCACTCAGGGGAATTCTGGCCTGATGGTAGCGATAGCATTCCCAGGGAGCGGTATCGGGAGAGTACCAAAGGCAGGAATCCCCACTTCCCATAGTCAAATAGGGTGAAAAAATCTCAAAAGTGAGACGTATTCGGCTAGAGCCTTCTTTGGCCTGCCAGCGCTGTTGGACATGGACATCCTCTGGCCACATTCTTAACCGCAGGGGCCAGCGTCTTTGTATTTTGTTATCCACCCTTTGGGTGACTTGGTCTAAGCGGTATTCAAACTCAGGACTGTGACTGAGGATGTACTCTCGGGCCAGAGTGCTCATCGTCGTCCATCCATTGGCCACTGAGAAGGCACAGTGGTTGCCCTGTGAAAAATTCAACACATTGATGGATGAGTTGGGGTTCAGACGGTGCTTTTCGTCCAGGAGGCGGGCGTTGTGGCGAGTGTGTACAATCACATCATCCTGGGCCGCTAAAACCAGCGTGGGGGTGCTGACCAGGTGAGAGTGCTCAACAAAATTGTTGGCCCACCAATAGTCTTGGAGACCTCTGAACTGAATGCCCTCGAAGGGGCGCAGGTCCCAAGGTCTTTGCCTCAGCCACTCCTGATGCTGGTGGAGGGATTCTTGGGAGATTCTTTGAAAGAGCTCTCGGCGATTGGCTCTGAACCAACTTTGATTGAGGAGGTCCGCCAGAGAGGGAAGAGAGCGCACCACTTTGGAAATTTGACGAAGGGTCCAGAAGGTGGTCAATCTCCCTATGGGATCACGGGCAAACAAGCGCTCTGTGGATTTTTCCAAATCCACCACGGGGCAATAGGCCATCACGCTTTGAATGGGACGAGTGCTGGGAAGATGGTTGAGAGAGTTATAGAGTGAGGCATAGAGAGCGGCATGACCGCCCAGACTGAAGCCCACCACATGCAAACTGGAAATACGATGGCGAAAGGGAAAATCCGGGGAGTTGAGATAGCGAGCAATTTGTAGGAGCTGGCGCCCCTCGCTAAATCCGCCCATGGCAATAGCCTGATTGTCGCGAACAAAGTCGGAGCCCGTCTGATTCGCCAGGGTGAGGATATGAAAGGGACTTTCATCAAACAAGTGCATGATGGCATTGAGGTGGGTGGTGCTTTCTTCAGCATTGCAGTAGAGCCCGCATTGAGAGATGACCAGGGGGCGAGGCCGATCGTCAGGCTTAAGAGCCAAGAAACCGCGGAGGCTGCGTCCCTCATCTTGAAGAGTAATGGTGACGGCCCGCACATGGGGGTTGGAGCGAAGACGGTAGTCCAACAGAGAGTATTTCAGCAGGGGACGTAGAGAATTTTGGCCGTACTCCCGAATCAGGGGCTCACAGCGCTGCCAAAAGGATTTAAGCCTCTCTGTCTGACGATAAAAGGCTTGAGGATCTTGACTCTCCTCACTTTGAAAGGCCTCGCGAACTTTGTCTAAGTGACAGGACTCTGGAATCCCTCGGCGCCCCACCCCATCGGGATTGAATCGGAGCCACCGAGGAACCCAGCTCGAATCCCGCTGGGGCGAGCCTCTGTCGACAAGGTCAAATTCCGGTTGATTGAATTGGCTAGTAGATTCAAAAGTCAATCCATACTGCTGGGATTGGGAGAAAAAAGAGAGGGGCTCGGTGGAGGGGGCGGCCTGAGCCCAGCTCGGACCCGTGGCCCAACCTAGGGCTAGGCCAAGGGTCAAGGCCTGCAGAGGCCCTGGACCTTGTGCTGAAGCCATCTGCGGGCTCGAACTCAATCCTCTTGTGTTTTGCCTTTTGTAGAGAATCTCCCGAAGCATAAGCTCTCCTCCCACCACTCTTCGGCTATTTGCAGACAAGGTTGAGGGAAAAGGCCCAGGAGTGGGCCTTTGGCGGGGTGAATGTCTGGGAGTTCTACAAAATCTGGGATCTCCCCTGGTTCACAGGTGTCCCAGAACTGAAAGACCAGTTAGATAAAGATGAGAATCACTCTCTGGCCTCGAAGAATCCGCAGACCATTGCGCTGATCTTTTTTGAGGTGGCGCAAGACATCCGTCGCACGTCGCACAGGTGTGCGATTCACATCCAGGATGATATCTCCAACTGAGAGCCCTGAGCGAGCGGCTGGCGAGTTGGGTTCCACTTCAATCACTATGGGTTTAGGATCCGACAGGCGGGGCAGATTCAACTCCTGAGAGAGGCGTCGCGAATGATCAGCCACTTTAAATCCCAACTCGAAAGGAGCTTTCTGGCCTTCATAGCTACTGCCGGGTGCGGCAGGAGTCTCAGCCACCTCTTGAGGGTGCTCACCCACTCGGACATTGAGAGTACGAGTCTGCCCAGAGCGAATCAACTTGATCTCCACTCGTTGGTTGACCGCTGTGGCGGCCACGGCCCGCGTGAGGTCACTTGGGCTACTAACGGTTCGTCCATTGAACTCCACAATCAAGTCGTAGGCCTCAATGCCCGCTTTGGCCGCCGGAGAGTCCGGAACCACCTGCACCACAAGGGCGCCTTCTTTCTGTGGCAGGTTGTAGGCCTTAGCAGAGTCTTCCGTTACTGGGGTCATCTGCACCCCCAAGAAGCCACGGCGAACTCTTCCCTCACTTTCTAAGGGCTCCAGTATGTCTTTGACAAAGTCAATGGGAATGGCAAAGCCAATGCCCTGAGCGCGAGCATCAATGGCTGTATTCACTCCAATTACCAGGCCTCGAGAATCAACAAGGGGGCCTCCAGAGTTGCCCGGGTTGATACTGGCATCCGTTTGCAGAAATGGGAATAAGTTGATCTCATCAATCTCTCTTCCTATGGCGGAGATAATCCCCTTGGTCATGGTGTGGCCATGTCCATAGGGGTTACCAAAGGCGGCCACCCATTCTCCCACTTGGAGATCGGAGCTGTTGCCTAAGGGGGCCACGGGGAGTTCTCTGGGTACAGAAATTTTAATGAGGGCGATGTCCGTTCTTGCGTCTCGGCCAACCACTTTAGCCTCAAAGAGCTCATCCCGCTGATCATTGAGCTGAACCTGAATCACATCGGCCCGGTCAATCACATGGTTGTTGGTGATGATTAAGCCATCTTTGCGAATGATAAAGCCGGAACCCAGAGCCTGGGCTGGGCGGCGCTGAGGCATTGAGGGCTGCATAAACTGTTCAAAAAAGTCAAAAAAGGGATCTCGCGGCATACGGGGATCGCGGCGCATTGGACGGGGCTGTTGGGAGGTGGAGATATTCACCACCGTCGGGTTGGTTACTCGGGCCAGCTCGGTAAAGAGATTGGCAGGAAGGGGGTCTGAGAGGCGCAGTCGTGGAGCCGTGGTTCGAGCTTCCGAAGAGGGTAGCCAGGAGGTTTCCTGAGAGGGGAGAAGATCCCCTCCTAAAGAGCTGATGGAGGGAGGAGGAGTTGATAGGGAGTTCCACAAAAATAGAGCGAGAACTGATCCCCAGCCGAAAAGGGCGAGAGTCAGCCCGGTGAATAAAGTGCCTCGATTCATTCTTTTTACTCGTGCTTCAAAGTTACCCATGAGACCACCTCTTCTAACTCACTTGAATGTATTTGAGTTGCAGGTCCTTAATGACATTGTCGATGAGCTCTTGTTCGTTTCTCTCCAAGTTGCCCTGAGTTTTGTTGCGAACCAAAATCAGCATATCGATATTAAAGCGGGCCAAATTCAAATCCTTTTCCACCTTCTGGGTCTGAGGGTGGGGTTCAAAGCCCATGGCCATCACAGCGGCCGAGGCCAAAGAAATCACAAGAGCTGAAAAATTGGCTTCGAGGCGGGGTTGATTTTCGGTGGTAGGGTTTGTCATGCTTCTTCCTCCCAGTCCCATTCACCAAATCAATGAAATGGGGCGGTTAAATGGGGTAGTAACCCACAAGGCGCTCAATGCGGCGCTTGGTCTCGGGCTGGACGTGAAAATAACGACTCCAGCCCCTTTTGGTCAAGGGATTCACCATAAACATATGGGCCTGAGAAGCTGGTGCCAAAAGGGGAATGGTTTTGGCAAAACTTTCCAACTTCCACAGCACTTCAGCCACAGCTTTTGGGTCCTCACAAATCTCTGAAGCCAGGGCATCGATGGCGTAGTAGTTTCCAGGTCCCACGGAAAAGCGCAGGAGGCCCGCCGCGAGGGGGGAAAGCAGCCAGCTGAAGAAGTGGCCTGGGTTTTTAGAGCGGGGGTCTTTTTGAGTGCCGAGCAGGAGTCGACTGACCTTGTCCAAGCTCCGAGCCACAGAGAGAATCGCATCAGCAAAGGCGGCAGCCACCGCAAAGGCAAAGGTCTCCTGGCGACGAATGGAGGCCAGTTGGTAGGCTAAAATCGCCTTAAGTTCACGACGAGAAAAGCGATCCAGGAGCCCCTGAGTGAGCACAATCGTGGAGTGGTTCCAGCTGCGCCCCAAAGCCAGAGCCTGAGGAGAGGAGTCTTGTAAGACCAGAATTTGTGGCAGAGGCAAGCGCATTTTTTTACACAAACTCTTGGTGATCTCTAAAGCTCCCCAGGGGTCTCGTCCCTCGAGTTTGCGTCCGGGAAAAAGAGAGAGGATTCGAACTTCTGAATAAAAGTAAATGAGGGTATTGACACCGAGGGCAACCAGTAGGGCCCAGAGAACTCCCTGTCGCCCTCCCCAGGAGTGGCCCGTGTAGAGGATAGCTGCGGCAAGAAGGGACAAAAAAAGCCAGGCTTTGGTCGGGCCGCTCATAAATACTGCCTCCTCGGAAGCGGGTCGCAATTTCTAGGCGCAAAAGTGATTTCGTGCCATACTTGAGCTTTATAAATCATCAGGAGGAGGACTGCAACTGTGGACGTGGATATCCTGGCACTCAATGAGGCGATCAAAAAAGAAAGTCAGTTTGTGGAAAAGGCCCTGACCGAGGTCCATCAAGTGGTGGTCGGGCAAAGGGAGATGCTTGAGGGTATCTTAATGGGGCTCCTCACCGGTGGCCATGTTCTGCTCGAGGGCGTGCCGGGTCTGGCCAAGACCTTGACTATCTCTTCAGTGGCTCGATCGATTTCTTTAGGCTTTCAGCGCATTCAGTTTACTCCTGATCTTTTGCCCACGGACCTCATCGGAACCATGATTTTTAACCCCAAAACTGGGGAGTTTGCACCGAAGAAAGGCCCGATCTTCACCAATATTGTACTGGCTGATGAGATCAACCGGGCTCCGGCCAAAGTGCAAAGCGCCTTACTCGAGGCCATGGCCGAGAAACAGGTGACAATTGGCGATGTCACTTACTCTCTAGAAAGGCCCTTTTTGGTCTTGGCCACGCAAAACCCTTTGGAGCAGGAAGGGACCTATCCTCTTCCAGAGGCTCAACTGGATCGCTTTATGTTTAAGATCGTTGTGACTTATCCGCAAAAATCTGAAGAGTTAGAAATCCTCAATAAAATGTCGGTGGACGACCTGCCAGAGATTCAGCCCGTGATTGAGCGAGAGGAGTTGATGCGGGCGCGATCCCGGATCAATGAAATTTATGTGGATGAAAAAATTAAAAACTACATCGTCGAAATTGTGATGGCCACCCGGAGGCCGCAAGAATACGGTCTGGCTAGGTTGGAGAACTTACTGTCGGTGGGGGGCTCTCCGCGAGCCACGATCAACCTCACTCGCGCCGCCAAGGCTCATGCCTTTTTGCGGGCTCGAGGCTATGTCACGGCCGATGATGTTAAGGCGATCGCCTACTCGGTTCTCCGTCATCGTTTGATTTTGAGCTATGAGGCGGAGGCCGAGTCGATCACGGCCGATCAGATCATTCAGGATATCTTCAACCAGATCGAGGTGCCCTGAGTTGAGTTTGCCGCCCGAGATCCTCAAAAAGGTCAAGTTGCTGGAGATCAGCACTCGGAAGATGGTGAATAACCTCTTCGCTGGAGAGTATCAGTCGGCTTTTAAGGGCCAGGGTATGACTTTTTCCGAATTTCGTGAGTATGTTCCGGGGGATGATGTGCGCAGTATTTCCTGGCCACTGATGGCCAGGACAGGCAAGCCCTATATTAAGAAGTTTGATGAAGAGCGGGAGATGACTCTGATGTTGGCTGTGGACGTCAGTGGCTCTCAAGACTTTGGCTCTCGCGATTATCTTAAAGGAGAGGTGATCACCCATATTGCGGCCCTATTGGCCTTTAGTGCCAATAAAAACAAAGATCCTGTGGGGCTTTTACTGTTTTCAGATCAGGTGGAACACTATGTCCCTCCCAAAAAGGGAGTGGGGCAAGTTCACCGAATTTTGCGTGACCTCTATTACTTTCAACCCCGTTCGCGGCGGACCCATCTGACTCCGGCCTTAGAGCATCTGTTGGGAGTCTTGAAAAAGCGGTCAAATATTTTCTTATTTAGTGACTTTATGGATAGAGACTTTGATGCCCCTTTGCGGATGATGGGCAAGCGCCATGACTGTGTGGCCGTTCTGGTGAGAGATCCGGCGGAACTGGAAATCCCGGCACTGGGGCTGGTGGATCTGCACGATCCCGAGACGGGAGAAGTGATGACCGTGGACAGCTCTTCATCAGCTTTTCGCCGGCACTACCAAGAGGTTTTGAGCAGGCAGTGGGAGAGCTTTGAGCAGCAGCTGTTGCGGGCTCATGTCGATCGCATTGATGTGCGCACCGATCAGGATTTTGTGGTCCCCCTCATTGGATTTTTTAAACGGAGAAACCGGAGATGAGGGAGATGGAAGGATCCCCCTCTTGGTACTGTGATTGGCTCGACAGTCGACCGGAGTCTCCTCGGGATTTGGACCAGTGGACAGTGGGAGACATTTTTGAGCTCAGCTGTCGGGGCGAGCCCCTGGAACAGGCTTTGCAGAAAGACGCCCAGCTGGTCTTTGCCCAGCCAGAGGAGACCTACAGTCTTCATGTTCTCGAGGTTATCGACAGTGAGTTGACCCATGTGCGGATGTGGGTCACCGCCTACAAGCCGGGAAGTCACCGGCCCGAATCCTTGGTCTTGAGAGACTCTCAGGGGCGGATGGTGTCCTTAGAGCCTTTGGCCTGGGAGGTGCAAAGTGTTTGGACAGAACAGGAGATGCCCCAGCCCCATCCTCCCTTTGGCCCCTATTTGCTGGCTGTGCCCTTGAGTTATTGGGCCTCTTGGGCTCTTGTGGTCAGTTTATTTTTGGCCCTGTTTTTCTGGCGTTGGTTTAAGTGGAGCCAAAGACGACAGTGGCGTCGGGAGTTGGAGCAACAGGGGCGGGCTCTTGGTCCCTATCTTCTTTTTCACAAGGAGCTACGCGCCCTGCGCCGCAGGGGAAGGGTTTCAGGACAGGCCGTTGCAGAGTTGAGGGAGTCTTTTTGGACTTATTTGGCCCGCCGGATGTTGGTGCCGGCCCACCGCTGGAGTCTAGGAGCCACCTTAAGAGAACTTAAGCGGCAGAATCGTAAGGCTTTTCGTGAGAGGGGAGGAGCTTTGCGCGCCTTGAGTCAGGAGCTGCAGCGGGCCTCTCGTCTGGAAAAACCTGACCCCAAGGACTTTGATCAGCTGATGCAGCTCTGCAGTCAGGAGGTGGATCAGTTGGAAAGGCTTTTTTCAGAAAATAAGCCTCAGGTTACTGGGAGAGGGAGGACTTCTCCACAATGAGTTGGCACAGTCCTTGGGCCCTTTGGTTAGGCCTCCCACTACTTCTTCTATTGACGATTTGGCTGGTTCACCGCCGTCATCGACTTCACTCCAGTTTGCAGTTTAGTGCTCTAGGTCCCCTGTCCCAGGTTCGCCCCGGCCTGCGCGCCCGTCTAGCCTCTTTGCCCCTAGTGTTGAAGCTTGTGGCTTTAGGTCTTGTTATCTTGGCCTTGGCCCGCCCCCAAAGGGCAGATGTGGCCGTTCAGCGCAATGTGGAGGGGATAGATATTGTTATCGTCTTGGACATTTCGGACAGCATGCTGATTGAGGACATGGAGCCGGAGAACCGCCTAGAAGCCGCCAAGCTTTTCATTCGAGATTTCATTGCTGGCCGGGTCTCTGATCGTATTGGCCTCGTGGTTTTTGCCGGAGAGGCCTACACTCGAGTCCCTCTTACCCTTGACTATCCTCTCCTGCTGCAAAATGTGGAGGATATGGTCATCACTCGAAATATTAAGATGGGCACAGCAATTGGAATGGGCTTGGCCACAGCCGTGGCCCGACTCAAGGACTCCACAGCCAAAAGCCGAGTGATTTTATTTTTGACTGATGGGGAAAACAACACTGGGACCATTGACCCTCTCACAGCCTTAGAAATGGCCAAGGGCTATGGTCTGCGCATTCACGCTGTCGGGATTGGCCGGGATGGGCAGGCGCAACTGCCTATCTATATGCAGGATGCCCGGGGCCAGAGAGTGAAGCGCTATCGTCCCATTTACTCGCAAATTAACGAAGAGCTACTCAAGAGAATGGCCAATGAGACAGGAGGAGCTTTTTTTCGCGCCAACACCACCGATGCTCTGGCTGGAGTCTTTAGAGAAGTGGATCGATTGGAAAGAAGCAAAGTGGAGGTGAGTGAGTTCACACGCTATGCCGAGCTCTTTCCTCCCTATTTGGCTTGGGGCGCAGCCCTTTACGCTTTGGCTTTGGTTCTTGGTCAGAGTTGGCTAAGGAGGGGACCATGAGCCATTTTCGCTGGGCCTCTCCTGAGGCTCTCACTCTTTTGGCCCTATTGCCTTTGGGACTGCTTTTAGGCTGGCTGGTTCTTCGCTGGCAAAGTCAAAGACTTCAGCGCAGTTTAAGCCCCCGCCTTCTGCCCTTTTTAACGGCCTCCGTGCACGGGCCTCGGCGAAGGCTCAAAAGGGGACTTGAGGCTTTGGCTTTGGCACTTCTTATTTTGGCTTTGGCTCGACCCCAGCTGGGTGACCAGCAGCAGGAGATTCGAAGCGAGGGCATTGAAGTCATGCTGCTGTTGGATCTGTCCAGGAGTATGCTGGCCGAAGATGTCCGTCCCAGCCGCCTGGAGTTGGCCAAGCGGGAGCTGTCCCGCTTTTTGGATATGAGCTCTGGGGATCGTATGGGCTTGGTGGCCTTTGCCGGCTCAGCGATCACTTTGGCTCCCCTCACTTCGGACTTTGGCGCTTTAAAAATGTATATAGAACCCCTTGGTCCTGAGTCAGTGACCACTCAGGGGACCAACTTTTTTGCCGCTCTCTCTGAGGCCTATGAGGCCTTTCAGCGAAGTCAAGAGAGAGATCAAGCTCAGTCGGTGGTCACCCGAGTGGTGGTGATGGTTTCGGATGGAGAGGATCACGAAGCTGAGGCCCTGAATTTAGCCAGGCAAATGGCCAGTGAAGGCATTCGCCTATTCACCCTTGGAGTGGGCACTGAAAAAGGGGGGCCTATTCCTCTGCGGGATCGTCGCGGTCAGCTGCGGGGCCATCATCGCGACAGTCAAGGTCAGGTGGTGGTCAGCACCGCGCGGCCTGAGGCCCTTCAGGCCTTGGCTCGGGAAGGTCAGGGGGCCTACTATCATCTCACCTTTGGGGGAGATGCGATGAGCCGTTTGCGGGCGGATTTAAAGTCTTTGGAGCAAACTCAATTCGCCTCCGCTCAGGCCTTAGACTGGGAGGAGAGATATCAAATAATCTTGGTTTTTGCCCTGCTCTTAGCCGCTGTGGAATTGGCTTTGGGAGAGCGCAAAACAGGCTCGCGCCGGTGGCGGGGACGCTTTGAGGTGGGGGAGTCATGACCAGGCGGAACTCGGGTCTTTTTCTGACTTTTTCTTTGTTTCTTTTCAGTAGCGGGGTGGCCGGCTTTTCAGCTTGGGCCCACTCGCCCTCCTTGGTGCAAAAAAACAATCAGGCACTTCAAGGTCTTTTGGGCAAGGACACGCATAAGTCCCGTGAGCTCCTCTTGCAGGGGCTGGCTGAGGAGCCCTTTTCTTTTGAATTGAGAATGAATCTCGGCTTAGTTTATTTGGCTCAAGAGGACTACTTGCGGGCCGCAGGAGAATTTTTGGCGGCCGCTGAGCTCTTTGAAGAGAGTCCGGACAAGCGTTTTCAGGCCCTGTTTAACTTGGCCTTGGCTCGCACGGCAGCGGGAAGTGTTGCTGGAGCCTTAGAGGCCTACCAAAAGGCTTTGCAGCTGGAGCCAAACTCTTTGGAGGTCAAACAGAATATTGAGCTCTTGTGGCAGATGGTGGAGGGAGAGAGTCAAGGAGATGGGGAGGGTGATCCTCAAGAGGGGCAGGGTGACAGTGAAGATGGGGAGGGCGATGAGGAGCAAGACAGTGGAGAGAATCAAAGTCAGAATTATCAAGACTCTCAGCCCAATCAGACTTTTGAAAGTGAAAGACTCACTCCCGATGATGTGCGCAGAATTATGGAAGAACTCAAAGCTCAAGAGCAGGCCATTCGGGCTAAAGAGTTGAGTCAAGGAGGAAGAGATGTTCCTTTGGAAAAGGATTGGTGAGCGGGTAATGAACTTCCGAAAAAAAAACGTCTATTTTTCCTGGGGGGCGTTCCAAGCGCTTTGTCTTTCTTTTCTGCTTTTGTTTCAGACTGCTGAAGGAGCCACTGCAGTGCAGGTGACGGCCCAGGCGGATCGCAGTCGTATGTCTCTGGGAGACAGCTTTACCTATAGTATTCGTGTGGCTTCGACGGAATCGGTGGAGATCCGAGAGCCTCGTCTGCCGGACATCACTGGGTTGGAGCTCATTAATTCTTGGCAGTCCTCAGAGACCCGCAGCAGCTACTCTGGGGGGCAGTTTCAAGTGGAGCAGGTGCGCAGCTTCAACTATCTCTTCATCACTCAGCGAGAGGGTGCAGTGAGTGTGGGATCGGCCGAGGTGGTGGTCAATGGTCAGAGTTACCGCACTCCCACTGTCACTGTCCAAGTCGGGCCGCAAAGGCCGGGGAGCTCTCCTCCCCGCCCACCTTCGCCACCAGCCCAAGCCCAGCCCCGGCAAGACCCTTTTGCAGATGCTTTTCGCGAAATGGAAGAGCTGTTGGGTCAGTTTATGCGCCCTCCTGGGGGATCGGGGTTCCGCTCCCAGCCCATCAATCCGGATGAGGCCTTTTTTATTCAGGTGGAGGTGGATAAAACGGAGGCCTATGTTGGGGAGCAGGTCACAGCCAGTTGGTATCTTTACACCCGGGGCCACATTCGTGAGATCGACACCCTTGAGTACCCCAGTGTCCATGGGTTTTGGAAAGAGGACATCGAGATGGCCACTCGTTTGAACTTTGAACAAAAAGTTGTCAATGGGGTGCCCTATCGTCGAGCCCTATTGGCCACCTATGCTCTATTCCCTATGTCTGAAGGAGTTTTTGAGGTGGACTCCTACAAAGCTCGCTGCACAGTGGTCATGCCGGGAGACTTTGGTCTGGGAAGGCCCTATCAGTACACTAAGGCGAGCCAACCTGTCCCCATTCGAGTCAAGGCCCTGCCCACAGAGGGCAGACCACGAGACTTCTCGGGAGCTGTGGGAGAGTTTGAGTTGGAAGCGCAATTGGATCGCCAGCAAGTGAAGGTCAATGAGCCTGTTGTTCTTACGATTCGAGTGGCGGGCCGGGGCAATGCCAAATTGATTGATTTGCCTCCTCTGGATTTGCCTGGGCATTTGGAACTCTATGACAGCAAACATGACTCTGAATTTTTTCGCGATGGCCGTTCCTTTAAAGTCTTTGAGCTTCTTTTAATTCCCCGTCAGGCAGGGGAGTGGACTCTCCCCGAAATTACGATGTCGGCCTTTCACCCTGAGCGGAGTGAGTACTACAGCTTTGGGAGTTCAGCTTTGCAGTTGACAGTGGAGGGTTCTCAGGAGGGAGGGAGTGACCAGGCTGTGACCAAGATTTTTATTGATGGGGGAGGGGCTGGGTCTTGGGGCAGAGAACTCAGGCCTCCTGAGCTCCTCTTACAGTGGCGGGCCACCTCCATTGGGGCAGAGCCGGGGAGGCTTTGGGTTTGGGCTGGAGTTTATCTAGGTGTTTTTGCTCTTTTGGTCTGGAGAAGCCGAGTGGAGTGGGCCTGGCGTCGAAGAAAAAAGAACCTAAAGAAAATCGTGCTCTTGCGCATGCAGATGGCCAAGGACTTGGTGGCAAGAGGCCAATGGCGAGGAGCGGCCGTCAAAATGTCCAACCTCCTGGATCAAATTTTGGGTGAAGTCTGCGGCCAGGGAGGAGCCAGTCAGGAGATTTCCCGAGTTCTGACTAAAGGGCCTCCCAGTTTGCGTCGTGAAATGGGGGAGGCTCTGGTGCATTTGTCCGAGCAACTGGCCACTCTGAGCTTTGCTCCGGAAAAGGTGGTGGGAGAACTTAAGAACGCAGATGCCCTCAACGCAATTTTGGAAAAAACCGAGTCCACACTCTTGCGAGTCCTTGAGCTGACTGAGGCTGAGAATGAGTTGGAATCGGCATAACCCATAATGCAGGGGCAGAGCTTGCTGAGTTGAGACTGAACATTTGTCTAGTTCCGAGTCAGTGTTGGGGCTATTTTTGTCGGCACCGCTTCCGGATCGGCTTGCGGTTGCTGGAAAAATGGGATTAAGTTAGCATTTAAGTGTCCACCTGAGGAGGGATTCATGCGCCGACTTCGTCTTTTGGTCTTGGCTTTTTCAGCTCTGTGGTTTTCAGCTTGTAGCACTTTTCAACGTACAGCTTACTTTACTGAACAGCCTACAGATCAGGAAACTGAGTTGGCCACGGTGGTCCTTGATGGCCGTGAGGCCTCCTCGGCAGTGATTGAAGTTCTGCAGCAGCAGCCCTATGAAAGCACTTTTTCACCCATTCGCTTGGACTACAATCGGGATGTGCAGCGCTGGCTTGATTATTTTCAGGGGCGCGGAGCGCGACATATGAGGGTTTACTTGTCTCGGGCCTCTCGCTATCGCCCACTGATGCAGAGTATTTTGCGTGAGTATAGCTTGCCTGAGGATTTGTTCTATATTGCTCTCATTGAGTCAGGTTTTAGCCCGACAGCCTACTCTCATGCTTCGGCGGTGGGCTACTGGCAGTTTATTCGCGGCACAGCTGTCCGCTATGGTTTGCGAATTGATGGACATGTGGATGAGCGGCGGGATCCGGTTTTGTCCACCCGAGCAGCCGCAGAGTACTTTCGTGCCCTGTACAGCCTCTTTGGTGACTGGCACTTGGCCATGGCGGGCTACAACACCGGTGAGAATCGAGTCCAGAGGCTGTTGCTCCATCACCGCACTCGTGACTTTTGGGAGTTGGCCCGAGTGTCTCGCTTGCCCCGGGAAACTAAGAACTATGTGCCAAAGTACATAGCTGCGGCTATGATTGCTAAGGACCCGGCCAAGTACGGCTTTGTAGATGTGGAGTATCAGGCTCCTATAGCCTATGAGACTTTTAAGTTGGAGCAGCCCATCAGCCTGCGCACTTTGGCCCAGAATATGGCTGTGGAGTATCAGGAGCTGAGGTCTTTAAATCCTATGTACAGGGGGGACTATGTCCCCATTTCTTCAGATCGAGAGACCTTTTTGCGAGTTCCCCAGGGGCAAGTGCAGGCGGCTCTCGCAGCCGTACCTCAGAGTTTCTCTGAAGCTCCCAGAGTGGTGCACAGTGATTATGAGATGTATAGGGTGCGAAGAGGAGATACTCTCTCCCACATTGCCCGTCGCTATCGGACCAATGTGGCCACTTTACGCCGTTTGAACAACCTGGGGCAGCGCAATATGATTCGTGTGGGGCAGCGCCTAAGAGTGCCTGTCCGCGGTGGAGCTGTAGTTCCCGCTTCTCAGGTGGCCAGCACCAGTCA
Source organism: Bdellovibrionales bacterium (assembly GCA_007121385.1). Classification (GTDB taxonomy): domain Bacteria; phylum Bdellovibrionota; class Bdellovibrionia; order Bdellovibrionales; family UBA1609; genus SKYF01. Next base: position 19,991 of record SKLV01000133.1, read on the forward strand.
GAGAGCTCAGCCAGCAGCTGCTTCCCGGGGGGGGCATGTTGCCACGGCCTCGGCAGGGCCTGTCTATCATCAAGTGCGTCGAGGGGAGAACTTAACGGTCATTGCTCGACGCTATGGAGTTTCAGTGAATGAACTCTTGCGCCTGAACAATTTATCCACTCGCTCGATATTAAGAGTGGGTGACCGTCTTAAAATTCGTGAGGGAGTGGTCGAGGGCAGCAGCTACCACATTGTCCGCAGAGGTGAGAATCTCACCTCAATTGCTCGCCGTCACAACACCACTGTGCAGGAGCTGAGCCGGGTCAATGGAATTCAGTCCAGATCTGTAATTCGAGTGGGTCAGCGCCTCCAAATTCCTGGAAGTCGGGCCACTGTGCACAGGGTGCGTCGGGGAGAAACCCTATCGCAAATTGCCCGCCGCTACAATGTGACCACTCAGAGTTTGGCTGCAGCCAATGAGATCAACAATCGCTCCCGCATTATGGCTGGAGCGGAGCTGGTGATTCCGCAGACCAATCAATAGCCTTTACCCCCACCTCTTGAGCCAGCTTCTGAAAGGCCAGAGCCTCTGGGCTGTCCGGCTGGCTTTCCACCATAGGGACTCCAGCCTCCGAGCTAAGAGCCACGTGGGGGTGAAAGGGAACTTCGGCCAATTTGGTAAAGTTTTTAGCCTTCAGGTAGTTGTTCAGATCTCCCTGGGGAAAGAGCTGAATTCTCTCCTGGTTTTCCGGGTTTACAAAGTAGGACATATTCTCCACTACGCCTAAAATGGGAATGCGCAGTCGCTCAAACATATCCATCGCTTTTTTGGCATCGATCAAGGCCATGTTTTGCGGAGTGCAAACGACAATGGCTCCCGAGACGGGCACTTTTTGCGCCACGGTCAGGGCCACATCTCCCGTTCCAGGTGGCAGATCAATCACCAGATAGTCCAATTCTCCCCAGGCCACATCCCGAAAAAACTGATCCATGGCCTTAAACAACATGGGGCCTCTCCACACCACAGCGGCTCCTTCGTCCACCATAAAACCCATACTCATCAGCTTGAGCCCATGGCGCAGTAGGGGCTGAATTTGTCCCTTTTCATTTACTTCCGGTTTTTGCTGGAGAGCCCCCATCATCCGCGGCAGACTGGGGCCGTAAATGTCGGCGTCCATAAGTCCCACTTGGTGCCCGGACTTCTTTAAGGCCATGGCCAGATTCACTGCCACTGTGCTTTTACCCACTCCCCCTTTTCCCGATCCTACAACTAAAATATGTTTAATGCCAGGAATAGGCGCTTGCCGATCAAAAGGGTTTTGACTCATAATAGGGACTCCTTTTTATTCTCTCTGTTTGTTGACTCGACTTCTTAGCACAAAATTGAAATAATGGGTCGGTGGAATGGGTGATTGAGAATTTTTTTGTCGTCAATGCGGTGGTTTTGGCTCTTTTGGCGGTCTATATGCTTTGGCGTCCCAAAGGCCAGGGGGTGAGGTTAAACTTCTCCAAGTCCCCCAAAGCCTCCGAGCTCCTGAGCTTAGGCCAGGATGGAGAGGGAATTGAGTTGCGCAAGGCCAAGAGTCTCAATGTGATATTCAACTACAATGGGCATTCCTGGGATGCCTATGAAGTCTTTGGTTTGCCTGCGGGCGCCTCTTGGGAAGAGGTGGAAAGAGCTTATAACGCTTCGTGTAAAGATTCCGATCCCAGCTCTCGGGACTTCTTTGACACAGCTCTACGGGCCATCAGGCAGAGTCAGTAAAATTTCTTAGAACTGTCAAAGTTTTTGGAGAATTCAGGACCTAGGCAAAAACCCGGAAAAAAACCCGGCATCTAATGCGCAGTGGCTGGACTGGAATTTGCAGCCTCAGACTGGAATAGGGTTGGTCAGTCTTAAGGGGGCTGACCGGGTTTAAGGGTTTCTAAAAAATATATTTTAAGGACAGGTTGGCTGGGTAGAGCCTTGTCTCTGTCTATCCGCACTGAGTCCTTAAAAATAGGGGGAAGTATGAGTTCTCACGTTTTCACACGTAAGTGGGGTGCCGTAATCATTCTCGTGTTGGCGCCATTTCTCACCCACTGTGGGCAGGGTGTCGAGTTTGCTCCTGGGGAGCGCCCTTTGGGGCTGGAGGCTCCTGAAGGCTCTTTGGGGGACGACCTCGGTCAGGATCCCGATGCCGGCCTGAATCAGCCTCAGGATCCCGGTTTGCTGCGCAAGTTTCAGAGAGTGGAGGTGGAGGCCAAGGGGGCCAGGGACATAGATATTCTCTTTGTGGTGGACAACTCGGGGTCTATGCGGCCCTTTCAACACAACATGGCCACTCGCATCGAGGGCTTTATGGCCCATGTGCAGGGGCTCAACTACCATATCGCAGTGACCTCCACCGATCCCCGGCCGGGAGCGAAGTGGGGGGACGGGCAGTTTCGTCAGTTCGACAGCGACAGAGGGCCCAGTGTTTTGAGGGCCTCTGAAGTAAGAAACCTGCGGGAGGCGGAAGGTCAGCTGGGTCAGGCCATTCAAATGGGTATTGATGGCAGTGGGGACGAGCGAGGGATTTACAACACTTATAGAGCCATTGAGAGAAGATCCAGCGAAGTGGATCAGGCCAGTTTCTTCCGTGAGCATGCTGCCCTTTCGGTGGTTTTGATCTCTGACGAGGACGAGTGCAGCCGAGGTCATAGGGAGTGTCGGGGCCAGGACCCGCAAAAGAGCGACCCCCACAATCTTCTCAAGTTGGTGACGAAGGAGTTTGGCGACAACAAGCGCTTTATCTATAACTCCATTATCTTTCCTCCTGGCCAAGCCTGTGAGGGGGGAGCCTTCCCTGGTCACAGCTACTTAGCTCTCAGTCAGATGACTGGGGGAGCAGTGGGAAGCGTCTGTGCTGACAACTATGCTCAGCAGCTGTCTAGCATAGGTCGACTGAGTCGCCTTCTGGTTCAGTCTGTGCGCCTGGACTGTGAGCCCCAAGACACCACTGGAGATGGTCGCCCCAACTTGACCATCTACGACTCCGGCAACCAGGTGGTGCGTCAGGATTTCACGATCAATGGTCGCAATGTCACCTTGGAACAGGGCCTTGAGGATGGGGAGTACATCTTTTCCTATAGCTGCAAGGCCGAGCAAAATTAAAAAAGACGGCTAACGCGCCGATTCCGCAGGGAGGGGCCTTTCGCCCCTCTCCCCTTCATTGACTCTTTTACAAACTCAGTGATACCTCAGATCATATTTATTAACCCCAGGTTCTGAGGTGCCCATGTTATCTGCCTCTTCTTCCAGTTTTCAGCCACTCCAAGATTTGGCCACAATGGTCTCATTATGTAAACGCCGCGGCTTTATTTTTCAAAGTAGCGAAATCTATGGAGGCCTCAATTCCTGTTGGGACTATGGGCCTTTGGGTGCCCAGTTTAAGTTCAATGTAAAAATGAGCTGGTGGAAGGAGATGACCCGCCGACCAGATATTGTGGGGCTGGATGCGGCCATTCTCATGCACCCCACAGTGTGGAAGGCCTCGGGCCATGTGGATGGCTTTTCCGATCCTCTGGTGGACTGCAGATCCTGCAAAAACCGCTTTCGCGAAGACACCGCCTTGGTGGATGGAAAAGTCACCTGTCCCAAATGTGGCTCGACGGATGTGACCGAGTCCAGAAGTTTTAACTTGATGTTTAAGACTCATATGGGGCCAGTGGACAACGAGGGGGCCATTGTTTACCTGCGGCCCGAGACAGCTCAGGGCATTTTTGTCAACTTTGAGAATGTGGCCACATCCACCCGCAAGAAAATACCCTTTGGAATTGCCCAGATCGGCAAGTCCTTTCGCAATGAGATCACTCCGGGCAACTTCACCTTTCGCACCAGAGAGTTCGAACAGATGGAGATGCAGTACTTTGTTAAGCCAGGCAGTGATGAAGATTGGTTTGAGCACTGGAAGGAGGCGCGGTGGAGCTACTATGGAAAACTGGGCCTCAATCCGCAGAAGCTCCGCTACAAGGAGCATGGTCCCGGGGAACTGGCCCACTACGCCAAAGCCGCTTTTGATGTGCAGTATGAGTTTCCGTTTGGTTGGCAGGAGTTGGAGGGGGTCCACAACCGCTCGGACTTTGATCTCAGCCAGCACCAAAAGTTCAGCGGCAAAAAATTGGAGTACTTTGAAGAGTCCAGCAAAGAAAAATTTGTGCCCTATGTGATTGAAACAGCCGTGGGCTGTGACCGCCTGGCCCTGGCTCTTCTCTGTGATGCCTATCGGGAGGAGCCGGACAACGACAACCGAGTGGTTCTGGGGCTGAGGCCAGAGTTGGCTCCTATCAAGGTGGCCTTCTTGCCTCTCTCCAAAAAGCCCGAGTTACAGGAGTTGGCGGGCCAGTTGCGAGATCAGGCTCTGCGTCACTGGGAGGTGGACTACGACGAGGCGGCCTCCATTGGTAAGCGCTATCGTCGTCAAGATGAAGTGGGGACTCCTCTTTGTGTGACTGTGGATTTTGACAGCCTAGAGGACCAAAAGGTCACAGTTCGTCATCGGGACAGCATGGCCCAGGAGCGAGTTTCTATAGAGCAGTTACAGAGCTATATTTTCGATCAATTGGAAAACTGGTGAAGCTAGTCTGGGGAAGGAAGGGGCAATGGAGATAGGCAAAGTGAGAATGGAGAATAAGGACATGGAAACAATATCTGGGCTGAGCATAGATTTGCCCAAGACGATGGTTTACTTTTTTTCCGCCGAAAAAACCGATGGCCATGGAGGTATGAAGGAGGTTTTGGGAGGAAAAGGGGCTAATTTGGCTGAGATGACCTCTTTAGGTTTACCAGTACCCCCGGGTTTCACCATCTCCACCGAACTCTGTCAGGTCTTTTACGCTCGCGGTGAGGCCTTGCCCGAAGAGCTTAAAAGTGAGGTGGAGCAGGCCATGGCCCGAGTGGAAAAATTAATTGGCAAGGGTTTTGGCGACCCCGCAAATCCCCTCTTGGTGTCGGTGCGCTCCGGCTCCCGAGCCAGTATGCCCGGTATGATGGACACCATTTTAAATTTGGGACTCAATGACCAGACCGTGGAGGGCTTGGCTCAGGTGTCGGGCCAGCCCCGTTTTGCCTGGGACTCCTATAGGCGCTTTGTGCAGATGTACTCCAATGTGGTGATGGGCATGAATCACTCTCTCCTTGAGGTGACCTTGGAGGACCTCAAGCACAGTAAAGGGCTTAAGGAAGACAGTGATTTGGCGGTGGAGGACCTTAAAGCTTTGGTTCAAGCCTTTAAGAAGCAGGTGCAAGAGAGTACGGGGAAGAGCTTTCCCTCGGATGTAAAAGAGCAGCTGTGGGGAGCTATCGCCGCCGTCTTCCGCAGTTGGAACACCGCTCGGGCTGTCACCTATAGGGAAATTCATGGCTATCCCGATCATTGGGGAACAGCCGTTAACATCCAGTCCATGGTCTTTGGCAATATGGGAGAGGACTGTGCCACAGGAGTGGCCTTCACCCGCAACCCCTCCACGGGGGAGCGCTCTTTTTATGGAGAGTTTTTGCCCAATGCTCAAGGTGAGGATGTGGTGGCCGGCCTAAGAACCCCCTATCCGGTGAGTCGGGCAGGGGGCGAAAAGTCGTTGGAGGAGCTGATGCCCAAGGCCTACCAGGAGCTGGTGGAGATCTATCAAAAATTGGAAAAGCACTACCGGGATATGCAGGATATTGAGTTCACCATAGAAAAGGGCAAGCTCTGGATGCTGCAAACTCGCAATGGCAAACGCACGGCCAAAGCGGCGGTTCGTATTGCCATGGAGATGATGGATGAGTCTTTGATCACGGCCGAAGAGGCTCTGCTGCGAGTAGAGCCGCACAGTTTGGATCAACTCCTTCACCCTCGCCTGGACCCCAAGGCGGAAAAGACCCAATTGGCTAAGGGCCTTCCCGCCAGCCCCGGGGGGGCCACCGGAAAAATTGTCTTTGACTCTGACCGGGCGGTAGAGTGGGCCCAGTCCGGGGAAAAGGTGATTTTAGTGCGCATTGAGACCTCTCCTGAGGACATCAGTGGCATGGTGAGCTCCCAGGGAATTTTGACCACTCGCGGAGGCATGACCTCTCATGCGGCTGTGGTGGCTCGAGGTATGGGCAAATGCTGTGTGGCTGGATGTGGGGAAGTGGATGTGGATTATGGAAAAAAGGAGATGAGGGTCCGGGGCTATGTATTGACCGAGGGAGATCAAATCACCTTAGACGGCTCCACGGGGGAAGTCTTTTTGGGAGAGGTCAAAACTTTGCCGCCGGAGTTGGATGAAAACTTTGGAAGATTAATGAATTTGGCCGACGAGTATCGTCGACTGGGGGTGAGAGCCAATGCGGACACCCCTCAAGATGCATCGGTGGCTCGGGAGTTTGGAGCCGAGGGCATTGGCCTTTGCCGAACTGAGCATATGTTTTTTGGTGCCGACCGGATTGATGTGGTCAGGGCTATGATTATGGCCGAGGATCGGGCCGAGAGAGAGGAGTCCTTGGAGAAATTGGGGCCCATGCAAAGACAAGACTTTTTAGGACTGTTTCGCGCCATGGAATCTCTGCCCGTCACGATTCGCCTCTTGGATCCTCCACTGCATGAGTTTCTGCCCCATACAGATCAGGATATCTCTGAGCTGGCCGAGCGCCTGGGCTGGACTGAGGAAAAGTTGCGCAATAAGGTGAGGGCTTTGACCGAGATGAACCCCATGCTCGGGCACAGGGGCTGTCGGTTGGCCATCACCTATCCGGAAATCTACCAAATGCAGGCCCGAGCCATTGCCGAGGCCGCCTTGTTAGCGCAAAAAGAGGGCCATAAAGTCTTGGTGGAGATTATGATTCCCCTAGTGGCCACAGAGGCCGAGCTCAGGAGGCTGCGCACTTTGGTGGAGCAAGAAGTCAAAGCTGTGCAGGCCGAGAGTTCGATGGATTTTGCCTATTTGGTGGGCACTATGATTGAGCTGCCCAGGGCCTGTTTGGTGGCAGACCAAATTGCCCAGCAGGCGGACTTTTTTAGCTTTGGGACCAATGATTTGACTCAAACTACTCTTGGACTCAGCCGCGATGATGCGGGCAAGTTTTTGGGCAGCTATGTCTCAGAAGGACTTTTGCCGGCTGACCCCTTTGCCAGCCTCGATGTGGAGGGAGTGGGGCAGTTGGTAAAAAAAGCAGTTGAATTAGGACAAAAGACAAGGCCAGATATTAAACTTGGGGTCTGTGGAGAGCATGGAGGAGATCCCTCCAGTATTGAGTTCTTCCACAGTGTGGGTCTGAGCTATGTCAGCTGTTCTCCCTTTAGGGTGCCCATTGCCAGACTGGCAGCCGCTCAGACCGCAATTCAGCAGCGGAAGGTTAAGCATTGAGAATTAAAAAACTAGAAATCTTAGGCTTTAAGTCCTTTAAAGATCGGACGGTGATCCACTTTGATGAGGGGATCACCGGGATTGTGGGGCCCAATGGCTGTGGCAAATCCAATATTGTGGATGCCCTGGTGTGGGTGATGGGGGAGATGTCTGCCAAGCATTTGCGCGGCTCCTCAATGGAAGACGTGATTTTTGCCGGTGCTGAGGGCTATGCTCCCATGGGCCTGGCCGAAGTCTCTTTGACCTTGGAGAATGATGGAGGGGCCTTTCCCGCCAAGTATATGCGCCACTCAGAGGTTATGGTGACCCGACGACTGCATCGCTCTGGTGAGTCGGAGTATATGATCAACAAAGAACCCGCCCGCCTCAAAGATATTCAAGAAATTTTTATGGACACGGGGGCTGGCTCCAAGGGTTTTAGCATTATCGAGCAGGGAGCCATCGGTAAGATCATCACCGCCAAGCCGGAAGATCGCAGGGTGCTGATTGAAGAGGCCGCCGGCATCACTAAGTTTAAGGTGAGAAAGAGAGAGTCCCAGCGCAAGCTGCAGAGCACAGAACAAAATTTGGTGCGACTCCAGGATATCATTGGCGAGCAAAAACGCCAGTTGGACAGTTTACAAAGACAGGCTCAGCGCGCTGAACGCTACCGCAATATCAAGACGGAGATGCAGGAAAAGGAGCTTTGGCTCTCCTCCCAACAGTATTTAAAGCTCAATGAGGAGTCGGTGCAGGCGGAGGCCACCTTCTATGAGGCTCGGGAGCTGGAGGCCGTGGCCTCTTCGGATTTGAGTCAATGGGAGTCTGACTTAGAGAAGCGGAAGTTGGACTTAGTGGAGAGGGAAAAGCAGGTTGAAGAGAAGCAGCGCCTGAGCCAGCAGCTTTTGGAGCAAGTGCAAAAGCTGGAGTTTGATGTCCGTGAACTGAGCTTTGAAATCGAGCAGGCTCGCCGCAATAAAGAGATGACCGGCTCACTTCTCAATCAAAATGAGGCCCGCAAAGGGGCTTTAAGTCGAGAGCTGGAGCAATTAAGCCAGCGCTTGGAGCAAGTGCGCCATTCCGCTGATGAGGCGGAAGCCAATCACAAAGAAAAGAGAGAGCACTTTCAGACTATTCAAAGTCGGATTCAGCAGGTGGATGAGGAGCTCACCTCTCAGCGCCGCGAGATGCTCACTTTGGCTCAGAGTGAGTCCCATATGGAAGCTCGTTTGATGGGCTTGGAGTCCCAATCTCAGGACCAGCAAGAGAGGCTGAACTCGGCCCGGGAAGTTTTATTGGATCTAGAGAACCAGCACAATGACTTTAGTCAAAGGCGCAATAAATTTTTTGCAGAGATGGAAAAAGAGCGTCAGCTCCAACTGGATATTATGAAAGATGTGGACAGCTTTGAGTCCAACTTGGAGACCTTAAAGTCCCAGTTCGCCAGTCGAACTCAAGAGGTGGAGCAGTTTAAGGATTCCTTGAATGAGGTTTCCAGTCGCCTTTATGGGCTTGAAAATCTTCATGCTAACTTCGAGGGCTTCCAAGAGGGTGTGAAGAATGTGATGATGTGGCAGCGCCAGCGCTTGGAGCAGCAGGAAGCCCAAATGGGGGCGGAAGCTGCAGAGTTTCAACCGGTGGCCGAACTTGTGGAAGTGCCTGCCGAGTACGAGATGGCTATGGAGGCCGCCCTAGGGCAAAGGCTCCAATTGCTTTTGGGTACCAGTCGCGAGCAAATTTTAGATGCTGTGGATCACTTGAAAGAAAAAAAACAGGGACGCTCCAGCTTTGTCTCCGCCGACCTTGTAGCTGCGGGAGCCGAGTCCGAGGAGGGTGCCTCCCTATCACAGGCGCTCAAGTCTGAAGAGGGGGTTAAGGCTCTGTTGAAAGATGTTGTACAAGTGCCTGAAAGTCATAGGGCTCAAGTGAGCTACATTCTTAAAGATGTGGTGGTGGTGGACTCCATCCGTACGGCTTTAAGTTTGCGGGCTCAGTACCCAGGGCGCAGTTTTGTCACGGTGGAGGGGGACACTCTGTCAGCTGATGGAGTGCTCACAGGAGGCAGTTCAGAAAGTGCGGAGAGTGGAGTTCTTAAGCGGCGCCGCGAGATTAAGGAGCTTTCACAAAAGCGCGAGGAGTGGGCTGGAAAATTGTCTTTAGCTCAGGCGGCTCTCAAAAAACTGGAGGGCCAGATTAAGGCGGTGAGCGAAGATCTAGAGCGAGCCCGTCAAGAAAAAGGTGAGAAAGAGTTTTTACTCAGCACTCTCAAGCGGGATTTGGAGCGGGCTGAGGTCGAACTCAACAATTCCACCAAGGCCATTGAGAGACAAAAGGCCGAAGTGGAAAAGTTGGAGGCTCAGGAGCAACGGCTCAGGACTGAGACAGAGGAGCTCAGCGAGCGTTTGAGCGAGATCAAGGAAAAGAAGGTCAAGTTGGAGGCTTCGGTGTCCGCTTTGGATGAGGAGTTTAAGGCCTCTAAACAGGGAGTGGATCAGTTGCAGAGAGAAGTGACGGATCTGCAAGTGACGGCTGCGGCAAAAAAGCAGGAGCTTCAGGGCTTAAGTCATCAGGTGGAGATGCTGGAACGCTCTTTGTCCGAGATCAATCAGCAGCTCAGTCAGATGTCTGAGGAGTCGCAAAAGAGCACGGAGTCTCTCTCCTCCAACCAGGTTCTGATTGAGGAAAAGCGGGTGGAGCTGGAGAGTCAGATCCACCAGAGCCAAGAGGCCAAAAAGGCTGTGGCCGAAATCCGCGACCAGTATGAGCAGGAGTTGGCTGCTCACCGGGAGTTGGAGTCCAAAGTCTCCAAGGCTCTGCATGGGATCAACGAGCACAAGTCCCAGATGAATGCAGCTCAATTGCGGCTGGAGCAGATCCGTATGAAGGAGCAGTATCTGCTGGATCAGATCAATGAGCGCTATATGTTGAACTTGAGCGAGGTGGCCGAGCGCTACCGCTCACTGGAGGGCGACTTTGAGCAGACGGAAAAAGAGGTGGCGGAACTGAGGGCAAAACTGGCCCGCATCGGTGAGGTTAACCTTTCGGCCATTCAGGAGTACGATGAGCTGGTGGAACGCTATCAATTCCTCAGTCAGCAGTACCAGGACCTGACCGAGGCCAAGGAGCAGTTGCGCAAGGTGATCGATCGCATCAACCGCATCTGTTCCAAGCGCTTTAAAGAGACTTTTGAGCAGGTCAATGAGCGCTTTATCAAGGTCTTCCCAGTCCTTTTTGGTGGTGGTGAAGCCCATTTGATTCTGGTGGAAGATCCAGAGAAGGATGAAATGGGAGTGGACATCGTGGCCAAGCCCCCAGGTAAAAAGCTCCAGAGTGTCAGCCTGTTGTCCGGAGGTGAAAAGGCCCTGACTGCCGTTTCATTGATCTTTTCCATCTTTTTGGTCAAGCCCTCACCCTTTTGTCTACTCGACGAGGTGGACGCTCCCCTGGACGACGCCAATGTGTTTAGGTTCAATGACCTGGTCAAAGAGATGGCCAAGCGCTCGCAGATGATTGTGGTCACTCACAATAAGTACACCATGAAGGTCAACAATAAGCTCTATGGGGTCACCATGGAGGAAAAAGGGGTGTCTAAAATGGTGAGCGTCAGCCTGGCTGAAGCCGAAAAGGTCGCGGCCTCCTAGGTCGCTG
>SKLV01000147.1 GCA_007121385.1 Bdellovibrionales bacterium
CGACATTGACAGTGGGCCAGAGCCCCCACTCCCTTCAGAGCCAGAGCCAGAGCCAGAGCCAGAGCCAGAGCCAGAGCCAGAGCCAGAGCCAGAGCCAGGGTCAGGGTCAGGGTCAGAACTAGGGACGGAGGCCTCACCAGGACTATGAGAAAGGGGGGCGCCCATTTTTTCAGCATCAATCATATTAAAAAAGGGATAGCCGAAGCTTTCCTCTCCAACAAGAGGGTTTTTTAGCTCAGCTTACGGCCATTGCGCTATCTTTTAGCTCATCTACGGCGGACCAGACTTTTTCTGCACCCAACAAGACATTTTCTGCGCCCACCCGGCCCTTTCTGCGCCCGATCACAGTCGGCAACCATTCCACAACCTTCCGCAACTCTCCTCATAGACCATTTTTCAAGCCAATTTCACCCTTTGCTGATTTGACATAGCTTGGCCCAGCCCCCTATGATGCTCCTCATTATGAAAAAAGTCATCGTCTACAGCGGCAGCTACTGTCCCTTTTGTGTTCGCGCCAAAAGGCTACTCCAACAAAAGAATGTCCCCTTTGAAGAGATCCTTCTCGACGATCAGCCGGAAGAGCTTATTGCTCTGCGCGAGAAAACTGGCCATCGCACCATTCCGCAAATTTTTATTGGCGACCACTTTGTGGGAGGCTTTACCGAGCTGGCTGAGCTGGAATCAAAGGGTCTACTTGATCAGCTTTTAAGTGGGGCTGAGACCTCATGAGGAGCAGCCACAGCGGCTCCGCAGAGATGGGCCGTCACAGGGGCTCGGAAAAGATGGGCCATAACAGCGGCTCCGCAAAGAGGAGCCGCCGCAGTGGCCCCATCAAGGTGGGGCTCCTTGGCGGGGGACAGCTGGCGCGGATGCTGGCCCTCAAAGGGCACGAAATGGGACTGGAGGTTTCAGTCCTCAGCCCCTCGGCTCAAGACCCAGCCGCCCAGGTTTGCGGCCGCTGGCAGCAGGGGGACTCAGCAAGACCTGAAGATCTTAAACAATTTTTACAGCAGGTGGATGTGGCCACTTTTGAGAGCGAGTTTGTCAGGGCATCAAGCCTCAACTCTCTGAGCCCCTCTTTGCGCCGCAAGCTGAGCCCTAAACCTGAACTAATGATTCAACTCCAGGATCGCCTTTCCCAAAAAAATCTTTTGCTCCAACACAAATTGCCCACGGCCCCCTTTGAAAGTCCACAGAGCCGAGAGCAAGCCGCTGAGGCCCTGAAAGAGTTCGGCGGCCGAATGATTTTAAAAAAACGCCTCTTTGGCTACGATGGCTATGGAACCTTTGCCATAAAAAAGGCTAGAGATTTGCAATCTATCCCCGCCCCTGTCTTTTCCGATCCCGGACTGATTGCAGAAAGCTGGGTCCCCTTTGATCGTGAATTGGCCCTACTCTCAGTGCGCAATGTAAGAGGGCAGGTTCAACACTTTCCCTTGGTGGAAAGCCACCAAGTGGATAAACGCTGCCTTTGGGTCAGGGGACCTATGCCCCCTAAGAGGCCCCAGGCCCTTCAATCTCTCAAAAGGGGTATTGCCCGCTTCTTGGACTCTATAGATTATGTTGGGGTGATGGCCTTTGAACTCTTTGAAGTCCAAGGATCCCTTATGATCAATGAAATTGCCCCTCGAGTGCACAATTCCGCCCACTACTCCCTCAATGCCTTAACTTTGGATCAATTCTCAGCTCACTGGCGAGCCCTTCTCAACTGGGAGCTGAATCGCCCTCAGAGCCTCTACCCTGGATTTGCCATGCTCAACCTCCTAGGCCAAAGCCGACAAGCTCCAAGCTGGAAGCCTCTTCCACAAGATATTTCGTTGCACTGGTACGGAAAAACCGAAAATCGACCGGGACGCAAGATGGGACATATCAATGCGGGAGGCCGCTCGGCGCAAAGAGCCCTCAACCGCCTGTTCAAGGTCAGAAAGGACTTTCAACTGTGACTAAAGCTTCTCAAACCCAACCCCTAGTGGCCATTATTATGGGCAGTGACTCAGATTGGCCCGTCATGGAGGGGGCGCTTAGAGCCCTAGAGGGATTTAAAGTGCCCACCGAGGTCAAGGTGGTCTCCGCCCACCGCACACCCAAGATGATGCAAAGCTATGCCCTGCAGGCTGAAAAACGGGGCCTGCAGATCATCATTGCTGGAGCCGGTGGGGCCGCCCATCTCCCGGGAATGGTGGCCTCCCTCACCTCTCTTCCGGTGATTGGGGTGCCGGTCACTGTGGGAAAGCTGGAGGGCCTGGACTCCCTTCTCTCCATTTTGCAAATGCCCAAAGGAGTGCCCGTGGCCACTGTGGCCGTAGACAACTCCTACAATGCCGGCCTTTTGGCACTGCGAATTTTGGCATTAAAAGATCGACGACTCAAAAAAGCCCTAAGTGATTTTGAGAAGGGACAAAAGCTGAAAGTGAGTCGGGCCAATCGCAATCTGAAGGCCAAGCTCAAAACTCTCCCCCCCAATTAATAGAGAAGAAAAGGCTCCCTCTCCTTTTGCCACTCCCTTTCGTCACGAAGCAGTTCTTGATTCCAGTCCTCAAGGGAAGCCCTGTCATCTTCTACCCACTCCCGCAACAGGGAGCTGCCCGAGAGAATATCAATGGGCAGCAGCTTTTCCTCATACTCGTAAGGGGGCTGGCGCCAGAGATCAAACTCTGGATAAGTCCCGCGAACCGCTTTAAGGAAAAGTCCGGCAAGACGATAGGGCCTAAATTCAGAGTGATAGTAAAAAGGGCCATCCACATGAACTTGCAAGCCCCCACATAGCTGACCGGCAAACTTATGAAAGGTGGGCTCAAAGCAGCAGGGTCGAAGACGGCAGCCTTTTAACCACTCCGGAGCCATGGAAAACATTTTTTGTTTTAATCTATCGCCACTCCAATTGGGGGCTCCAAACATTTCAAGAGGCAGAGTCGTCCCCCGCCCTTCGGAGAAATTGGTCCCCTCAAAAAGAACGGTTCCCGCATATTGTCGAGCTGTACTGAGACGAGGCATATTGGGGGAGGGGTTGACCCAGCTCAACTCCCTTTCTGGCCACCCACAGCCCGGTTCCTGGTCGGGAAAATAGCCCTGCATGGGCACCACCTCTAAAGCCAGGTCTAGGTTTTTTAGATCTCGGTACCAAAGAGCTGCCTCTCCCAGAGTCAAACCATGTCGCATGGGCAAGGGAGCCGCCCCCACAAAACTCTCAAACCCGGGCTTCAGATCATTGCCTTCCACAGGGCGACCGGCCGGATTGGGGCGATCCAAAACCCAAAGCTCCTTCCCCTCCCGAGCACAGTCCTCCATCACATAAAATAGAGTGGTGAGAAATGTGTAAATCCGGCAGCCCACATCCTGTAAATCCACAATCAAGACTTCAAAATGGTCCAGCATCTCAGGGGTGGGACGACGGACCCGGCCGTAAAGACTATACACAGGAATCCCCATCACTGGGTCCAGGTAGTCATCCGACTCGATCATATTGTCTTGCTTCTCCCCTCGCATTCCGTGTTGGGGGCCAAAGGCGCATGTAAATTTTAAACCAGCCCCCCCGTAGACATGCCCATTTAAAACCTCTGCCACGGGCTCCAAATTTCCCGTAACCCCTGCCGGGTGGGTCAACAGGGCCGTTTTCCTTCCCGCCAAACGCTTGAGACGGGCCGAATCCTGCAACAAGACATCAACACCTAACTTGAAACCCATTCTCCCATCTCAGCCTAAGCCCGGCTCCTTGTCACCTCTTTTTTGCCACCTGGCGCCATGACTCACCAAGGCCATGCGTCCCAAACCAGCCAACTGAGGCTTGCCTAAAAAGCCCAAAAAGGCCTATAAATGGCAAGAAGAGGGGGACCTATGGGACTTAAGAACATTCTTATTCGCTTCAAGCAAAGTGGCCCGATCAGATCTTCTCTCTTTGCTCTTCTTTTCTTCCTGATCATTTTCAGTCTAAATTCACCTGGATTAACTCCTCGGGCTCAAGGGGACTGGGAGCTTAAGGGAGCCTGCGATTATCGCTGGAACAAAGTTTGGGATAAACCCCTTTTCTCTATTTGGCGGCATAAGGAGAGCAAGGAGTTTGCCATTGATCTCTTTGACGCCCAAAATATGCTCCACCTGGATTACAGAGACTTTCAATGCGCCTACTTCCAGCTGCACCGAGATGGATTTATGCTGGTTTTAAGCCGCTTCCTGCAAAACAACTATGTGGGCGTGATCTTAGAAAAGGATGACTCCACTGGACAATGGGATCGAACTGAAATTCACTGTGAAATGGTGCCAAAGACTGTGGTCCCCAATACCCCCTCTGCAGGTCGACTTTCGGGTCCGTCGTGGATTGATGAAATGCCCTGCTCCCCTGGCGCCCGCTAGAATCAGAGAAAAGCTTTTCAGAAAAGCCTATCTCCTTGCCTCTCACCTAGATATGCTGAGTGGGAAAACCCTTAAGAGGAGCCAAATTTTCTTTGTCTCTTCGTAAAGTGGGCGGACTCTGAACATAGTGACACAGCAATTGAGTCAGAGCTCTCAGGGAGTCCATATGAGTTCTTTCCCACCCATGAGAAGAGTCAGCACCAAAACAAACTAAAGAGGTGCGGATGTCATTGCCCGCCTCAATGGCCGAGGCCGCATCCGTCCGATAGTACTTAAACACATCTCGGCTATGGGGAACCCCCTCCTTGATACAGAGATCAATCAACTTGTGAGTGAGGTGGTAGTCAAAGGGGCCGGAGGAGTCCATCATCCCAATAGTGACTCCCCTTTCCAGAGAGTTTTGCCCCGGTGCCGGAGTTGAGTTGTCAATACTCACCATCTCTGCCACATCTCCATGCAGGACATGAGAAGCTCCTGAACCCACTTCCTCCGAAATGGTCAGCAAAAAATGACAGTCCACCGGCAAAGCCCAACCCTGCTGGGTTACAGCTTGGGCGCAAGCCATCAGACAAGCCACTCCTGCCTTATTGTCCAAGTGTCGAGAATTGATAAAGCCACTGTCATGAAACACCGGTTGGGGCTCAATGGCAATATAGTCTCCCACATTAAAGCCACATTTAATGAGATCACTTCTGCTATCAGCCACCACATCCACCCGAACCTCTAAGTTGTCCCAATGAACAGGCTGACTATCCACCTCCTCATTAAAGGTGTGGCCTGAGGACTTTAAGGGCAAAATGGTCCCACAGTAAGTCTCCTTGTCTGTAAAAATATTAACCCGAGCTCCCTCGGCAAACCGAGCATTCCATGATCCCACCGGCCAAAGAGCTAAGCGACCATTGTCCTTAAGCCCTTTGACCATGGCGCCCAAAGTGTCCAAATGGGCTACAATGGCCCGATCAGGACTCTTCTGCTGACCAGAGACATCAGCGCGAATGGCCCCCCTTCGTGTCAGCTCCACGGGCAGACCCAACTTCATCAACTCCTCAGCCGCATAGTGAACCACCCGATCCGTATAGCCGGTGGGACTGGGAATCTCTAAAAGATTCTTTAGAGTTTTTACTAGATAAGCTTCATCAAAAAGTAGCTTCTTCACAAGATCCTCCCTGAGTTTGGGCTGTCCCGCCAATGGCCTCTCTTTGGCGAGGGACTTTGGCCTTGCCCCGTCTCGTAACCCCATTTAAATACAGTCTGCGGAAACAGCAAATCAACAAACCTCTCTGCCGTCGGCTGAGGCTCATGATTGGCCAGCCCCGGGCGCTCATTGGCTTCTATTATGGCATAGGTGTCCTCGGCGGGATCCTTCACAATTAGGTCAAAGCCCACAACAGGAATAGAAATCACTTGAGCGGCCCTTTCCGCTACCCGTCTTAACTCCAGATGCAGTTTGTCAGTGACATCATGAATGGTTCCCCCGGTGTGCAGATTAGCTGTTTTGCGTAAAATAACCTTCTCCCCCTTTGGCAAAACAGAACTCAGGCTATAGCCCGCGTCTTCAAGACACCTTTCCGTTTCACTATCCAAAGGCACCTGACTCTCCCCTCGGGTGGCCATTCGGCGTCGCCGGTTATAAACTTCAAGGAGTTCACCAAGGCTGTGCCGACCTGTGCCCACCACCTGAGGAGGGCGTCGCAGAGAGGCCGCAACCACTTTGTAATCAATAACCACTATGCGCAGGTCCTGACCTTCCGCCATTTCCTCAAGCAGAACATCGGGACAAAACTGTCGCGCGCGATCAATCGCCTTTTCTAAAGCCTGAGGGCTGCGCAAATCGACGGCCACTCCCTGTCCCTGCTCACCCCGGATGGGTTTGACCACAACCCGCTGATGAAGCTGCAAAAAGGCCTGGTTCTCTTCAGAGCCCGCAGCCAGCTGCTGGTGGGGCACCTTAAGCCCTGCCTGGGAGAGAAGGCGATGGGTCACTCTCTTGTCATCACAACGGCTCATGGCTATGGCGGTGGTCAACTCAGTCAAAGACTCGCGACATATGATTGACCTTCCGCCAAAGCGAAGTCGAAAATAGGCGGCATCAGCGTCTAAAATCTCCACCTCAATCCCCCTTTTTCGGGCTTCGTCGATGATGATCTGAGCATAGGGGTTTAGAGTGGACTCCTCTGGGGCTGGGGCCGTAAAAAGAGGCTCATTGATCACATTTTTTCGCTTGATACTAAAGACATTAATGCGAGTAAAACCAATTTTCTCATAGAGCTTAATGGCCTGATGATTATTATGCATCACTGAGAGATCCATAAAAGCTCGCCCTCGGGCCAAAAAGGTCTCTGCCAAATGGCGAGACAAATACTCTCCCACCCCAGGATAAGGACAATTGGGCTCCACGGCTAAAGACCACAAACTGCTGCCGTTTTCCGGATCTGAAAAGGCCTGCATATGATCCACTCCACAGACCACGCCTAAGATTTCCCCACTTTCAAAGTCCTCCGCCACTAGGTAGTGAACCACCCGAGAACGACGATTCTTCCACACAAACTCGGGCTCCAAGGTCATCATATGGCACTTGGCGAGAATGGCGTTGCTCTGCCGAATATCCTCTCGACTGTTTAAGCGTCGAATAAAAAAACCTTGGGGGCGCCGTCGTGAAGGCCGGTACTGCTCCATCCAGATGCGGTAAGTGTGAGAAGGGTCCAAAAACAGCTGCTGAGGAGCATAGGCCAGAACAACATGGGGATCACTTAAGTAAAAGACAATGTCCCTTTGACCTGGCTTTTCACTTTTTAAAATTTCAGCAATCTTCTCCATTTCGGAAAAAGTGGGGGCAAAAATCAATCGTCCCCAACCGCACTCCACAGCCACATCGGATTTCACTGCCTGCTGCTGAGGCGCTCGCCGAGGCTGTTGAGAGCCACTTCGACCGGCCACCCGCGAGCGAGCCACCCGAGACTGAAGCCGTTGATCTGAACGACGCTGATCTGGACTGCGTCGAGAAAGCTTAGCTTTCTTTTTGGCTTTACTCATCGTCTTGAGCTCCCGGCGTCCAGATGGGTTTGCAGCCAATACTCTAAAAGAGTGACTTGCCAAAGCTTTGAGCCCTGAAGAGGAGTAATATGGCTTTCTGGGGACTTAAGAAGGGTCTCAATATAAGAAGGCCGCACCAAACCCCGCTCCCGACAGGATGAAGAGCCTAGCAAATCCTTAACGAAGCTGAGGTACTCACCCTGAATGTATTTTAAGGCGGGCACTGGAAAGTAGCCCTTGGGTCGATCAATCACCTGAGGGGGAATGACCTCGCGAGCCACCTCTTTGAGAATGTACTTCCCCCCATCTTTCACTTTAAACTCAGGGGGAATTTGTCCCGCCAACTCCACCAGCTCGTGGTCGAGAAAGGGAACCCTGGCCTCAAGCCCCCAAGCCATGGTCATATTGTCCACCCGCTTAACCGGATCGTCAGTGAGCATCACTAGGGAGTCCAAGCGCAGAGCCTTATTCACAGCCCGCTCCGCCCCCTCTTGAGCAAAGTGATTGCTCACAAAATCAAGACTGTAATCAGAGCCCAGCCAGGGGTCTTCAAGGACCTCTGCCATCTCCTGATGGTTGCGATCAAAAAAGACCTGAGCATAATCACTTAAAGGGTCCTGGGACTCCATCAGGGGAGGGTACCAGTGGTAGCCGGCAAAGATTTCGTCGGCCCCCTGACCACTCTGAACCACCTTCACATGCCGGGCCACCTCCTGAGAGAGGAGATAAAAGCCGATATTGTCGTGGGAGACCATGGGTTCGCTTTGGGCGGCCACCACCTGTCCCAGAGTGTCCAGAGCCCGGCGAGAGTCAATAAACAGTTGGTGATGCCGAGTGGAGAACTCTTGGGCCACAATATCTGAGTACTCAAACTCATCGCCCTTTTCCCCTTTGACCGACTCAAAACCAATAGAAAAAGTATTGAGATCAGGGCAACCCGATTGAGCCAAGAGCCCCACAATCAGGCTGGAGTCCAGCCCCCCCGAAAGCAAAACCCCCACCGGCACATCGGCCACCATTCTTCTCTCCACGGCCTTGGTGAGCTGATTGAGCAGGCGCTGTTTCCAATCTGAAAAACTTAGATCTTTTAAGGAGTCCGGGGTCTCAAAAGGGGGATTCCAGTAGCGCTCCATCTTGATTTGACCATGGGGTTCCACATAACCCCTGTGCCCCTGAGGCCACTTTTTAATTCCCTTGAGCAAGGTGTGTGGAGGGGGGACTACAGCATGAAAACTGAAGTAGTGATGCAAGGCCACCGGGTCCAAGTCTTTATCCGTGTCGGCATAGGCAAGAAGAGCCTGCAGCCGAGAGGCCCAGCGAAAGTAGTGACCCTCTTGGTAGCTGTAATAAAGGGGCTTAATACCCAGTCGATCTCGAGCCACAAAAAGGCGTCCACTGTCGCGCTCATGAATCACTAAGGCAAACATGCCATTGAAGCGCTCCACACAGGCCGGCCCCCACTGGCTGTAAGCTTTAAGAATGACCTCTGAATCCCCATGGGAAAAGAACTTGTGTCCTAAGCCCTCCAGCTCACCACGAAGAGCCGGGTAGTTGTAAATGCAACCATTGAAAACCAAAGTGAGTCCCAACTGGGAGTCCACCATAGGTTGAGCGGCGGCTTCCGAGAGATCAATGATCTTCAGGCGACGATGGGTCATGGCCAGGCTCCCTTGAGCCACTAAGCCCTCCCCATCGGGCCCGCGAGACCTCATTTCCTGACTGGCCCGCTCAAGGGAGCCCAAGTCAGCGGGCAGGTCGTCAAAACGTATCTCCCCAGCGATTCCACACATTCCTTACTCCCTTCGCTTGAGAAATTTCACAGGCTCGCCGTAAGCTCCCATTCAAATGGCCCAATGATGAGCTGTCAACGCGCCTTGTGCCATGCATTAAAATCTTGCCAAGCTCCTGACAAAGTCCTAATTTCTTGAGCTTAAGATGATTTCCGGTCCCATCGGGGTGTGGCGCAGCCTGGTAGCGCGTTTGCTTCGGGAGCAAAAGGCCGCTGGTTCGAATCCAGTCACCCCGACCACTTCTACAGGTGCCAGGCCATGTTTGGATATGCGGTGAGGCACCACATATTGCGAAAACCCAATATCCTTATCATGTTTAGAACAAGCTTAAAAAAGCTTGCGGTACTACGCTTGGCCACGAAACGACCAATTCAACCCTTAAACGGAGTAGTGGAGCATGAAATTTATTGTGGTAAGCTTAATTCCCTTAATTGTATCCTCTGTGGCTCACTCAAGAGGCGAGCCGAGGAGACCCGTGGGCCCCGAGGAGAGAGGGCCGGTTCAGGAAACAGTCCGTCAAGCAATGCCGGCATCCACAGTGGCCATTGAATTCCAGTCAGGCCAAGCCACCTTAACCAATCAGCACCGAGAAAAAATTCAGGAGCTGATCAGGCAAGCGCCAGCTCAGGGAGATAATATGCGCTTAACAATTGCCGCATGGTCTGACCAACCCTACACAGAAGAACAGAGACAGAGCACAATTCAACAACAACTTGCCGAAAGACGCCTTGAGAATGTTAAAAATTATATTGAAGGCCTAGATTATCAGGGCACTGTAGATGGATTCAGCATGGCCAGACAAGACAACTGGTTAGCCCGACTACTCAATACTGATGAACACGAAATTAAATCCTTATTCGCTGAGGGCGTTGATGCTTCTGACAGCACACTAAAGGGGCGCTACAGGGCAGTTAAGGAGCAGGGCAAAGAGGGCACCGTCGTACTCGTTCTCTCTAGGCATCAAGGAATACTCTAACTTTTGCCCCAGCCAAGTCATTCAAATGATCGATCCGCTATTAAAGAAAGAGCGGCGAAGCCTTGCGCTCTGAAACCAAAGAACAGGAGATTTTATGTTTAATAAGATTCAGACCAAAGAAAGATCAAACGGGACTACCCACAGTATCTCTGAAGCCATTCGGTCATTTGAGAAGGCCACGGCCAATAAGGCATCGGAGCTTGAATCCCTTCTTGGCAAGGACTACAGCCAGATTAAAAAAGCCATGGAGGATCTAAAGCCATTTGCAGAAAACATTGGCGAGAACCTAGCCAAATCGGCCTATGAAAAAATTGATGAGGGTTGGGATGCGACCAAGGAGTTTAGCCGCAAAGTGGATCAGCAGGTCCATGAGAACTCTTGGAAAACTCTTGGAGTGGCGACCCTGGTAGCTTTAATCCTTGGTTATTTGATGGGGCGCCGAGACTAATTCTTAAGAAACCCCAAAGCGGAAAATCCATTTTCTCTAGACAAACTGCCGGGGCCAATCGGCCCTGGATCACACAGGAGACCCAAAATGCTAATGTGGACACTCATCTTTTTAATTGTAGCCCTCGTCGCAGGATTATTAGGATTTTCGGGCCTTGCAGGCGCTGCCACTGGTATAGCCAAAATAATATTCGTGGTCTTTCTTATACTCTTGGTCCTATCGCTATTCTTCAGTCCAGGCACGCCCCCCCCACTCTGAGTACAGCGCACTTATTTAAGCCCTCATGAATTCGGGAGGGATCCGAAACAATCTCACACTCACCTTTTGCTCTTCGTGGCTGAAAAGATTATGACAGAATGCGACATAAAGGAGGAGCGCCTGCAAGGTACGAAAATCCAGAACATCCTGCCTGGCAGGCTCTTTTCAATCCGCCCCCCCCCAAAAAAAACCACATTTTTCCCTCTTGATGAAAAACCACTCTAAAAGTATGAAGATGGGCTGTCTCCAAGTCCCCGCAAAAAGGAGTTGGCCCTGCAGAAACTAAAAACAATAACCCTGCTGATCTTGGCCCCCTTTATCCTGGCAGTCGCCACAGCCACAGCCACAGCCACAG
>SKLV01000090.1 GCA_007121385.1 Bdellovibrionales bacterium
AAAGCTCTATAACTTAATTAGGCCGTGAACTTTTCCTGTTGTAAAGTGGATTTTCTTCATTATAATGCTGAGCCTTTGTAGATACAGGAGTGTTTATGAAAACTGATCGACAACCTATGACAGTGGCTGGCAAGGCCCGTCTGGAGGCTGAGCTTAAACAACTGGTCCAGGTCGAAAGGCCAGCTGTGATTCGCGCCATTGAGGAGGCCCGGGGCCATGGGGATCTCAGTGAAAATGCCGACTACGATGCGGCCAAAGAGAGGCAGGCTTTCGTCGAGGCCCGAATTGGTGACATCCAGGGGAAGCTGGCCAATGCTGAGGTGGTGGACACTTCCGAGCTCAAATCGGAAAAAGTCATTTTTGGTGCCCATGTGAAGCTTTTAGATCTGGAAACAGATGAGGAGCTGAACTATCAGATCGTGGGTGAGGACGAGGCCGATGTCAAAGGCGGCAAGATCTCCGTTTTTTCTCCCTTAGCTCGGTCCATGATCGGCAAAGCCAAGGGAGATTTGGTCGAACTCAAGAGCCCTAAAGGTGAGAGAGAACTTGAGGTCATCGACTTTTACTTCAAATAGAGCCGACTTTAAAGAGGACAGGCCCCTTAGTTTTTTTCGCGGAGCCACCTGGTTCCTGCTGGCCCTTGTGGTGGCGGGATTCTTTGGCGGGGCTGTGCGCTCCCTTCTCAGTCCCAGACATATTGCCCAGATGGTGGAGGAGACTCTGGCGGAGAGGCAGCCGGCCTTTTTAGTGAGTTTTGCTGAGGCTCGCTTCTCCGTGGGGCAGGGACTCAAGCCCCGCTTTGGCTTAGAGTTTGACCGGGTCATGGTGCAGGCCAAAGACCCCCAAGTCACCGCCTCCACTCTGTTTATTGAAAACCTCTACTTTCCCATAGCCCTTCCTCAACTTCTGCGGCGCAAGTTGGCCTTTTCGCAGATGGAGGCCAGTGAGGTGATTTTAAATTTGGCTTCAGGTTCAGACAGACTTGATGCAGAGGATTTCAGTGGGAATTTGTCCTCTTCTCAGCTGTGGCGGGAGCTGCGCCAATTTATTGAGTTGCGCTGGCGCCAGGAGTTGATCAACACCCAGGCCATTTTGCGCTCTATCCGGGTGGATCGTTTGCTGGTGCGTGGGGAGGAGCTGGGAGGACAGTGGCTGGCTTTAAATGATCTGCAGCTCAATGTCTCTCAGCAAGAATTGGGGGGCAAAATCCGTGGGACCCTCGAGTTTTCCCCAGACTGGCTGGAGGGCCTTGATAGACTGCCTGTTTCGCCCTTTGCGCTTGTTCTCACCCCAGAGCAAGTGGACTTTGCTCTTTGGGGACAGTGGCGAGAAGGGCGCTATCGCCTCCACTATCAAGTGGACCTGAAGCAGCTCAGCTATCAGGGGGAAATGCAGTTGCTCTCCATGCCCCAGCAGCCTCTTTGGAATCTCTACCGTCAGTGGGGAGTGGGTGGGCAGAATTGGCCAGATGTGCATTGGCAGAACCAGTGGGTGGACTGCCTTCTTCGCTCTCAGGGAGAGATCTCTGAGGTCTACAAGTTCAAGGAGTGGCGGTCAGAGGACTGCATGAGCAGTGGGGACTTTGGCGATCTCTCCTTGAGCCGCTCTCAGATCCCTGACATTTTTAATTCTCTGAAATCCCAGTCCAGCTCAGGCGCAGAGAGGCTCCCTCAGTACCCCGCACACTCAGATCGGACCATTGAAGCTGAGCATTGGCCCAACGACTGAAAGACTGAGCCTCAATAGGATTTTGGGGAAGAGCTCTTTCCATTTTGGGCAGGTCAGCAAAAGCGATTTTGAGGCGCAGATGGCCCGGACCGGGATTCATCGGCTGAGGTGGGGAATCAAAGAGTTTCAACACCAAAAACCGCTGGCGAAAGTCCACTTCCCACTTCCAAGAGTGAAAGTCTTTAAGTAAGTCTTTGCCCTCAGGGCTTTCGGCCTCCAGGCTCCCGGCCTGCTGGCTTCTGCCCACTGAGTCTGAGGGGCTCAAGTGGCGGATGGCCACCACAGCCTGTCGATCCACTCGGCGGTTGAGCAGCTCGGGCGATTGACTCAAAAAGAAGGAGCGCATCAGAGTGCCCCCCACATCCCAGCCATAGATCAAGGAGTGGGCGCAGTGACTCCCCTGAGGAGTGAGCACGGGACGCAGTTGCCCCTGAGGCTGCTGAAAGGCGGCGCGATAAAGAGGCAAAAAGTTAATGGAAGCAGGGACCATTCCATCATCAAGAGCTCCAATGGCCAGGGTGGGAGTCTCGATAGGCTCTTGCAACTGCTGTAAAAAGTTGTTGGCCCACCAAACCTGCTGAGCCTCGGTGAACTGAAAGTTTTGGAAGGGGGCCAAGAAGGGCTGTTGCCTCTGCATTCGCTGCAGGTGAGGAAGGGCTGCCGCGCTCAGTATCTGGCTCAGCTCTTTGAGGGGAATGCCCCGCTGTTGAAGGGTGCCGATCTCCTCAGCAAAGCTGGGCCAGCTTTGGCTGATTTGGCGATGGTTTTGCCACAGTTTCAGCTGCATCAGGCGCCCATAAACTCCTTGGGAGTAGTTCTCTTCAATGGTGGACTGAAGGTTCACCACCGGACACAGGGCGTAGACACTGGTCAGGGGTCTGTCCTCCGGCTGAGCCGAGGTGTGTTGATTAAAGAGGCTGGCGTAAAGGGCCCCTTGGCCTCCTAGACTCACTCCCAAAAAGTGCACTGAGGTGAAGATATCCCGCCAGGGCGAATCCTCTTTCATGTGTTGGGCCAGACGCACCGCCTGTTGCCCCTCATGAAAGCCGCCAAATAAAATTTGTTGGTTCTTGCTCACATACTCGCGCCCTGTGGTGTTGCCCACAAAGAGGGCGTGAAAGTGCCCCTCATCAAAGAGGTGCATCAGGGGAAAGGGAATGGAGCGCTTGGAATTGCACAGCACTCCACACTTGAGAATGAGCAGGGGGCGAGGGGATTCTTGCAGGGCCAAAAGGGCGGGGACTTGCTCTCC
>SKLV01000127.1 GCA_007121385.1 Bdellovibrionales bacterium
CCACGGCATGACGGTGGGGGTATTGCGTCTACCCAGCTACTCCAGTCCCAATTCCGACTACGCCAACGAGTTGGCCTGGCTGCAGGAGATGATCAACCGTTTGGAGCTCAACACGGATGTCCTCATTGTCGATCAGCTCAGCAACACCGGGGGGGCTGTGATGATGGTGACAGAGCTGCTGTCCATGCTTTCACCTGAACCCCTGCACACCGTAGCCGCAGACTGGCGTCTCAGCGAGACCTTACTGAGTTCCAACAAGCAGTCGGCGCGTATGGCTTCAGGGCCCAACGGGGGAAATTACGCCGACTATCGAATCAACGAGCTTCTGTTGAAAGACATGGAGTTGAAGATGAGGGCGGGAGAGAAGTGGTCTGGCCTTCAACCCTCTTTTGGGGATTTTGAGGAAAAGGGTGAGGGCTTTGGCACGGTTTACCCCTCAAAAGAGGGAGTTTATACCAAACCTATTTTGGTCCTCAACGACAACCGCAGCGCCAGTGGGGGTGACTTCTTGCCCCGCATTCTGCAGGCCAATGGACGGGCGGTGATCATCGGGGAAATCAGTGCCGGTCTTGGTGGACCAGTGTATCGCAAGACCGATTCTCTGCCCGGATCCCAAATGAGCTTTCGCTGCACCTCGGCCTTTTGCGTGACGGCCGATGGCCAACCCATAGAGAATATTGGCACCGTCCCCAACATTTTCCGCGAGATCAACTCTCGGGATTTGGGTGATAACTTTAGGCTCTACAGCCAGCAGATGCTCCATGTGGCGGTGTCTTTAGCGGCGGCTCATTTGAATGGACAGGAGATCACTGAGGTCGTTCAGCGCAACAATGAGGCCATGGACAAGTTTCGAGTGGCTATGGCGGGAAGTGAGGTTCAAGCTCGCCTCAAGCCCTACCGCGAGCGGATTGAAAGCCGCCTGACCTCTCAGCCGGCTTTCTTGAAGAGGGACTGGGCCAGCCTGGCTAGGATTTACAAGGAGCTCTTTGCCGAGCTTCGCCAGATGTCTGTCCAGGAGGAGACTCTACTCCAGGGAGAGGACTGGGCTCACTTGGTGATCCCTCTGCCTCCCGCCCTAAGGGCCATGGACAGCATTTTGTCGGTGTCCTGGCGCAAAGGAGAGACGGTGCAGCGCCTTAGTGAAATGGCCAAGCTGCCTCAGTACCGCAAGGACAAAAGCTTGCTGATTCTGATTCAGACCATCGAGGAGGAGAGCCTCAATCTTATGGAGGAATTCCGTCACGCCGATGTGCCCACCTGCGCGGCCCTACTGAGCACTCAGTGACTGGCTTTGTATTGGTTTCACATGGCAGTTCCCATTGAGGGGAGATCTTTTAGGGAGATTTTATCATGCCCACGGCTGTTGGTTTGATGTTGTTGGCCACGCTTTCTCTATTGGTCTTTTTTTCAAAAGAAAAGAATCGGGAATTAGGGGAGAGCAAAGAGATTTCAATTCCGTCTTCCACGGCGGAGTCCATTCCTCAGTGCAAAGAGGGAGAGGAGCTGCGCTTCAGCCCTATTACTGGTGGTTTAATGTGCAGAGTTGCATATAAGGAGCTTTTCCCGCCACCGAGGCGGGTGGATTTGAAGTTCAGAGAGCAAAATTGCAGTGTCAGTTCTGAGGGAATCCTGGGGGAACCCAATGAGCGGCCTATTGAATTCCGTTTGATCTTGAACTGTGATGGTCAATCACAGGAGCTGTGGTCCTTGCACTCATCAGGGCTTTGGGATGATCCCTCGTTCAGTGTGGAGCTAGTCGGAGATTGGGACCAGGATGGGAAAATGGACATTCTCGTCAGAACTATGCCAAAGTATTCATGGGTTTACGATGCCCTTTACTTGTCCAAAGGAGCCGATCAGGGGCAACTGGTTCATAGGGTTGCTAGTAACGAGGATGCTTACCAGTTTATCCTCAAGCAGATAATTGACCAAGAAGACCCTAAGTTTCAAATGGCTCTCGCCTTTTATGAGCGAGCAAGATCCTGTATTCAGATCATTGATGAGCCTTGCCTCAATGAGCTTTTCGTTGATGAGATTCACTTTCCTTACAATGACCACTATGGCTGTGAACTGAACGATGAGAGCGTGGCCGCTCCAAGAAAAACCTACTTAATGACCAAAAATGAGTTAATAGCTTGTCTTAATTCTCCTCGGTACCGCCTGAGAAGGGATCTTCTTGGCTGCTTTAACGATAAATATAAATTACTTAATGTTCGTCATTTGATGAATCCCAGTGCAAACTTGGTGTCCGAGACTTTGAATTATATATGTTTTATAGAGAGAGATGAAGCTGCAAAAGAAACCTGGAAGTTTAGCCCTTCTGTTATAGGTTCGCTTCCCTGATTGGTTATTCGACCATCAGGGCTTCTAGGTGATCAGCTGGTCAGCCCAGAGTCTTTTCACAAAGTCGGCATAGCTGAGGATGGCGATTCCATCCTCAGTTCGCCTGGAGTGAGGTTCAAAACTGACAACATAGCGATGTTTTATCTGAGGATAGTCTTTTTTGACTTCTCTTAAGCCCTTCAAGTGGTCGGCATGGACTCGCGCTGTGGCCTTGGCCTCAATTCCCACCTTCATGAGTCCCAAGATAAAGTCGACATCAGGTCCCTGATGCACCTTCCAGTAAGTCAAGGTCTCGGGGCGTTCTGAATAGGAGAGGTAAGCAGACAATTCGAACAGGTAACTTCAAACGCCTTTTGTATATGTCAAAATTGTACTTTGATTTTTCCAGAAACATCAAAGTACTGCTTTGTTGCTCTTAAGTCATTGAAACAATGAGTCTTTTTGATCTAGATACAGCTTTATCAAAAGCCCATATAATTCAGAGCGTTATCTGCCGGGCTCATTCTCTATTTTTAAAAAAAATACAGTCTGTAAGAGGGCAGAGTGTCTGATCCGGCCTTTGTGGAATCTGTAGCCCATGGACCAGTCTGACAAAGATTGAGCA
>SKLV01000005.1 GCA_007121385.1 Bdellovibrionales bacterium
ATTTCCCAAACTATGAAATCCAGCTTTCGCCAACACCTGGAGGAATTGGGGCAGGCCTTCAAAGATATGGGCTCGCAATTTTTTCCCGTCCTCAAGCGCTCTGCTCTACCACTAGTAATTATATTAATTCTATTTATACCGCTAAATCATTGGCTTTTATTTGAGATGAATCAGGTCTCTGCGGCTGGTGTGGAGCACCGTCTATTGACCTTCGCCTTTCTCGTCACTGGAATGCTGCAGGGACTGGTGCTCAATTTAGTTCTGGCCGTGAAAGCGGTGGAGCCAATCACCCTGTCTCCACCCACGGCGTGGCTCAAGTTTATCAGCCAGCGCTGGAAGTTTTGGCTTAGAGAAAACCTGCGGGCGCTCACGCGCATCTTGTTGGGGCTGATCTTACTTATTCTCCCCGGCCTCTATCTAATGGTGCGCTATTCCTTTATCAATTTCATAGTCCTCTTTGATCGCGACCAGCTCCGCTCTCAAGGAGATAGCTTGAAAGAGTCGGCCCGCTTGGTGAAGGGCTGGACATCTGTGACTTTGTTTGTGTTTTTGAGCCTGGGACTGAGCCTGAACCTGATTTACCAATTTTGGGTGGCGGCCGATTGGGAGACGAAGCCTATGGGATTTCCCTGGGGCGCTCAAATCCTTCCGCGAATGGCTCTGGAGTTGACCAGTGTGGCTGTGATGTTGGCTGGACAACTTTTTTTACTCTCTCTTTTTCGCTCTCGCCGGGGAAGAGGTGAACTATTAAATATCAGCACCCAAGGAGAAAAATAAAATGAGTTTGCTATTTTCTTGGCAGGAAATAAAAAGTCGCGGCCGGGCCCTCACCTATGACGATGTTTTACTGATGCCACAAAAGTCCGATGTCCGCTCGCGAAGGGATCCGGATCTAAGCACCCCTCTCACTAAAAAGATTATGATACAGAAACCTTTTATCAGCGCCAACATGGACACCATCACCGAATGGGAAATGGCTTTGAGCATGGATCGACTGGGGTGTTTTGGCATCATTCACCGCTTTATGACTGTGGATGAGCAGTGCCATCAAGTGAGCCAGCTGAAACAAAAAGGGGCCAAACACATTGGCGCCAGCGTGGGCGTCAATGCCGAGGGACAAGAGAGAGCCGAGGCCCTTGTTGGCGCTGGCGCAAATATTATCACTATTGATATTGCCCACGGACACTCAGTGGCTATGATGGACACTCTCAAATGGATCAAAGACCGCTTTCCCCAGGTGGCTGTTATTGCCGGCAATGTGGCCAGCCCCCAGGGCTGCAGCGATTTAATAGAAGCCGGAGCCGATGCCATTAAAGTGGGAATAGGCCCTGGCTCCATGTGCACCACTCGAGTGATCACCGGCTGTGGGGTGCCTCAGCTTACTGCCATCGCCCTCTGTGCTGAAGTCACCAGAGCTCACTCCGTTCCCCTAATCGCCGATGGGGGAATTAAGACCTCAGGAGATGTGGTGAAGGCCCTCTCCGCCGGAGCCCAAAGCGTTATGTTGGGCTCCATTCTGGCTGGAACTATAGAAACTCCGGGAGAGATCACCGGGGGCAGAAAACGCTATCGCGGTATGGCTTCCCGAGAGGCGCAAAACATTTGGCGGGGCGGTGTCCCTGAGGGCATGGCCCCCGAGGGAGAGTCCACTCTAGTGCCAATAAAAGGCCCCATCGACACTGTCATTCATGAGTTGGCCGGAGGCCTGCGCAGTGGCATGAGCTACATCAATGCCAAAAAGGTATCGGAGATGAGCGAAAAAGCCCTCTTTTTAGAAATGACCAGCATGGGGCATATGGAAAGCCTGGCTCATGGACTTAGGTCCTAAATCAAGCCTTAAAAACTAGACCTTTGCCAAAGAGCTAAGGTTGTCGTGGGCTTAACATTTTGCGCGACAGTTTAGACGCGCAGGCCCTCAAGTTTGCCCTTTGACCCCCTCCATCTGAGGGCCTAATCTCTTCAAAGAACATTGTTGTTTCCCTTTGTTCTTCTCCAAAAATGTGTTTCCCGTTCCTAACGACAAGAAGTTGTTGCTGTTGTTGCTTAAACCGACTTTCAGAATGAAAGTCGGTTTTTTTTAGCAAAGCGATTTCACGACAAGGGTTTTCACATTACAAAACTCCCTCAATCCCCAATCCGAAAGCTCTCTCCCCCAACCTGAATCGCCAATTCCGCCAAAGGGCAGGCGGGGATCTGAGCGAACAAAGTCATTCACAAAACAGTTCCCGGCATGGAGCTCCCGAGCCGCCAAGCTCTCAGCTCTCTCCAAATCCTCACTGTAAATGGAGGCCCCTAAACCAAAAGGACTTTGATTGGCTAACTTCACGGCCTCGGCCTCCGAGGTCGCTGGCACCACCGCCAGCACAGGCCCAAAAAGTTCTTCGTCAAAAGCTCTCTGCCCGGGGCGGACCTGATCCAACAAAGTGGCTCCATAAAAAAACCCCGGCCCCTCAGGGATTTGGGCTCCCAGCAAAGCACGGGCTCCATTTGCTAAGCTGTCCAACACCTGTTGATGCAAATCCTCACGCAAATCTTTTCGCGCCAAAGGGCCGTAGGTCGATTTGGAGTCCCTGGGGTCGCCAAACTTATGGGCCTTTAAGCCTTCCTTCAGCGCCTCTAAAAAAGCCTGGTGGTTCTTAGTGGTTACTATCAATCGTTTGGCGGCAATGCAGCTCTGCCCAGCATTCATGAGCCGGGATTTTATGCAAGCTTGGGCCGCTTGTTCTAAAGGAGCATCATCCAACAAAATGGCAGGATCGCTTCCTCCCAACTCCAAAACGGATTTTTTAAGATGCTGGCCAGCCAAAGCCCCCACCTTCCGCCCCACCTCAGTACTGCCAGTCAAGGAAAGCGCCCTGACCCGCGAGTCCGCGATAAGCCCTTTCACTTGACCACTTTGAATTGGCAAGTTTTGCATCACTCCCGCAGGAAATCCTGCCGCCTCAAACAACTGAGCCAAAGCCTCCGCACAGCCCATCACATTGGAGGCATGCTTGAGCACCACCGTGTTGCCCGCAATGATTGTGGGAACAGCAAAGCGCAGCGCCTGCCAAAAGGGGAAATTCCAGGGCATAATTCCCAACACCACCCCCAAGGGGGAAAAGCTCACATAGCTCTTGTGGGATTCCGTTGAAACCGGAATGGGTTGAAGAGCGGCTTCGGCATGCTGCAGATAGTGTTCACAAAGACTCTGACACTTTTTAACTTCAGCGCGGGCTTCAGACTGAATCTTACCCATCTCCTGGCTGATTAAGTTGGCCAAACTATCCTTTTGCTCGCCCAAAAGCTGGCCCAACTTCTGCACAGCCTTGAGTCGCTCAGACACCGAAGTCTGCCTCCAGTCATTAAAGGCAAAATGAGCTTTTGCCAGTGCAGCTTCAATTTCAGATTCAGAAAGAGGCTCCCAAGTTCTGATCACCTCTTCTGTAGCCGGATTGATCATCTTAATCATAACACCATCTCCTCTGGCCAAGGGTGTAAGTTGTAGTGAGAGGCCATAACCGCTCCGTAGGCTCCACAGTCGGCCACGGCCAACCAATCCCCCTCTTTGAGGGCAGGAAGCTGTCGATCAAAGCCCAAAACATCAGCGGACTCACAGATGGGGCCCACCACATCGTAGAGCTCCCGAGCTTGAGTCTCCTGAGGCTCGACCAGAGGTAAAATCCGGTGTTGAGCCTGATAAAGAGCCGGACGCAAAAGATGGTGCATGCCTGAATTCACAATGGCGAAGTTCTTGTAGGGGGTGCGCTTAATATACTCCACTTGAGTGAGAAGAAGACCAAAACGGGCCACCAAAATGCGACCCGGCTCAAAAAGAAGCTTGATCTCGGGATCTGCTCCGGCAGCTCGAGCCAACTCTCCCTTTTGACCAAAGCGCTGCTTCAGGGCCTGACCATAGTCCTTGAGTAGTTGAAGCTCCTCTTCAAAAGAGGCCGAATGGTAATCAATGCCCAGGCCTCCTCCCACATCAAAAGTCTTTAAATCAAAACCTTGCGATCTCAGTTCCACAAAAACCTTAAAAGTTTTGTCGATGGCCTCCATGATAGCGCTCAACTCCCTGAGTTGAGAACCAATATGCAAAGTCAGTCCCAGCAAATTCAATTCCTTGGGATGACGGCGCAAAAGATCAAGCAACTCGGGCAACATGGACTCATCCATGCCAAATTTATTCTCGCGAAACCCGGTTTTAATATAGGGATGGGTATCAGGACTCACGTCGGGATTCATGCGAAAAGCCACAGGAGCCCGACAGCCCAACTCCTGAGCCACTCGAGCGATACGCGCCAATTCAGCAGGGCTCTCTACATTGATCTGCAAAATGGGCTCCCGTAAGGCGGCCCGGATATCTTCGGCAGATTTGGCCACTCCCGAAAAAACCACTCGGTCCGCAGGTATCCGGGCGTCCTGAGCCGCTTTGAGCTCGCCTCCTGAGACCACATCCACTCCGCAGCCCAAATCCCGAACCGCAGCCAGAATTTTAGGCTGGTGATTGGCCTTCATGGCATAGTGAATACTGACGTTGAGGTCTTCCAGACTAGCTTGAAAGGCCCGGACTCGGTCTTGAATCCCCGTCAAGTCATAGAGGTAAAGGGGCTGATGGCGAGTTCGAACTAGGTCTTCTAAAAAAAATTTCGGCGACAGCCGAGCCAGCTTTCCCGCCACATAGCCAAAGGCCATTTTTTAGCTCTCCTCAAGGCTAAAAGCCTGGTGCAGGGCCCGAGCGGCCACTTCCAAATTGGATTTATCAATGACGGCACTGATCTTAATTTCAGACGTGGTGACGAGATGAACCGGGACTTCTAAGTCGTGGAGCACCTTGAAAAAGCGAGAGGCCACCCCTGGGTGATTCCTCATCCCCACCCCCACAGTGGAGATCTTGGCCATCTGGTCCATAACGACAATTTGGCTATGGTCTTCCACTTGCTGACGCAAAACCTGCTCGGCCAGGGGCCGATCCTCCTCGTTCACTGAAAAAGCCAACCTCTGCCCCTCCTCATTTTGACTTTGAGTGATAATATCCACCACCACTCCTTTTTCAGCCAAGCGCTCAAAGAGTTGGGCTAAAAACCCAGGACCAAAGGGCACCGGGAAAATTTTAAACACCACAGTTTGAGCATCGTGAGTGACTGAGGACACCACTGGAGCTTCCATTCTCTCTCCTTCGGGAACCACCCAAGTCCCCTCGCGCCGCTCAAAAGTTGAGCGCACATGAATTTTAACACCAAATTTGACAGCCAGTTCCACACAGCGAAAATGCAAAACCTTTGACCCCAGAGAAGCCATTTCCATCATCTCTTCAAAGCTCAAAACAGGAATCTCTTGGGCCTTGGGCACAAGGCGAGGGTCAGCGGTGTAGACCGCCGGGACATCGGTGTAAATCTCACAGGCCTCACAGCCCAAACTCGCAGCCAAAGCTACAGCTGTGGTGTCCGAGCCCCCCCGCCCCAGAGTGGTGATGCGGTCATCAATGGTGACCCCCTGAAATCCAGCCACGACGGGAATGATTCCCTGCTTCACCAGCTCCAAAAGTCTTTGACCCTTGACCTCCTGAATGCGGGCTTTGGAGAAGATAGAGTCCGTCTGAATCCCCACCTGGTAGGCCAAAAGAGGAATGGCTTTCAGCCCTCTTTTTTCCAGAGCCATGGCCAACAGAGCAATGGACACCTGCTCCCCTGAGGCAAGAAGCATATCGTAGGCCAACCCCCGGTAAAAGGGGTCTATATCGGCGGCCAAACGCACCAGACGATTGGTCTCCCCCGACATGGCCGAGGCCACCACCACCGGGAGCTGCCCGGCCTTGGTGTCCTGCAGAATCCGCTCGGCCACGGCTTCAATTCTCTCGATGGAGCCCACCGAGGTGCCACCGAACTTCTTGACCACAATGCCCTCTTGAGCTTTCATGAGTCCCATAATCAGCCAACACTACACGAGGGATGATGGAGTGAAAAGTTTTATATTTGGTCAAACCTCCCAAGGGCTGCCCATTTTAGCCCACCTTTTTGGCCACTCTGGGCCCAATGTACTCGTCCTTGGAGGAGTGCATGGAGACGAATGGGAGGGCATTGTGGCTGCCCATGCTCTGATTAACCGCTTTTCCAAAGCTTTTTCCTATAAGATGCGGCTGACCATTGTGCCCATGTTCAACACGGATGGGGCTATTCGCGGTGAACGGAAGAACGCTCAGGGCATTGACCTCAATCGAAACCTGCCCACGGCCGACTGGACGGCCGAGGTGGCGGAGGAACGCTATTATCCAGGCAAAGAGCCCTGCGAGGCCCCGGAAAACCGCGCCCTGGTGGAGTGGCTAGATAAAAATCGCCCCCAATTTGTGTTGAGCCTTCACTCCTGGAAGCCTCTCCTGAACATCAATGGTAACTGCCGGGCCCAGGCCGAGCTCATCGCCAAGCACACGGGCTACGAGATTAAAGACTCCATTGGCTATCCCACTCCCGGTTGCCTGGGTACCTACTGTGGTTTGGAGAGGGAGATGCCCACCCTGACCTACGAAATCGAGCGGGGCCTTGACCCCTCTGTGATTGTGGGCAAACATGCCCCCGCCATTATCGAGTGCTTAAAGTTAAGCGAAAACCCCAGCTAAAGACGAGGTTGAAACACCCGCCATGAGCCAAATTGAAAGCCTTACTCTTCAAAAGACCATCTCCGACCTCTTTGAACGCCAAAAGGAGTTCCCGGACTTTGACCAGCTTTCCTCTGAACAAAAACAGGCCATTGAAAGAGCCGTGGAAGGCCTAGATCAAGGGCTCTGGCGAGTCTGCTCTCAGGAAAGCCCTGATGGCCCCTGGATCACTCACCAGTGGCTCAAGCAGGCCATTTTACTTTATTTTCGCCTGCGCAAGATGGAGCTGATGGACTCAGGAGACTTCAATTATTTCGATAAAATTCCCCTTAAGAAGTGGACAGGCCAGGAGGGAGTCCGAGTGGTTCCTCAAGCCCTGGTGAGACGAGGGGCTTTTGTGAGTTCTGGGGCTATACTTATGCCCTCCTATGTCAATATTGGCGCCTTTGTGGGCGGCGGCAGCATGATTGACACCTGGGCCACTGTGGGCTCCTGTGCCCAAGTTGGAAAGAATGTCCATATTTCTGGTGGAGTGGGCCTGGGCGGTGTTCTCGAGCCCGTTCAAGCCAACCCAGT
The DNA here is from genome assembly GCA_007121385.1 of Bdellovibrionales bacterium. Taxonomy (GTDB): domain Bacteria; phylum Bdellovibrionota; class Bdellovibrionia; order Bdellovibrionales; family UBA1609; genus SKYF01. The sequence goes on from SKLV01000005.1 coordinate 7,154, forward strand.
GATCATTGAAGATCACTGCTTTATCGGCAGTCGCTCCATTGTGGTTGAAGGGGTCATTGTGCGAGAGGGAGCGGTTTTGGGAGCAGGAGTCACCCTCACCGCCTCGACAAAGATCATTGATGTCACCGGATCTGAACCAAAGATCTCTCGCGGCGAGGTGCCGGCCAACTCTATTGTTATTCCTGGCTCTATAAACAAAAAATTTCCTGCCGGAGAATATGGAACCCCCTGTGCCCTTATTATTGGCCAACGCACAGAGCAGACAGATAAAAAAACCTCTCTCACAGAAGCCCTGCGAGACTTTGAAGTCCCGGTGTAGTCTCCCTTGAGGGCTTAGTCTCGATGGCGCAGAGCTTCGGCTGGAACCAGCCGAGAACCTTGGTGGGCAAGATACAGAGAGCCCAGGGTCGTCATCAGACCAATGGCTCCCAAAATCCAGAAAATCAACAGCAAGTCCGGAGAAGCCGGCAAATGGTTGTCCTGATAAATGTCTGGGAGCACTGGAAGAGGGTAGCGATCAAGAATAAAAGAGATAAGAAAGCCAAGAAGCATACCAGAAAAAAGACCAAGGCCGGACAGCATCACCCCTAAGGAGGTGAACATGGCCCTCATTCTCTGGCGCCCGAGCCCCATGGCCATCAACATGCCCATATCTCGTCTCTTTTGCGCCATCAACAGCACCAGCACGGCGATCACCGAAAAAGCCGTAATCAATGCACTCAGCCCCAAAAAGGTGGTCATCACCGTCTTTTCCAAGCGCAGAGCCAAAAATAGAGCTGAATTCCTCTGCCCCCAGTCCTCCGCACTTAAACCTTGCCGTCGCAAAAGCTCGCCTTGGCCCTTAGCTAAATCAATGTCATTGAGCCATACCTCCCACAGAATTTGCTCAGAAGCCCCGGATCTCAAACTCAACAGACTCTCTCCTTGCACATAGAGAAGAAGCTGGGAGTCAACCTGAGACTCTCCACTGCGCAGAACGGCCTTCACTCTGACTCTTTCATAGGGAGGAGCTTGTCCTGGAGGAAGCAATAGACTCTCGGGAGGCAAAACCAAAATCTGGTCTCCCTCCATCACCCCCAAGCTGCGGGCGATCTCTAGACCCAAAATGACCTCTTGGGGCCGAATCCAAGAGCGCACATCGGCCTCTGCTGTAGGCACTACGGGGGCTAAACCAAGACCCGCTGGCCCCCATTGCCCCGTCTGCAAACTCTCCAGTCGCGCCATATAGCGATTGATCTGATGGCCATGAACTCCCTTGGCTACAGCTCCGCTAAAGGCCCCATCTAGACTGCGCAAAATGACATCATGGCTTTGCACCTCAAAGTGATCATAGAGCAGCCCCCGACGTCTGAGCCCCTCTACCCAGTCATTAAAAACCTGGAGCTCCTCGGCGGTGGAGGGGCCTGTCACCACAAGATGGGGTTCCACGGCCAACAGCCTTTGGCGAATCAGTTGATTGAATCCATTCATCACACTACTGACCACAACCAGAGCTGCAACAGAGAGCAAAATGCCCACCAAGGAAAGACGGGTAATTGTGCGAATCAGGGACCCCTCGCGAGGAGAAAGAAGATAGCGCTGAAAAAAAGTCCAATAGAGTCCCATGACCCCTTATTATAGTTCTCAGGAGCGGCGAAACCAAGTGAACAAAGACTTTAGCCAATGGCGCCAAAGATCCAAACGGCGGACCCAGGCGGGGCGGGGAGAAAAGCGGCGAAGAAACTCCCTCTCCCCCAGGTCCCTCATAGTGGGGCCTTGGACAAAGTTCTCCACCACCAAGGCCAACTCGCCCCGCTCTAACTCCTGAACATAGGCTAAAATCTCCAGAGCCTGGGACAGAGTGGCTTTCTGGACCGAAGAGTCGTAGTGGACTGGATTCCTGGGTGCTGCCGCTCCCAAAAGTTGCGCCGAGGAGCCCTCTTCTTCTTCCATTTCAATGATCAAGCCCGTTTTTAAGCCGTGAACAATATCCCACTGCACCACCTGCCCCCAAAAGCTCACATGCTGTTTGATCAAATTACCTCTCTCATCCTGCCAAAGAATCAAATCCGCTCCCAACTCGCTATGCAACCACCGGCTGGTCACCTTTTGCCCGCGCAAATGGATCAGGTCCTGAGCCACAGGCTTCAGGGTCTTTCCAAGTACCTCTGGCCTAAAGATCTCAGTCCTGACTGGCTGGCTCACGCTGCTCCTCTTCTTCTTTGAGCACCTCGCGCACACTGCTGCGCAAGAGAAATGTCCGCTGCAGAGCTTTTAAAGTGATCACGGTTTCATCCAAGGCTTCAACCGCCCTCTGACTGGCTCCAGGTATCGCAGGAGCCACGCTGGTCAGAACGGGTGTGAGTTTTTGAAACTCCTCGGTCAAAACACTGAGATTGCGAACAATCTGCGCCAACTGAGGCCCTATATCCGGAAGCTCCTTGTTGAATTCAGGCAAAATTTTATTCATTTCACCAGTCAATAAAATCATATTCTCCAAAGTCTTTTCCAGGCGCTGCTGTTGGTTGACAGTTTTCGTGGCCTTAAGCATTTCGATGGACATTTCATTAAGGTTACGAATAAGAGGCTCCATCGTGTCGAACATCTTAATCAAAGCCTCTGTTCTCTTAGGATCTGCAAAGGACTCGGCCACCACCACAAGGTTTTCAGACAGCCGCTCCAGGGTCCCCAAAAAGGGAGCAAGACGCCTTCCGCTAAAGATATCCATCAGGTCAAAGCCCAACTCAGCCTGCAACTGAGCGCCCGGGGAAATGGGGGGCTGATCGGCACTGCCAACTCCAATATCAATCACTTTTTCACCTATGACAAAGGGGCGAATCACGCTCACCAAACTGTCCTTGCGTAACTGATTCTCGAAACGGGAAAATACAAAAAAGTGTACATGGACCTCATGGCCTGAAATTAAATCAATTTCAGTGACCTGCCCCGCTCGTAGCCCGGAGATCTGCACGGCAGTCCCAGGCCTTAAGCCCTCGGCTGAGGTGGTCACTAAAACATAGTGACTCTTGGGGGAAAACCAACCTTTCTTTAAAGCCAGCCCCAAGCTCACGACAAGAGATCCCACAAAGGCGGTCAAGACAAAAAGCCCCGCCACTCTTTCAAAATAACTCATTTTCACTTTCACTGCTGACTCACCTCCTCCACTTGGGGCCGCCAATCTAATTTCCCCTCTTGAATGAAAAGCTGACCTTGAGAAAAGCCCTTGCCCAACAGACGCTCATCACTGGAGACAAAAAATACATGACGAAAACGGCCCTTTTGCCGCTCCTCTTCTAAAGCCCTTTTAAACTCTTCCACTAAATGGGAACTCAAACCCACTGTAGGCTCATCCAAGAGCAAAAGCTCAGGCTCATGAATCATGGCCCGAATAAGACAAGTGACTTTGCGACGACTCCCCGACACCCCTGAGGGGCGCTCATGTTGAACAGCCCCCATCTCCATACGCTCAATCCACTGATCCACCCGGCGATCCGCCGCTTTGGGTGAACAGAGCCCATGATAAATGAGAGGCAATAAGATGTTTTCCCGCAGCGTTCGATTATTGAGAAGCCCCCCAAGATCAAACCCATAGCCTATCTTCAGGCGATAGGGCACAAACTCGGCAAAGCTCATATCCCCCACAGCCTGCCCATTGATAAGAAGTTGACCTTCCTGGGGTTGCACCAAAGCACAGAGCAGCTTCAGCAGAGTGGACTTTCCCCCACTGGCTGCTGAGTCCACTCCCACCACTTTATTCAGAGGAAAGTCAAAACTCACTCCTGAAAAGACTTCCTCTCCCGAAGGATGGGCATAGGTTAGCTCTTCGAAGCGAATTTGACTCAGATCGTGAACTGGGAGGCTCATAGGACTCCCCCCATTCGGCTGAGCTGACTGATATAAAACCACAGGCTCACCCCTAAATTAAAAACAGTGACATA
>SKLV01000160.1 GCA_007121385.1 Bdellovibrionales bacterium
CAGACAAGCAGCGATATTCATAGACTAAGCCATCAGCTCGGTACTCTAGCCAACCCTGCTGTCGACAGTCGGAGCTGTTACAAGATATAAAATCATAGGCCCCAGTTCTGAAGTCTGTTTGCTCCCATCCAAAAGTAAAGCAATCCCCTCCAAAACAGCTCACATCCACCTGGGCCAGGGCGGGAAGGGCGAAGAGGCCGAAGGCCATAGAGCAGAGCCATGTTCTTGCTGATTTTAAAGTCATTTAAATCCCCCTTATTTTGTTTATATAAATGTTTTCTTTTTATGTTGTCCTAAGTTGTTGACGAGCCGTTGGGATTAGGACCCCTTGCATGGACCAGTATGAAGCAACCCCCGTGCCGAGGCCAGCGTCGTTTAAAAGGGCCGGACCAAGGTCGGAATTGTCAAAAGGAGACAGCTCCTGTTCAATTCTTGAGCAAAGAGAAGGCTTGGCTAAGTGGGCCCCGTCTCAGCATGAAACAGCCTGCCGCCTTCTCTCCTTTTCCCTCTCCACCTTCTCCACCCCAAACACCTTGATGGCCTCTCTGCCATTGCATGGCCCACAGAGCAGCCTCACATTCTCAGCTCCGAGCCCCCACCTAAAGCCACTGGCTGAATATGATCCCACTTCAGCCCCCGCCGACCTCCACACTTCACACAACGCCCTTGATCCCGACGCCAAACCTGTCTCTGAATGCTCCGCGCAATCAATCTCCCATTTCTCTTCGAACCATTCTTCCACTCCGACGTTGGAGTGGACAGCTGAGACTAACACCCTTAACTCCCAGCAGGGAGCGCACCTCCTCCAATTGCTGCTTCAGCTCCTCCGACACCACAAAGCTCACCTGAGTCCAATCCGGAGCAATCACCCTTTGCTGAGCCTCCAAAAACTCGTCAAGGAGATTCGCCAAAAAAACCGCACACCGAAGACCGCTCAACGAGAAAAATTAAACGCCGCGCTACCATCCCCTATCCGTGTGAGAAGACTTGAATTGTAGGCCTCCTTAGTGCTTCAAATAGGCATGCAAAAAGAAAATCCCCTTCTCAGTATTGGCATCAATATTCTTTTGCCGGTGATTATCCTCAACAAAGTCAGCCCGCTGGGGGAGGCGGGGCCGGCTGTGGCCCTCATCTTGGCCCTCAGTTTGCCGGTGGGCTATGGGCTGTGGGATTACATTCAACGCCGACACAAGAATATGATCTCCCTTCTTGGGGTTATCAACATCCTCTTTACCGGAGGACTGGCCCTGATGGAGCTGGAGGGCATTTGGTTTGCCGTGAAAGAGGCCGCCTTTCCTTTACTTATCGGAGTGGCTGTGGCCATCTCGGCCTTCACCCGCAAACCCTTTGTGCAGATGATTGCCTACAATGAGCGAGTTATGAATCTGGACAGAATTCGCCAAGGCCTAGAGGCCCATCAGAGCCATCAGGCCCTGCAGCTTCACCTTAAAATATCCACCCTTCTTTTTGCCGTTTCCTTTTTTATTAGCAGCATCCTCAATTTTGTCTTGGCCAGACGGATTTTTTTGGACATTGACCCCACCCTCTCGTCGAGCCAAAGAACGGCCGTCCTCAATGAACAAATTGCTGCAATGACCTGGCAGAGCTTTTTGGTCATTGCCCTGCCACTGATGATTTTTTCGGCCCTGATTTTATGGCATCTGATTCACGGGGTCCGCAAATACACCGGACTCACCTTGGAGGAGATTCTCCCGCAGCAAGATAAGAGTTGAGTGGTCCTTCACCGCTCACCGACCGCCACCGAAGGCCCACTGCCGGCTGAGACCCCAAACCTTGAGCTCCCTACTCCCGCAAGTCCTCGATATCCAACTCCAAGCGCAACTCCAGCATGGGGGGAATTTGCTTTTCCTCCTCGCGAATGCGACGCAGCTGGGCCTGCCTCTGCGCAAAAACCCGACGCTGCTCCTCGCGCACTTTTTCTCTCTCAGCCACTTCTTTCTCCCACTCCAGCCTCTGCTTCGCCCGAATATCTTCCCGAGAAGGAGCTTTATCCCGAGCGGCCACAAAGCGGCGGCGAATCTCCTCTCTCTCCTCTTCCCTCTTGGCCCGAATCACCCGGTAGCGGTCTCCGGCCTCCAGCCTCTCCAACTGACGCTGACGCCTCTCATCAATCACTCGCCAAAAATCCTCATAGCGCCGAGCCAGCCTCTCCCTCTCCCGCTCAAACTCAGGGTCCCCACTTCTGGGGGCCGCCCCAGCCTCACCGGGGTACAAAGCCAGGCCCACAAAAGCCAATAACAATCCCCACACCACCAACCAAACCGGGCTCGCCACGGATAGCCCCCTGCTCCTTGCCAGGGGTTCAGCCTCAGCCGACTTACGCCTTCCCTTGAGCGATAAGGCTAATTTAACTCGACCTTTGCCCAGAGCCCATTTATGTTGGAGATGCTGCTGAAAAGGAGTATTCATGACCGATATCTTAGCAGAATTTTTTCTTTTTTCAGGCAAAACTCTTGTTTTGGTTTTGGCGATTACGGCTTTGGCCCTGTTTTTTACAGCCCTCAGCCTGCGCCAAAGAGGAATTAAACAAAATATTGAAATCGAATGTCTCAACGACAAGTGGAACCAATACAAGAGAGTTCTCTGCGCCCTAACCAGCGGGGACCCGGGACAAAAAAAAGCTGAGATCAAAAAAATCAAAGCCCAGATCAAGGCGCAAAAGAAGGATAAGACTGAAAAACCCAAGATTTACGTCATCGACTTCAAAGGGGACTTAAGGGCCACTCAGATTCAACATCTGCGCGAGGAGGTCACCGCTGTCCTCAGTGTGGCCAAACCGGGCCAAGATGAAGTGGTGGTGCTGATTGAGAGCGGCGGGGGCCTAGTCCACTCCTACGGCTTAGCCGCTGCCCAAATGAACCGAGTCAAGGAGGCCGGGATCCGCCTGACCGCCTGCGTGGACAAAATCG
>SKLV01000095.1 GCA_007121385.1 Bdellovibrionales bacterium
CCGATATCGAAAGAGCCAAGCCACTGAGACCAATCAGAGCTAAGCCTAGGATTCCAGAAGATAAAAATTGATTGTATTTAGATGGCCCCATTGACACCCACTTGTATCAGGAAAAATGAAAAATCAGGCATGAAATTCCTCCAATTGCTTAGAAATCTAAACAGTTCCTGATTTCATTCACCCCTGGGCAAAAAATGTATAAAATGCTCTTGAAATTAAGGGTGAATCGCATATAAAAAACAAAATAACACAGCGCATTTAATGTAAAGATTAAAAAATTTTAATCTGCGCTGAGAAAGGTGGCTCCTCATGCAGTCCATTCTTCTTGTGGAAGACTCCCCTGAAGCCCAGGTGCTGGTCAAGCGAGCTCTTGGAGTGAATTACAATATGGTTTGGGCCAAAACATTGGCCGAGGCCTCCAAAGCTCTGGAGGATCAGTCTTTTGATTTGATTCTTTTGGATGTGATGTTGCCGGATGGGGATGGATATCGGCTCTGTTCGATATTACAGACCAATGACAGTCTTCGCAGCACTCCAGTGATTTTTTTGACTGCCAAAAACTCGGTGACTGACAAGGTCTTGGGATTCAAAGTGGGAGCGGACGATTTTATATCCAAGCCCTTTGACCCCTTGGAGCTGAAGGCTCGGGTGGAGGCGCGGCTCAGGAAGAAGGAGCTTCAAAATGAAGCCTCCGACATCATCCGTCTGGGACATTTGGAGATCAATAAATCCACTCAGCGAGTGAAACTGATTGAAGGAGATCACTTTCAGGAGATCGACCTCACCCCCATTGAGTTTAAACTTCTCATCCTTCTCACCAAAGAAGTGAACAAGGTCTACTCTCGCGATGAGATTCTAGATACCGTATGGGGTGAAAATATCCATGTCTACAACCGCTCAGTGGACACCCATATCAGCAAGCTGAGACGAAAACTGGGACCTAAGGCAGACTGCATTGAGTCCGTTCACGGCAGTGGCTATCGCTTTAGCTATAAGGTTCAAGCCCCCAAAGAGAAGATTCAGCTGCCCACTCACTCTTTAGAGCCCTTAAGCGCCTCTGTCTAAGGGCCTCGATAAGAGGGAAATGGCACAAAAAAAAGAGCTCTCAAGGAGCTCTTTTTTTTGGTCAGACCCTGAACAGGTCTTCGGAGTCTGACAAAATCGCGAAATTCTATTTTTTTTAAAACCCACCCGCAGAAATGGAGGCCAGCGCCGCCAAACCCAGCAACAGAATTGCCAAGCTCAGTAGGTCCCGCCAAAAGACTCTGAAGTCTCCTGGCCCACTGCCTTCCTGCAGGTTCCTCAGCTGACTCGCCATAAAACGTCCTCCTTATTTTTGAGTTTAGGCCACCTGACAATCTGAAAACCGCGTTCTCTTCCACTCCCCGATTTGCCGAGTCATCTCGGCCTGGAGAAACTCAATCAAACCGGCCTTTGTCTCAGCTCGATGATAGACAATGAACTTTCTCGCCATGGAGTTAATGGAAACCATTCCTTCAAAGAGATGGTTGGCTCGGCCAATCATAGCCTTTATCTGAGAATCGCTGGGGGCCATTCGCTCCAGGCTCTCGATCAAAGAGGCCACTAATTCGCGCTCTTGAGTCTCCGCCAAATAGCCCTTAAATTCGATTTGTGGATCCCTGCACGACATAAAACCCTCCTTATTGATGGTTCCATATTAGTACCACAGTCCATCAAACCTCTCTCACACAAGGAGGTGAAGAATTTGTTGAGAAAAGTCCACAAAGCCTAGCCTTAGGGCTTGGCAAAAAAGGGCAGGAGGAGAAAGTCAGTCTAAATAGACCCACCCTCTGAGATGAACCTCAGGGTCTTGAACTGAACCTCCATAGTAAATATTCACAGGAAGAAGGTAAGCCGGAGGAATGTCATAGTCACTGGGAGAACTAGGATCATAATAGACGGGGGCTCCATCAGGAGCTCGATCGGGACTGTCGTTGCGCCCAGGTCGGCCTCGGTCACCCCGGCCCGGCCGATAGGGAGAGCGATAAAAGTCCTCCTCCTGGCGAGGAGACTTCTTTTTACCCCCTTTTTTTGCCATTAAAACCTCAACCAGCTGGGGGCTTAAGCTCAGCTGAATGGATTGCCCCTGATCAAAATTTTGGCTGTCCTGAGGCCATATCTGCCCCCAAATATCCACGTAGCCACCAGTTGAGCCTGGACTCTGGAGACTTAAGACACAATCACTCAATTTGAGAGATCCACTTTGAATGTGAATTACAGACCTTGAAGTTTCAGCAAGAGCCAGGTGAGGCGCTCCAAAGCCAATGACACTTATAATCAAAATAACAAGATATTGGAACATGAGGACCCCCTCTCCTTAAGCTGGGCGGAGTATAATACGCCGACTCGAGCTGGCCAAGCCCTCTAAAAATTTTTCACTACAGAGTTTGAAAGACAATCCTTCCCTCCTCAGCTAAGCTCCCTTTTGAAGAACTAAGGAGGAAAGCCATGTCTATAAAAAACCATCTCAACTTTCAATTTGATGGCCAGGTGGCCCTAGTCACTGGAGCCGCTGTCGGTATTGGCCGAGAGATCGCCTTGGCCTTTGCTCAATCGGGAGCCCGCCTGATCCTCTCTGATGTTCTCGAAGAAGAAGGACATCACACGGCCGAGTTAGCCCGCCAGCAGGGGGTGGACGTCATCTACACTCACTGTGATGTCTCTGACGAGTCTCAAGTCAAAGATATGGTGGCCCAAGCTCTCAACCAATTTGGTCGTCTGGATATGGCCTGCAACAATGCGGGAGTGGAAGGAGTGATGGGGGCTGCCGGCGAGACCTCCAATGAGAACTGGGATCGAGTGATGAATATCAATCTGCGTGGGGCCTGGCTATGTATGAAATATGAAATTCAAGCCATGCTCCAGCAAAAGACCAAAGGCTCCATTGTCAATATCGCCTCTATTGCCGGGCTGATTGGCTTTCCTGGACTGCCTGCCTATGTCTCAAGTAAACATGGCTTGGTTGGTTTGACTAAAAACGCAGCGCTTGAGTATGCCGCTCAAGGCCTTCGGGTGAATGCCATCTGCCCGGGCCCCATTATGACCGAGATGCTCAAGCGCATTATGGCCACCACTCCTGGACTTCAGGAGAGCATGACCAACTCTGTCCCCGCCAAAAGAATTGGCGAGTGCCGAGAGGTGGCCGACAGCGTGCTGTTTCTGTGTTCCCCTTACTCTGGCTACACCACCGGTCAGGCCCTGGCCATTGACGGAGGATGGGTGGCTCAGTAGACTCAATAAAATGAGCTATCAGAATAATAATACCCACCGGATTGTGTTGACCGGCGGACCCGGAGGCGGGAAGACCACCGCCGCCGACTTGATCCGCCGGGAGATTGGCGAGGGAATTATTGTGGTTCCTGAGGCCGCCACCATGCTGTTTATGGGTGGCTTTCCTCGGCACAGCGATAAAAATATCTCTAAGGCCACTCAAAAGGCTATTTTTCATGTTCAACGCAGCATTGAAGACATCCAGCACTGTCTTTTCCCTGGCCGAGTCCTCCTCTGTGATCGAGGCACCATTGATGGAGCGGTCTACTGGCCCGACCCCAATAGCTGCTTTTTTCAAGAGATGGGCACCCGTTTAGAACAGGAGTTTGAGCGCTACGACGCTGTTATTTTTTTTGAATCGGCAGCGGTGGGGAACAAGTCCATTGAGGGGGGCAATCCCATTCGCATTGAAGACAACCAAAAGGCCATTGAACTCGACCGCCGCCTCAAGGAGATCTGGTCCCAACACCCTCACTTTATTCATATTCCCCATGAGGAATCCTTTTTTGCCAAGTTAACTCGAGCCGTACATGCCTTCCAGGAGGTCCTCAAAGCTCTCAATGGCCAGAGGCAGTAACTCAGATGGGCCAAGTGCAACTGGAGTTTTTGGGTTCAGCAGGCACAGTCACGGGTTCTAAGTTTTTACTGAGGGCCGAAGACCACTCCATTATGATTGACTGTGGACTCTTTCAGGGACTGAAAGATCTCCGTCTCAGGAACTGGGAAGGCCTGGGAGATGTGGCTAAGGATATTGAGGCTGTCGTCTTAACCCACGCTCACTTGGATCACAGTGGTTATTTGCCCCGGCTGATCAGCGAAGGCTTTAAGGGGCCCATCTACTGCACCGAGCCCACCCGTGACCTGTGTCAGATTCTCCTTCCGGACAGTGGCTTTATTTTAGAGGAAGAGGCTCGCTACGCAGGGAAAAAGGGATTTTCTAAGCACAGCCCCCCTCTCCCCCTCTACAGTGAGGCCCAAGCCCAAGCTGCTCTCAACCAGTTTCAGGCGCTCAACTTTAGGCAGAGTCATCAAATCGGCCCCTTTCAGGTTCAACTGATCCCAGCGGGTCACATTCTGGGAGCGGCCAGCGCCCATATTCAGGTGCATGGAAAGAGCTTTCTTTTTTCTGGAGATATTGGTCGCCCCAATGACCCCTTAATGAAGGCTCCGGAACTCCCCCTCAAAGCTCATTATGTCGTTATGGAGTCCACCTACGGAGACCGCAGGCACACCGATCAATCTCCCGAGGAGATGCTCGCCGAAGTCTTAGACTATGTTGTGGCCGGACAGGGCACCCTGCTGATCCCCTCCTTCGCTGTGGGTCGAGCACAGACAATTCTTCACTGCCTGCATCGTCTTTTTCTTCAACGCCCTGAGCTTAAACTGCCCATTTTTGTAAATAGCCCTATGGCCACCAATGTGACTGAGCTCTATTTAAAGCACCACAGCCACCATAAGCTGAGTCAAGCTGAGTGCGAGGAGATCTTTGCCGAAGTCAACTTTGTCAACTCGGTGGAGGAATCCCAAGAGCTGAATAAAAACAAGTCCCCTAAAGTGATTGTCTCGGCCAGCGGAATGCTCACCGGCGGCCGCATTCTTCACCATATCAAGGCCTTTGCGGACAACCCGCGAAACGCCATCCTCCTTCCCGGGTTTCAAGCTGAGGGCACTCGGGGAGCGGCCCTTAAAAACGGAGCCCGCGAATTAAAAATTCACGGAGAGTACCACCCTATTTTTGCCCGGATTTTTATCTGCGAAAGTCTTTCGGCCCATGCCGACCAAGCAGAGTTGATTCAGTGGCTGCAGCAAGTGACCAATGGAATTGACGAAATTTTCCTTGTCCACGGTGAGCCAGGCGCCAGTGACGGATTGAGGGCCAAGATTGCCTACCACCTCCATATGGATGCACGCATTCCCAAGATCGGCGACAAATTTACCCTTTAAAAATTCACCCTTCCTAGCGGAGGCTCTCCATCATTCGCTTGGGGATCTCCGTATTGTCCATAAAGCCCGTAAAGCGGTGAGCTCCTGGCCCTTCGGCCATTACCGGTACATCCACGGCAGTGTGAACGGCCGAGTCCAATCTGTAGAGGGCCGGATGAATCCGGTCTGGACCCTTTTTTAAATCCACGCCGTGGGACCGAGCCCCCCCACCGGGCCCGGAGGAAAAGCTCATGATCGCCTTGCCTTCAATATTACCTAATAGGCCCTGCCGATCCGCCACCTCTCTTAGGGCATAGCCATTGATGGCTAAGCCTCCCGTTTCATGGTCAGCGGTCACCACCAGCAAGGTGGACAAACCCAGCTCATCAATTCTCTGGCGGGCCTTAGCCACAGCTTGATCCATGGCCAGAGTGTCACCCAACATATGGTGGGCCATATTGGCATGGCCTGCATGATCGATGCGACCGGCCTCCACCATAAGAAAAAAACCTTTAGGATTGCGACTTAAAAAGGCGATGGCAGCTTCCACCATCTCGGCCAAGGAGGGCTCCCCCAACTTGTCGGCCTCCCGATCTAAGTCGTAGCGCATATGATCGTATTCAAACAAGCCTATTAGACGGGCCGAGTCCGGAGTGAGCTTTTGCCCCACAAAGGACTCCAAACCACGGCTGGAGTCCACATAGGTCCAACCCTTTTTCACCAGCTCATCAATAAGGTTACGACCATCCTGACGTTCACCCGGTTTATTCTCTTCCGGGTCCCTCCAGCTGGGCGGGGTAAAAAATCGTCGCCCTCCCCCCAAAAGAAAATCCACTTTCTGTCCACTCACAAACTGCTCGGCGATCTTCTCTTCTTCAGATCGGGATAGCACTTGAGCATAAAAGGCCGCTGGCGTGGCATGAGTCACTCGAGTGGTGGTGACTATTCCCACACTCATCCCCCGAGCCCGCACCCAATCCACTATACTCTCAAGAGGTTGACTTCCAGCCCTGTCACTACTGATTCCAATTCGCCGGTAGTCAGTTTTAACTCCTGAAGCCAGGGCTGTCCCGGCCGCCGCAGAGTCTGTGACAAAATGGTCTTCCGCATAGGTGCTCACATAGCCCGTATAGGGCATGGACTCCATATTGAGGCGACCCTCTGAGCCCTTGGCCCAAATCCTAGTGGCCGTGAGCTGACTGACCCCAAAACCATCACCAATAAATAAAATCAAACTATCGGCCCGGTCTGACCCTGAAGCCCCCCTCGGGCCCAAATGACTGCAACCCAGAGAAAAGGCCGTCAAAACAAGCGCAAATAGACCAAAAATCGGCTTTAAATTCACATTAACCTCCCGATGAGTTGAGCAAACCCAAATTGATCTATAATCGTTCCCCTGTCACCCCCCAGAGGTTCAAGATCCTGTTAAGCTGTGGGCCCAAAACGTGTAAAAAAGTTCAATAGAGTTCTAGGTGATCTGTGATATAACGACAGCTCAAATCTATTTGTTTTTTCGGGAGTTTGGAGAAATGATTTTTTCAGAGGCGGGGGTTCCCGCAGGCAGTTGGCTATTCCCCTTGATCACCTTGGGGGTCCTTCTCGCCTTGCTTTTGACACTCTTTGTATTTTCTTATCTGAATCACCACACCTATAGGGATGTGATTGAGGATGAACTGAAAAAAAGCGAGTCTCAGTCCACCTGAAGGCTTTCAATGAAAAGAATCAATGAAGCTAGGCCGAGTGAGTCACCCAAACGGGCACTGGAGATTGTCGAATCACTTGTCGAGCCACGCTTCCTAACATCAGTGCCGAAACTGGACCAGCCTCTGAACCCATAACAATCATACTCACAGACTTGCCCTCAGCCACTTTGCAGATACTGTCAACAATAAAGCCCGGAGATTGATCCATTTCATAGTTCGCCATAACCCCAGCCTCTTTAGCCTTAGCCACCATTTGCTTCAGGGTCTTTTCACTCTTCTCCGTCTGTTCATTGAGGTATTGCTGAACTGAGACCCAGCCTCCTCCCAAAGCCGTGACTCCCGACTGAATGGCCGGCTCGATAGGCTCGGGCACTTTGTGAAAAAGAATTAGCTCCGCTCCCCACAACTTGGCTTTCTTTATCGCCCTTAGCCAAAGCTTTTTGCTCCCCGAGCTCAAGTCCGTAGGAACAAGCAGCTTTTTCACTGCATCCACCTGATGACTCTCTGGGTTCATTAAAATCAAAGGAGTTTTTGAGTACAGCATGGCGGTCTCGGCAAAACTTCCCATGAGCATTCGGGCCAATCCCTGACGAGCGTGGGTTCCCAAAACTAAATATGTCGCCTTTTGGGTTTTGGCGTAGGTCAAAACCCTCTTTACATCGGACCGCAAAGAGGGCTTTTTCCCTGCCAGAATTTTTATCTTCATATTGTGCTGGTTAGACCAGCCCAAAGACTCCAGCTGGTCTCTCATTTTTTGTTCTACTTGAGGCCTAAAATTACTCAGCCAGGCTCCGGAAAAGTCTCCCGTCCAGTTTAAAGACTCAGGACTCAAAACATAGACAGCTTCTGCCGACAGTTTTTCTTTCTCCAGCAAAAAGCGAATCAGCTGACTCTGCTTTCGCTTGATTGAATCTAAACCAGAAAAGGGATCTAGGGCCCAAAGTAATTTTTTACTCATGGAGAATGACCTCAAACGGAAATATTTATGGACTACATATCCTCATCAGACGACATGTCATCGTCCATATGATCATCCATATCCATATCCATGTCCATGTCCATGTCCATGTCGAGATCGTCCATGTCCATATCCATGTCAGGATAGGCATCCATAGTCATGGCATCGTCATCTGCGCCAACTCCAGCAGGCTGCTCGCTACACTGGGTGCAACCCACCAAGAGAGCTGTGGACAAAAGCATCATTAGACTGGTTAACTTTGCGATTAACTTCATTATTTTCTCCTCTATAAAGTTAAAAAAAAAACCATCAGTGGCGATTCTTAACCTTCGCGGCCTACAAATCAACTGCATTTTTTAACAAATCTCTGTCGCGGCTCACTCTTTCTCTTCATCAAGCTGAGTCCAACCGATAACACCACAAGCTACCCTTGGCCCAGAATCCCCAGCAGGCTGCGTTTTCAGGTCATCGGGATCTATGTGAACCACCACCGAACGGCCCAAAATCCCCCTTGCCCCAAAAAACTTCAAACCATGAAAAACTTTTTTATAGCGGGCCTGGCCTTCCTTATCACTCTGTAAATTCCCCAAATCACCTAAGTGCCTGTGGGCTGAGTGAGGACCTCCATGGGGCTGACCACCTTGAGGGTCAAAGTGACCTCCCGCCCTCAACCCCTCGGGGTCACTGCAATCGCCGAACTCATGAATATGAAAGCCATGCAAAGCCTCGCTCTTCAAACCAGAAACATGAGCTTCCACTTTTATTTTCCCCCTTCTCTGGGGGGTGAAGAGCACGACACCCTCGACCCGACTCTCTGGATTTAAGGGCTTGAGATCCGCCCGCCCTATACCCTCTCCCTGAGGAGATGTTACCTTGGAGACCCCAGCACAGGCCATGAGACCCAGCAAAAAAGGCAGAGATAGACCTCTCAAAACAGACTTCTTTAAAAAAGGAGTTAAAACTGGAGCCGTCGTTTTCATAGCTGTAGGCCTCATGGCATAGACCAAGGCGAAATAGACGTCAAACCTTAAAGACTCATCAAGTCATAAGCCATCGAGTTTGAAGTCCTTCAAGCTGAAAGCATGGTTCGAAGAAAAAGATAACTCCTTTAGGCTTTCCCCCAACTTTAAACTTATTGGCCCAGAGCGTCCTAAGCCGATCGGCCGCCCCTCCCAAGAGCTCACTCCCATCACTCCCCAAGTGGTGCCGATGATCATCACCTCCTGGGCCCGCCTTAAGTCCTCCCTTTGAAGAGGAGAAAAGTCGACCCTCTTCAACTCACCCTTATCCACTAGGTTCTGAGCCAAAGACATCACTTTCAGCAGAGTTGTGCCCTTCAAGGTAAAGTCTAAAGAAGGAGTCAGCCACTCTCCCTCTGGGGTCAAAAGAGCTACATTTTCTGTTGGCCCCTCGGCCAAAAAGCCCTCTTCAGTAAAGGAAAGCGTGAGATCCAAGCCTCTATCCACAGCCTCTTTTTTCATCAAAACATTGGGCAGATAATTACAGCTCTTAATATGACAGAAGGGGGCTGACTTTTGCCGCCACTGACTTTCCCCTAAGGCTAAACCATGAAGATAGGCCTCCGGCCTTGGGGACTTGAGAGCCGTAAAAACCAGGTGCAACTGGGGCCCCTCTGAATCGTAGGGGTTGACGGAAAAGCTGCCGGGCCCACGGGAAATAAATATCCGGATCAGGGCCTCATTACAGGAACAGAGTTCTCGGAGAGTGTGCAGATGAGAGAGGACCTCCCTCTCTGACCAGAGAACCCTAAGCCCTATGGCCTGAGCCGAAGCCTGGAGCCTTTGCCAGTGCTCTTCCCAAGCAAAGAGCAAACCGCTCTCCATTCTTAGGGCCTCAAAAACTCCATCCCCACGATGAACCATATGATCATCAAGAGGAAGAATCATAAAGGCGGGATCGCGAGTGTAGCCCCCCAACCAAGAAGAGTAGAGCCCCAAATACTCACCCTTCCGAGCGACGGCCTGTTCCCGCAAACGCCGAACAAAATCTTTTTCAGACAACACTTTCACTGAAGTCATAAATCCAAAGCCCGCCGCGAGAGAGCCTCATCCACCCACCAGTCCTCTCCCTCCTGAAATTGTCCCAGATCTTCAAAGGTGGCCACATGAAATAAGGCATCTCCCCGATTCACCATAGGCAACAGGGCCTGACCAATCACCAGACCCGAGTGACTGGCCCTTACTTCCAAAAGATGCTCACCAAAAACATTAGTGATGGTGGCCAATAGCTGATTTTTTTTGACCTTTTTGCCAAGTCCCACCTCTGCCGTAAAAAGACCACTCTGCGGAGCTCTTACCCAATGACTGCTCTTAGCCCAAAAAGCCTTGCGACGCCGCTCGCCCTCATAGCCGGAGCGATGAATCATGCCAATCTCCTTCATCATACTGAGAACACCTCTGAGCCCCACTTGAATGACCGACTCTTCGAAGCGCAGAGCCTGTCCCCCCTCAAAGAGAAGAGTGGGTATATTGAGATCAGCAGCCACCTGACGAAGACTCCCATCCCGCAAAGAAGAGTTTAAAATCACCGGAACTGAGAAGGACTCCGCCAAGCGACGAGTCTCCTGATCTTCTAAGCTCGCTCTCACCTGAGGAATATTACTGCGATGCAAGCTACCCGTGTGCAAATCCACTCCGTGACTGGAGCGCTTAACAATTTCATTCAAGAAAACGTCGGCTAAACGAGCAGCCAAAGACCCCTGCTGAGAGCCAGGGAAAGAGCGATTCAGATCCCGACGATCGGGAAGGTAACGAGAGCGGATATTGAAGCCAAAAACATTGACCACAGGAACAGCAATAAGAGTGCCCGATATTTTTTTTAGAGATGGGTGCTGCAACAGTCTCTTAACAATCTCGACACCGTTGACTTCGTCACCATGAATCGCCGCACAGACAAAAAGAGTGGGACCCGGACGGGTGCCGCGAATCACCTGCACCGGAATCTTCATTTCAGTAAAGTCGTAAAGACGAGCCACTTCAAGAGCAACAATTTTTCTCTCTCCTTGATAGATTCTTTGTCCCGCAATACGAAAAGCTGTTGCGCTCATACTTCACTCACCCTTTTCCTTTAGTTCGGGTAGAAAAGGGCTTAGCATTTTTCTC
>SKLV01000072.1 GCA_007121385.1 Bdellovibrionales bacterium
TCCCCACTGGTAAAAATAAACTCTTTCCCCACAGCAGCCTCCTCCTCAAAGCGAGCAGAAAACAGCCTATCAATTCACTTTCCCACCTTCTCGACTCACTGCCAAAAAGAGGACATTTCTAAATTGGAGAAAAAGCGGACATTTCTACTTCTCGGGAACAGCCTCGGGAGTAGTCTCGGGAACGCTTTTAGTGTCTCAGAGAGAGAATCTCGAGGGTAAAATTCTTTGCAGCCCCTCCTGCCAATGCAGACAAGTCACTCCGCTAATAGTCTGCTCCTGGGGGTCTCGAGAAAGTAGGTACGCCTCTGAGCCAGAAAGATCCCTTTGAAATGCAGCTAGAGCAGAGATGTCTTTTCCTTCCACTCTGCTGTAGGATTTAATCTCAATAAGTATAGTTTTTCTGCCGCGATTGAGAATGAGATCAATCTCCGCATTGTCTTTTGTTCTCAGATAGCTAAGGCGAAAGTCATGCTTGCCGTAGTGATTGAGTCGAAAGATCTCACAGACAATAAAGTGCTCAAAGGCATTGCCAAAGGCCAAGCTCTGTTCAGAGAAACGGTCTGTCAGGGTTCTTTCCAAAGATCTCTTTACACCTAAATCGAAGATGTAAAACTTGGGATGAGAGGCTTGGGCCTTGCGCACAGATCTATGGAATCCGGGAAGGCGGAAGCCCAGGTAGGTATCCTCGAGAATCTGAAAATAGGTCTCCACTGTTTTAGGGTCTATCCTGACATCCCTGGCTATTTTGGAATAGGTGATGATTTTGCCGCTCATCTGGGCCGCAACCTCAAGAAAGTCCTTAAAGGGCTCTGCCGGGCAGACTGCCCCAGTGCAGGGCCTCTAACAGATCAAAACTTTCACCCAGCTCCTGTTGAGTCAGAGCGATAGCGATCCTCCTCTTCACTGTGCAGTAGGTCGATCACCAAATGTTTGGCCGGCAGGACATTGAGAAATTGCTGTTTCACAAAGGTGGATTTGCCAGTACCCCTGGCTCCAAACAAAAAAAAGCTGCGTGATGTCTGAGGCTTAACGAGTCTTCGGACCATACTCCTGAATCTTCGGGTACTTTAGGAGTATGGTCAGGGGCAAATAGGGCCACAGGAGTGGAGACTCCGCTAAAGTTTTCTCGACCAAAGGCCGATGGGACAATTGAATAATGCCTCTGCAGGGAAGGCTAAATACAGGAGCGTAGGATGGACCGACAAAAAAATAACCCCAATGGATTTTCGCTGATTGAGTTGGTGTTGGTGATTGGCATGATGGGCTTTATTATGACAGCCTTTGCCTCCTTTGCCGCCCATATGTCCCGGGACCTCAGAGCCGCCAATCAAAAGATTGAACAAATGACCATGGGCCAAGACATTCAGATGGGTTTGAGAATGGACACTGCGGCCTGTGACTTAACTGTTGCAAACCAAAGTTTTAACTCCAACCAGATCACTGGAAACTCCGGCCCCCGCATCAACCTCCCCAATGGAATTGTGATCTCCAGCAACGGCGAGGAGCGAATTGCCCAGCCCGGTGAGCTCTTGCGCGGCACCAACTCGGGACTGAGGGTGCTTACCACCGAACTCGAGATCACTCGCCAGCTCCAACAAGACATTTTTCAGGGGGTCTTTCACATTACTCTGGACCCCAATTCTCTGGTCCGAAGTCTTCAGCCCGTATCCGTCGCCTATTTTTTGCAGCCCTACCTGGAGCTGGAGTTCGCACTTTGAGTGGCTGCGCCCCTCTACCGGTAGGAGACAACTGCGACCCTGGCTCGGTGCAAATCGGAACCCAACTGAATGGAGACTCCATCTGTATTACTGCAGCTGAACTGCTGGGCGACGCCAACCTCAGCTGCCCCACCGGCTCAGTGTTGGCCGGGATCAACCCCGACGGAACTCTCAACTGCCTGGCCAACTCAGACATCGCTCCACCACCCACTGCGACTGAAATTAAGATAATGCACTTTCTCAATAATATGAGTACTGCTCCTGATTGTGAGGAGGGCTGGCAAGATGGCGGTTGCGCTCAACTAGATAGCGTTAATTGTGAAGGAGATTATGGAGGATGCTATCAGTGTTCGCGCCGAATTTGTTACCGCTGACTGAGTTAAAAGACTTTCCATTAAGGAATCCAGAGATTACAGAGACTCACCACTGCAGGCGCGGGAACATCTTTAGGGCATTGAGGCGGGTCTGCTGAGAGAGCTCGGCAAGGCTCAGCTCTTTGAGTTCGGCCACCTTCTGGGCCACATGAATCACATAGTCGGGGATGTTTTTTTTGCCGCGCATGGGGACGGGGGCCAAAAAAGGTGAGTCGGTCTCCACATGAAGGCGATCCATGGGTGTTTCTTTGACCACCTGGCGCAGGGCCTCGGCGTTTTTAAAGGTCACCACTCCGCTAAAAGATAAATTAAGTCCCAAAGCCAGTGCCTCATCGGCCAGCCACTGAGTGCCCGTGAAGCAGTGAAGTAGACCCCTCACCTGCCCCCCATAGCTTTTGAGAATGTCCACCGTGTCTTTTTCCGCATCGCGAGTGTGGATCTCCACTGGCAGATCAAACTCCAAGGCCAGCTCCAGCTGGCGGTGAAAGTTCTCCCTCTGCACCTGGGGCTCGGAGTGGTTGTAGTAGTAATCCAGACCAATCTCACCCACGGCCACCACTCTGGGGTCAGTGAGGTGCTGGCGCAAAAAGCCCTCCACTTTTGAGTCGAAAAGCCTGGCCTCATGGGGGTGCACTCCCAGAGTGCAGTAAACATAGGGGGCATGGGCCTGAGCCAAAGCCAGTACAGTGGAGTGGTCGTCTGGACAGGTGCCGATGGTGATCAGGCGCTGAACTCCTTGCTGGAGAGCACTCTTCACACTCTCTTCAGCTGAGGCCTCCAGCATATTGATATGGCAGTGGACATCAATCCAAGGCAATTGCTGATCAACTGTCCCTCCAGACTGGCCATCGCCCACTTCGGCCTCGGCCCTCAGATTTGTTGGCTTCAGCTCCCTCATCTGGCCCTCCCCAAGGCTCCCCGAGAGGCCTGAGCCCAACCATAAAACAGGGCTTCAAAACAGAGTCGGCGCTCCACATTAGCCTTTAGATCTCTCTCCAACTGAAAGCTCTCTTCCACTTGGTCAAAGAGCTTGTTGCTGGCGGCCAAGGTCTGCAGCAGGGGCCTTTGATCCGAGTGGATGAGCGGCTCTAGGCCAAAGCGGACAAACAGAGCATCGCGCAGAGCCTGTTGCAAAAGACCAGAGACAAAGAGCCCTTGAGACAGGGAGCTTAAGTGAGGATTTAGGGACTCCATAAGGTCAGTTAAGCTCAACTGGCCACTAAGCCAGTGGTTGAGGGAGGAAAAAAAGACCTGTTTAGTTTCCAGTAGCTCGGAATCCAGCCACTGCTCGGCCACATCCAGCCGGCCTTGAGAGGCCTCAAGAATCCAATCGGGAAAGGCCTCGGCCTGAGCGGTGTCCTTGGCTTTGGCATCGTCAGCCCCTACAGACTGAGCTCGCAGGGCCAGAGCTTGGCGCAGCTCCTCAGAGCTTAAGGGCTGAAAGCGCAGCACCTGAGAGCGGGAGCGCAGTGTGGGCAAAACCGCCGCCAATTGACTGGCCAGTAAAAGTACAAAGCTATTCTCCGGCGGCTCCTCCAAGATCTTGAGAAGGGCATTGGCCGCCTGGGGGCTTAGAGCATCGGCCCCGGCCAAGATCACCACTCGGGACTCCCCCCAAGACTTAAGAGATAAAAACTCCAACAGCTGGTGGGCCTGCTCCAACTTAATTTGCGCCCCCTCAGGCTCTAGCCACAGCAAAGACTCGCTCTCGCGGCGGGCCACTCGCTGACAAGAACCACAGACCCCACAGGCCCACAACTCCGACGTCGGAGTTGTGGGAGCTGCGGCTGAGCCGGAAGTCACTGAGGTCATCGGCGGAAGTGGGGGCTTCGAGCCGCGCCTTTCACAGAGGAGAATCTGGGCCAGAGCCAAGGCCATCTGGCCTTTGCCCACACCGGAAGGGCCCACAAAGAGCTGCACGGGAGCCAGGCGGCCGGAGTGCAGGCTGCGAGCTAAAGTTTCCTTGGCCCCACTTTGCCCTACGACTTTGCTGATAAGCCCGAGCTCACTCACTTCAGCCATTGGCGCCTCTTGAGTTCATGCAAAAGAGCCTGCAAAAGCTGCTCTGGACTTGAGTTCTCCGCATCGAGGACCAACCAAGCTGGCGAAGTGGAGCGTCCTACAGGGGCCGAACTGAGCCCCTGGGATGGGGCCCCCTCAGTGGGTGGCCTCACGGGGGCCGAGTTGGCCGGGGCCGCATTGGCCTCGGCCGCCAGCTGCAGATAAAAGTCTCTGACTCGCTGGTGGAAGGCTAACTTTTCCCGCTCAAAGCGGTCGGCCTGCACTCCTGAGCTCTGCTCGCGGTGGGCCCGGCGCCGGGCACTCTCCTCCACACTCAAGTCCAAAAGTACAGTCAACTGGGGTTCACAGCCACCCACCGCCAAGCGGTTGAGGGGGTCCACTTGGGCTCGATCCAAGCCCCTTCCCCCACACTGAAAGGCGGAAGTGGAGGCATAAAAGCGGTCACACAAGACCCAGTCTCCCCGGGCCAGAGCCGGGCGAATCACCAGGTCCACATGCTGGGCCCGGCCGGCTTGGTACAAAAACAGCTCGGCTCTGGGCACAGGAGCCTGAGCATCGGTGCGCAACAAAAGCTGGCGGATCTCCTCGCCCAGCTCGGTTCCCCCCGGCTCTCGGGTCACCACTGAGTTGATTTGGCGGGAAACCAATTCCCTTTCCAGGCCAGAAATCAAAGTGCTTTTTCCCGAGCCATCCAGGCCCTCAAAGACTAAAAATGCCATGCTCATTTTTTCCCCTAAGCCAAGCAGCCTGTCACCCTTTTTAACGCCCAGAGCAAATATTGGACTTCACAGAAAAAACTCCCTATATTGCGCAGTTTCATAAGGAGATTGTCCGCATGATGACTTTGATTGCCCTCTTTCATGTCTTTGTGGCTCTGGCTTTGATTGTTTTTGTTTTACTTCAGGACCCCAAAGGGGGGGCCGCTGGGATTTTTGGTGGTGGTGGCGGAGGCTCACAGAGCCTATTTGGCTCCACCGGGGCCACCTCCTTTTTAAACAAGGCCACCAAGTGGCTGGCCATCTTTTTTGCTGTGACATCCATTTCCCTGGTGGCCATTCTCAACAAGCGCTCTGACAGCGTTTTGGACACTCTGCCTTTAAGCCCTCCGGGGGCGGGAGCGGGGAGCCTGATGGAGGACGCCCCTCCCCAAGGCCTGGGTTTTGGGGCCGATGAGGCCGACCCAGACTCTGAGGGCACGAGCGATCTTGACTAAGAGTGCTATCCCCAGTGAATCGCCGTCAATTTTTAAAATTTGGTCTGCCCTTGCTCTCCGCCGCTGTGGTGTTGGCCTACTTGGCTCCCAAAGTGGCCCATTGGGTGGACTCTCAGCTCCATCACAGTCGCCAAACCGCTGAAAAAAACCGGCAACTCCCCTCGGGGGCCAAACTCCTCTTGGCCGAGGGCCGAGTCCATCTCTCCGTAAGCCCCCACCAGGAACGTCTTCTGCTCAGCGGGGGAGGCTTGAACCGCCCTCTTCTGCAAGGACAATTATTGGAGACGGGACCCCGCTCTTGGGCCCAACTGGAAGTGCGCAGCGGCCGCATAGAGTTGGGCGAGTACGCTCAAGCCCGCTTCGAGCTGTGGAATCCGGCCGACCCCCAGTCCCCTCTGCATATTGTTGTTCATCGCGGAGACTTCCGAGTGCTGGAGGAGCCTAAGGCCGGTGAGGTCTTTGTCATTCAAGGAGGCCGACTCAGCGCTTTAAATAGGGCTTTTGTGGAGAGCCTTCAAGACCCTGCTCCCCAACGCCGCTTGGAGATGGACCCAGGCCAGGAGTTCCGCTCCATCACTATCAGCAGCCTGGATGACCAAGACTCCCTCTCCGAAGCAGCCGAGGACCTTGCCCATGGCGAGGGGGCTGAAGACCCCGAAGGAGATATTGAGGAGACCAGCGATGAAACCCTGGAGCGCTTGGGGATTCGTAGTCTCTCTAATAACTATATTGACCAAGTGATCGCCCAGCAGAGGCGTCAGTTTCAGCGCTGTCAGGCCAACAACCTGAGAGACAATTTGCCGGCCCGAGGCGAGCTGGTGATGGGGATTAGAATTTCACCGCGAGGCCAGGTGGAAGAAGTCAAAGTGCTCAGGAACACTGTAGGCGATCAAACCATGGTGAACTGTGTAAGCTCGGTGATGGAGAGACTGCGCTTTCGCAGCTTTGATGGGCCGCCCATTGAGCGCAGCTATCCCCTCAATTTTGAATAATCACCTTCAGCGATAGTCGTGCAGATAGTCGATGCGCTCGGGCACCCAGGGCTCGTAGTTGCCCTCGAGCTGAAGCACTCTCTCCCCCAACTGCAAAGCGATGGGCCGAGGGGCCATGGAAAACTGGAACTTCTCATGGACAAGACCCTCCCGGATCAACAGGGGCTTGATCTCCTCTATCGTGGGAGCCGCCACCACTTGACGGCGAACCAGATCGTCAAAACTCTTCTCCAGCTCTTCGCGAGTAAAACCATAGTTGTCGACCAGATCCTGCGCTACGGGCACCACCTGCTCAGCTTTAAGTCTTTGATCTTGAAAGAGATCCAGTGCCGCCTGAAAGCTGTTGTAGGTGGGCAGAACTCGGCGCCCAAACTTCAAATAGTATTCAGCGTCGGTATCTGCTTCCAAGTTGATATAGATCTTTTCCACGGGATCGTTCACCGGCATTTTGGTCTGTAAAGAGAGGATCACATCCACCTGCTGTCCTGTGACCATCAAAGCCTCCAAGAGTTGACGCAGCTCTGAGCCCTCAAGCCGTCGTGAGCAGATATCGGCAAAGAGGGAGTAAATGATGGCATCGGATTCACTGTCGTCCCCCCACAGGATCAGCCGCACTGACTCACTCAGCCGCTGACGAACCTGAAGCAGGGCCTGAAGCTTATAGCCCACTTGATGCATCAGGCGACGCAGGCGTCCGGGTCGCAAATTCTTTAGGTTGTCCTTAAAAAAGACTCCATAGGGGTAGATCCCATCCAAGTTCAGTTTTTCATGGATCTTGCGCTCAATTTGCGGCGGAGAGGCGGTGATAAAAAAAATGGGGAAGTCCTTGAGCCCTGAGTACTTAGCCTGCCAGGAGTTGCGCAGAGCCCGCACCAGGGTGGCCGTGCCGGGAATATTGCGCTTTTGAAAGGCCTTCTCCACCGCAGCTCTAAAAAGCCCCTCCAAGGACTCAAAGCGGGTGTCCAGGTAAGTTTTGTCCAAATCCCAGATATAGACTTCCCGGGCCTCTTTTTCCGTCACATCAGAGGCGTAATTAAAAAACACCACATCACCAGTGATTTCAGCCCTTTTTTTCCAGTCCCTCATGGGCCCATCATATGTTCAAGGCTCTCTTCTCTTCAAGGTCTTAATGCCCCTGGGAGCTAGTCAAGACTCTTAAGCTGTGCTAGGCAAGGGTCCATGCTCAAAGCTCTCAAGATGCTGGAAAACAAAAAAGCCCCTTTCCTGTGGCCTGAGGCCTGGCCCCATTTTGCCTGGGGAAGCTGGCTGCTGACGGCTCCCTCAGAAGTCAACACAGGAGGAGGACGAGTCATTGACCTCAAAGAGGGCTTTAAAGGTCCTTTGGAGCTGCACCAGGCTCTGCTGAGCTGCAAACCTAAACTCTCACTTCTAGACTTGGCCAGGCTGTGGCAGCAGAGCCAAGAGGACCCCAGTTTAGCTCAAGACTTGAATTGGACTGAACTGGTGAACCACTGCGGTTTAAGGTCTGGAGAGTCTTTGACTCAAGTCCTAGAATCCCTACTCAAAACTCCTGCAAGTTTTCAGACCTGGAGCGAAGAAAAACAGCTCGCCCCCAGGGATTTAAACCTTTTGTTGAGTTTTGAAAGTGAAAAAGACAAGAGCCCCGATCTGGTGAAGACTTGGGAGAACCTACTAGACAAGCTCGCAGAGACTTCCACCAGCAAATCCACGGGAGTTAAAATCATGGAGTTGGGTGGGGAGCTCCTATTGATGGGGAAGCAACTCCCCTCTTGGAGTCACGAGAGCCCGGAGCACTTTGCTCGTGACCTGGAGAGAGTGCGCTTCCCATTAAGTCATCAAAGCCTAGAGGCCAAAAACCAGGAGCTGAAACAGTGGGCCTGGCCCAGCCGCAGTTCAGGGCGCTGGCTGCGTCAGGGGGATGAACTCCTTATGGAAATAAAAATTCTGGCCCCCCACGGAGAAGAACTCAAAAAACGCCTGGATCAAATGAAGAGTTTGCTGGAGGGACAGAATGGCTGAAAGTGGCCCCATCATCTCCAAATCCCAACAGGACTTAGAAAAACTTCTGGACCACTTTGACCGAGTTTATATCGACCGCAAGAGCGAGAACTCCCCCCTGGCTCGCCGCTTAGAAAGTCTTTTTCCGGCCGACAAGCTGGAGTGGGTGGACTCTCGACCCCACCCGCAAATCCGCGGTGAGATGAGCTCGGGGGAATTTGCCCGCAGCAAAAGACAACTCTATGTCACTGAGTTTAAAGGGCAGTTTTTCAAACGCTGCCCAGGAGCCAAGCCCGGCCTGGCCTGCTGCAATTACTTTGTCCTCAACTGGGGACAGCAGTGCGATATGAACTGCTCCTACTGCTATCTGCAGAGCTTTCTCAACTCTCCAGTTCTCACTCTGTACTCCAACTTAGATCAGGCCTTGGAGGAATTGCGCCAGCTGGGCAAAAGCTTAGGGGAACAGAGCTTGAGAGTAGGCACCGGAGAGCTGGTGGACTCTCTATCTCTAGACCCTCTCACTCTCTTTTCCCATGAGCTGATGGCTTTTTTCCGCGACACCCCTCGCTGGACCCTGGAGTTCAAAACCAAATCCGACTTTGTTCACCAGTTTTTAGATGTGCCCCACGAGGGCAATGTGATTGTCAGCTGGTCCATCAACCCCCAAGCTGTGGTGGAAAGGGAAGAGCAGGGCACGGCCTCCCTGGAGCAAAGACTGCAGGCGGCCGAGCTGTGCCTGAGCCGAGGCCTGCAGATTGCCTTTCATATTGATCCCATGATTTGGCATCCAGAGTGGAAGGAAAACTACGCCGCCCTGGTGGATGAGGTGGCGGCCCGCTTTCGCCCCGGCGATTTGCCCTACCTCTCTCTGGGAGCTCTTCGCTTTCAGCCGGAGCAAAAGGCCATGATGAGGGAGCGCTTTGGTATGAAGAGCTGGGTCAACCAGGGGGAGATGTGGCCGGGCAAGGATGGGAAGTTGCGTTACCCATTGGAGCTGCGCCAGGAGATGTTCAACTTTGTGCTGAATCGCTTTAAGGAGTACAGCCCTGAGTGGAAAGTGTTTTTGTGTATGGAGAGCCCGGAGACCTGGCTGTCCACCTACACTAAGGCTCCCCAGCAGGTGGACTCTCTAGCTCCTCTCTTTGACCAGGGGGTCAGTCGTCAGTTTCGCAAAGCCCTCAAGCGGTCCCAAGCTGACACCAACAGCGCATCGGGCTAAAGAGACATATTATAAATCTTTCTCAAAAGCAGTGGAGTTTTGACACCGATAGGCTCCAGATGGGCCTCCAAATCGAATAAAAGCAGATTTCAGCTTTGGCCCCCTTTTTGTATATTATTGAGCATGAAGTTTAGCCCGATCGGGGTTTATGGGAGGTTCGCCGTGAAACAGATCCAACAGCTTAAACAAAAGCCAGTTCAAGTTTTAAAAGCTGCGGTGATTTCAGGGGTGTTGACCACTTTGGTTGGCTTTGCCTTGAGCTTTGGCCCCACCCTTTTCGCATCCCTAGGATCAGTTGCCTCTTCCACCCTTTCCACTGAGGCTGAGTCCGCTCACTTAGCTCTCAACCCCGATCTTATCTTTGATTGGGGCCGTGGAGATGGAGACTGCCGTCCTGGGGTCTGCCGCAGTTAAAAAAGAAAAAGAAAAGCCAAACCCAGAATAAAACTTAAGGAAGTCACAAGAGGCTTTTTTTCCTCCTCCTGCTGCCTTTTCCGACTCATTTCAGGGGCAAGATAGGTGGGGTCTACCAAGGCTCCTAAGGACTCTCGCAGAGCGTACTGTTGCTGAAGGCGACTGAGCTCTCGGGGCACTCGAAGTAAAGTCTCAGCAGTCACTTCTCCAGAGCCCTCAGCCATGCGAGTGAGTTCCACTTTCAAGACGCCCTTCTCATGACTCAGGACCCGACCTTCGGCAAAAATCTCTGCGCTAGCACCCCCTTCAAAAAGAGGCTCTAGGTTTTGCAACCTAAGTCTAAGAAGCTGAACACTATCCCCCTGATCCACTTGGGCCGCTGTACCCACTTCCGCATAGAAAGCCTGCATCCCCTGCTCCGAGAACAGGGCCTCACCTTTAAGGGCGTCCACCACCACATAGCCCTGATAGGGGATGGCCGAAATAAAACCACGCATCAGCCTTTGGCTGGCCGCCACCAGTTGCTCAGCCAAAGGTAAGGAAGCTTGAAGAGTCATGGAGTGCTGCCAAAGCAGTCGACCAAACTCACCCTCATAAGCGCGAAAAATCAACTCTCTGTCCCTAAGTTCTAGAGTGATCAGCCCCTGAGCGTCCAAATAGCGACCCAAGATCAAGGCGTCTGCAGGGCTCAACTCAGCCCGGGGCTGAAGTACATCTTTTTGCTGCAAAAAGCTCCGCGAAGAGACCAAAAACCTTTTGTCTTCAGTGAGAACTTCTCGGATCGCCCACCAAGCCTCCTCAGCGGGGCCAGATAAAGAGGCTGGAGCCATCACTGGAAAAACAGTGATCCGCCGCAAAAGCCCCAGACCTCCTTGGGAAGACAGAAGAGGCCTCTCTGAAGTGGCGGCAGGAGCTTGAGTTTGTGCCTGTGCCTGCACTGAGCCTCCCAAGCCATAAAAGGTCAAAGCGGCAAAAAAACTTAATGACAGGCCAAACAATAAGGTCTGCTGTTGCAGCCAAAGCCCCGGCCTCACCCAAGTTCGAGCTTGAGAGCCCTTGATACCCTTGAAGTTTGGTCCTAACTCTTGTTCTTCCACTCTTCTCAAGCCTACCACCGGAGTTTAACTTTGGGAATTTTAATCCAGGCCTCGTTTTTGGGGAAGCCCTTGGGTCGAGGTTCACACTGCCTCTGATAGGAGAGCACCCCCGTAAGGGCGCAGAGAAAGGAGTCAAAGGCCTGCGAATTCTCCATTAAAATATTTTGATCCTGCTGATAGACAAAGGCCACATTTTTCTCCAACAGCCGAGCCAAGATAGCCTGGCGACTCTCCCCTCCACTGACTGAGTGTTTATGAAAGCGCAAGTAGGATTTTTGTAGCCCCAAAGACCTCCCAATACGCCATAGGCTCACTTTGGGCATCACTTCCTGGCAGGGGGTTTTGAGGCGCCGAGTGATAAATAGAGCTCTGGCCGTTAATGGGGCCATATTGGCTCCCAGGGCCTGCGAGGGGTAAAACTTTTCCTCTAGAGAGTCGGACACATAGGCTTCTGCACAGCGTTCGGTGTAGGGAGTAAACAGGGGTTTGGGCTTACGCTTGGCATTCTTAGCCCTCTGGTGCTGCCATAGCCACTGAATCTCAGGCTCCGTGCAAGCCTCGTATCCTGGACACTTGAGCCGACAGCGCAAACACTTGGGCAGACTTAAGGGCACATCAAAGCTCACTGACTCTAGGGGACGGGGAATCTGCTCGATCAGGGAGTGTAACTGCAGATCGCTGGAGACCTCTCCTTCGCTATGGATCTTTTCAAACAGTCGACTGAGAAAAATCTTTTTTTGTTTGGGATAGTACTCGATTAAACTCAAGCAGGTCTTATCCGTCTTACCTCCCCCCAAAGACACTCCCACAAAGCGTCGACACTGGGGGACTTTTCCCAACATCACTGGACGAGCCATCAGCTCCAAGGAGCTTCGACTCACGGGGAGGTCACAGGGCTGGCCGCCAGAGGCTGGAAGCCCTCCTGCTGACAAGCCTCCCACAGGGAAGCTTTTTTCAGTGATGAAGACCAAATCATCACACAGCCTCCTCCTCCAGCTCCGCAGATCTTCACCGCATCGGCTCCCTGTTTTAAAGCGAGCTCCTTAAGGCGCAGAATTTCTGAACTCACAAAGGCTTCACTCAAAGCTATGCGCCCCTCAAACTCTCGGTCAAAGAGCTGGGGCAAACGACCCCAGTGCCCTCCTACACAGGCCTCTCCCATTTCCTGAGCCACTGTTCTTAAATCCTCTAAACAGCGAAGAGTCCGGGCCTCACCTTCCACGGCCGCTTTAATGACCTGCCAGTTGTTGAGGCCTGAGTGGTGAGGCTGACCTGTGTAAACTAAGGTCATGCATTCAGCAAAAAGATCCTTGGGAAAGGGCAAAAGACGATGACGAAAGCCCCAAGGACCATACTCGATCAGCCCCAAACCCGGCTTAAGGGCAGGAAAATAGTCTTGGGTCCCCGTGGGTTTGCGCAAGACCTGGGCCTCCAAGTTGGCCGCCAGCTGTACGGTCTCAGCAGCTGTTAAACTGAGGTCCAACCAGGAAGAGAACGCCTTAATCAGGGAGATGCAAAGAGAGGAGCTGCCCCCCAATCCCCCACCCACTGGACTCTCCGAGCGAGTGCGCAGCACAAAGCCCAGAGTGGGTCGAAAGTGGGCCAAATGGGCTTGAAGAAGCTGCAGTTCAGGGCTGGTGTCGGCCAAGAGCTCGTCCAGATGGCTGAAGTTTCTGATAAAGCCCAGATCCACGACCTCGATACGAATCTGGGAGTCCGTGCGAGGCTCGAGCTCCACAAAAGTAGAAATACTCAGAGAGAGATTGATGGTCTGGCAACCCGGCACCAACAAATACAGAGGCCAACAGTCCAAGGTGCCTCCAGCAAAATCCACTCGTGTGGGGCTTTTAATGGAGTACTTCACTTGACCAAGCTCTCCAAGGGTAGAGCTTTTACAGTCTCCGCTCCCACACGCATAAGTTCCTCGCTGCGGCTGGACTGAAGATAGACCAAAGAGCGTCCGCTCTCCACATCTTCAAAGAGCTCACTCCAGCGCAACATCAACACCACCTGCCCCACCGAGTTGAGCAGTTCCAAAGAGTGAGCCTCCAGAGATCGGCGCACCGGGCCGCTGGGTTCACCTCCTACAAAATCGTAAGCCGACCAGGTTTTCAGCGTCTCAAAGAGCTCTAGCAGGTGCTGGCGATCCACTCTCAAGTCCTCGTCAGCCTCTTTGAGCTCCCAATCAGAACCCAGCTTAACGATATCCCACTGGGCCTCCCCACTGCGCACCCGCAGCTCAGAGACCTCGAGAAGTTCAAACTCAAAGGGCTCAGAAAGACTGCGAAAATCCAAATCGGCTTTCATCAACTCTCTGAGCGGATTTTGATTCACAGTGACCACAAAGCTCTCAGCAGAAGTGCGCACAAAGCGGGTGGTGGCCTCTTCATTGGGACGGGGACTGACTTCCATCCACCAGTCACCAGCCTCAATACGCCATTCAGGATTTTGTAAAGAGTAGAGCTTCAGAGTCTCCGGATCATGGTCTTCGGCCACAAAACTGCCAACCCGCAATTGTCTCAACTGGTGGAGCCAAGACTCCACAGCTCCAGGATCCATACGATAGCCCTTAACCTCCGCAAAGCTCCAAGCCTGAGACTGAGGGTCGCGGTTGAGATGAGCAACCAACTCACCCTGGCGAAAAATGCGCACCTGGTTGATGGGAGGGGACTGTCGCCACAGGCGTCGATCTCTTAGCCCTCCCAAGGTGGTCTCGATGAGACCAGACCAAGCCTCATCTCCTAACAATAAGTCCTCCCCCCGGCGTAAATAATAGCGCCCATCGTAGGCTTTGATGGAGCCCACTGTCCAAAGTAACTCTTCTGGCCCCACCCCTCTTACTTTAAGGCGAAACCGAGCCAGAGGTTCCTCCATCCCATAGCGAGACCAGTCAAGATCTTCCACCCCTTCCACAGCCTCTTGAGCCTGAGCCGTCAAATCTTCCACCTCCTGCTCCAGCAAATTTCTCAGCAGGGTTTCAACGGCAAAGTCATCCAACAGATCCTCTAAGGGGGAGAGGGAACGCCACTGTCCCTCATCCCGCTGCAGAACCAATGAGTCTCCAGAGCGATCAATTTCGAGACTCTCAACTTGCTCCGGCATCACAGAGGTGATCCGGCGCAATTCCTGCTGCTGACCCTCTTTCTGTCTTTGGCTCCGATAATCATAAACGGCAAAGCCCACCACCAACAAAACCACAAGAGCAAAAAGACCTGTTAAGCGAAAAGACCTCATGCTCCCCTCCTTCTAAACCAAATGACACTGCCGTAGATCAATAGCACCAGGGGCAGCAAAACAGCCAACAAGATGGCCAAGCGCCCTGTCTGCTGGGTCATAGTCAAGGTAGACCCTGCTGGTAGTCGCGGGCGAATGCTCACCAGATCAGACTGCTCTGCCAAATGGGAAAATATATTGAGGGCCAAGTCCCGATTCACCCCCTGAAAAAAAGCGCGATTCAGCATAAAGTCGCTGTCTCCAGCCACAATCACCGCTCCCTCCCCTTGGCGAACTTCCATGATCAGAGTGTGGGGGCGTCGTGTTGCTCTTTCCCCGGCCTCCACAGCCTGGGCCAGATCACTCACCGAATAGGCCTCCGGCAGGGACCGAACCAGCTCGGTGAATTCCATAGACTCATCGGCCTGGGGATCTGGGTTCAGCTCAGAGACCAGATCAAAGAGAGAAAAAAAGCGCTGATCCCGAGCCGTGACCGAGCGAAAGTCCCGCGTTACTGGATGACTGGGGTCATAGCCTGCTCCAATCACACTCTCCGCACCGCGACCCCGCAACAGCATAGTGTCATTGATGACAAAATTATTGGCGAACTCCACACCCAAAGGCTTAGTCAAGAGCGGGACGTTGTGCCTTTGCCCAGGATCCGCCGCCACCACCAGGCGCCCGCCGCCGCGAAAGTACTCCAGAAGCAGCTGAATTTCCTCTTCCAAGAGAGCGGTTCGCGGGCCCACCAAGGCCACAATGCTCGCATCCGGGGGAATTTCTCCCCGACTCAATAGGCTCAGAGTTTCCACCTCAAAGGCAGCTTCACGCAGGGACTGAGCCAAAACAGAAAGCCCCAGAGCCCCCGCCTCTTCCAAGTCTGGCTCCCCATGGCCAGTGAGAAAATAAATTATATTGTTGGCCGATCGACTGGCGCGAATCAAAGCAGTGGTGATCTCCTGCTCGCCCATGGGGTTTTCCACCGGCACCCGGCGCCCCTCGTAGTCCACAATAATCATCACGGCCGCTTGATCCCGAGGTGAAAGACCTGCCAAATACTCCTGAGCCAAGTGAGCCTCCACCAGAGCATCATGAAAGTGAACTCTTACCCTTGGGCTGGCCTGACGATAGAGCTGAAAAAGAGGTCTCAGCTGATCTCGGGTGACCGCCGCCTCAGAGCCAGCATAAAAAACTCTGAAAGACACCTCTCCAGTGAGCTCCTGCAAAATTTGTCGCGACTGTTCAGATAGGCTGTTGAGCTTCTCCTCAGTGAAGTCAAAGGTCCGGTCAAAGCGGGCACCAAAATAGTTGACTGTCACCAACAGAGCCAAAGTCAGCAGAATCATAGCTCCCATATTCATGCCATGCTTTGTGGTGCGCATAGTGAGGAATTCAAGGTAAAACCGATGGTCAATGACCAGGGCCGCTAAAATTCCGAGGGGCACCATGGCCAAGGGAATATAGAGGAAGTTAATCCAAATATTAAACACCTGGACCACCAATGCCAGAATCAGCAAGGAGAGGCCCGAGACAAAATACCCAACTTTTCCCCAAAAGCTCATCCCTACCTCCAGCGCGAAGACTCAACCACTCGTTGAGTGAGAAAGACAAACAGCACCGCAGTGCTCACAAAAAACACCACCGAGCTAATCCGCAAGCTGCCGCGAATAAAACCAGAAAACTGCTCGCCCAGGGAAACGTGCTCCATCACGGACTGAACCAAAGGACGATCTGAAACATTGATTCCCTGACTGAGAAACCAAAGGCTCAAAATAAAGAGGACTCCCAAAATTACACTAAACATCACCGACTGGGTGAGAGAAGAGCTGAACAGGCCAACAGCCACATAGATAGCCAAGAGCAAGCTCAAACCAAAGTAGGAGGTGAGCAAGGGGCCGAAGTGGAAATCGGAGACCAAAGAGGTGGTCAGAGGGTAAAGAAAAGAAATGGTCATCAGCACCAGAGCCGCACCATAACCGGCTAAAAACTTACCCAATACAATGTCCGTGGCCGTAATGGGAGCCGTCAACAGAAGATCATAAGTGCGCATTTTCTTTTCCTCTGCCAGCAGTTTCATCGTCAAAGCGGGAATGGCAAAGAGCAGAATAATATTGACCGTGGAGAGGTGACTTAAAAAAACCGTAAAGTGAATGCTGGCCTCTTGGCCAAACATTCCCCTTTGAGCAAAATCCCCCAAGAGGTTTAAAAAGTTTATGCTCCAGATGGCACAGCAAACCCCCGCCAACAAAAAAAACAGCGGACTGTTAACCAAGGACCTAAAGTCCTTAGCGGCAATGGTGAACGCCCCACTCATTTCGCACCTCCCTGCTCTGAAGTGATCAGGTGAATAAAGACATCCTCTAGCCCCAAGGCCTGAACATGAAGTTGAAGGAGTCCCATATGCCCAGCCACCACCTTCTGAGCAATCTGCTCCACGGTCTCATCCCGATTGTCGACTTCTAGGCGGTACTGGCCCTCATTGGCCTCGGCCACCACGCTGAGCACTCCTTGAAGGCCTTTGAGCTCTTGCAACAAATAAGCCCCCGGCCGCTTCACCTTAAGGGTGATGCGCCGACTGGCCGACTGAGACTTGAGCAAGCCATCAATGCTGTCCTCGGCCACAATCTGTCCCTGATTAATGATGATCACCCGCTGGCAGCTGGCCTCCACCTCGGGTAGGATATGAGTGGAGAGAACAATCGTGTGCTGGCCTCGCAAATTGCGAATCAGTTCACGAATTTCGGCCATCTGGCGAGGGTCTAGGCCCACAGTGGGCTCATCCAAAATCAGGACCTCTGGCTTTGACACCAGAGCCTGAGCCAGGCCCACTCTCTGACGAAAACCCTTGGAGAGGTTTTGAATCATCCGGCGGCGCACATCCCCCAGGTTGGTCTGCTCGACAGCCTCACGCACATGGACTGCGACCTTGTCGCGGGGGACTTTTTTGAGTCGAGCTGCAAAGAAGAGGTAGTCCTCCACTCTCATATCTCCATAAACTGGGGGGGTCTCAGGCAGATAGCCAATTCGGCTTTTCACCTCTAGGGGATTTTCAAAGACATCAAAGCCGGCCACTTTGACTTCCCCAGATGTGGGGGCCATAAATCCAGTGATGATTTTCATCGTGGTGGTTTTGCCGGCCCCGTTGGGACCTAAAAAACCCACCACTTCCCCCTTGTTCACTTTAAAACTCAAGTTCTGAACTGCCGGAATCTCCCCGTAGGTTTTGCTCAAAGCCTGGACTTCAATCATAGGCGTCCTTCTCCTTGTTGATCTCTGCGGTGACCCGAACGCGTCTTTCAGGCTCTAAAAATTTAATAGGTCCTTGAAAAGAGTCAAGTTTTAACCACCAGACTGCGCTCGTTGCGAAATTGCACTCGCCCCAGTCGATCGCCTTTTATGGGCTGAACAAAGCGTCGCTCAGCCACTGTCAGAGCCCATACCTCCCCTGGCTTGAGCTGAGAGCCCAGTTGCACAGACAGTAAAAAATGGCCGGCCTCATGGAGCCTGGCCTCGGACACCTCCTGATGACGCTCTCGACGCAATATGCCGTGAGCTCCGGGCCTATCTTTTAAGTGAAACCAAAAGTCCCAAGCCCTGGCCTGCTTCAGAAGCTGCAGATTGTCCCTGGCTGATAGCCCCACTAAAAACTCCTGCCCATTCCCCCAACTCAGCTTGCGACAGCGCAGACGCGGGGAAGATTTTGATGCAGAGCGAACTTGGTCCTTGCGACTTGGGGTTCTTGAACCAGCGGGCTTCTGATGAGAGGCCAATGCGGACTCCAGGGCTGAGACCTCTACTCCCTCCTGCATAAGAGCTTGCAACTGGCGAACCTCCTCGATCAATTGCTCTTTCCGGTGCTGGGTGCCCTGAAGCTTGGCCTCTTGCTCTTTAGCTCGCTGGAAGCAGTTTTCAATATTCCAAGCCAGCCCTGATTCCACTTTGAGCCTGTGGACCCAGTCCTCAGGCAACTCCTTGAGACGGGAAAAGCTCTCCTGCTGATGCTGGAGTAGCCATTTCCCAAGGGACCGCCAAGGGCTCTCTTTCTGTTCCGTTAAGGCCACCTCCACCCTCTCCAGAGCACGACGCTTTTTTTGCAAAACCAAATTGAGCCGACGCCTCAGCTCCGCCAGGGAGCTGGGGGCTGCAGGACTCTTACCCTTGGGCGAAGAGGGAACAGACTTCGCCCGCCACTGGGCTTGAATCTCTTGGGGTGAGCGGAACAAGGGAGACTCAGGGGCTGGGGAAGCTTCCTTCCTCTGGGCCCCAAGGGGACGCAGCTTGGACCAACTTATTTTTTTCCCCTCAGCATTTTGCAGGATCAGGTTGACAGCCCGTGGAATGGAGCGAAACTCCAGATGAAAATCCCCACCCCAGGTCAAGCGGACCACTCGGCCCAGACTCTGATCACGAACCACCCGAGTGAGGGGCCGGTTCAAGCCATGAGCGCGAAGAAAAAGACGAATGGGCTTAGTCTCTGATTTCTTCTTAAAGCCCTGGGGCCAGGAGGGAAAAACCATCATCAGAGGACACACAGAATTCAAATCCAGCCACAGCCACTTTAGACCCTCTGAAGTCCAGTGACCCAAAGCCAGATCTCGCCCGACCAACACCACCTCTTGGAGAGGAGACCCCACAAGCAGCCTTGCCTCTCCCACCAACGCTTCCAGTTCTTGCTCACTGACAGGCTTCACTCTGCACCATCACTTTCCCTGGTCCTCTTCGGCCTAGACCCCTGGACCCCCATATCGTCAAAAGACCAAATTTCTTTGGCCAAGCTCAACTGGAGGCGCAACTCGCCGACAAGGTTAACACGAGGAATTGGACAAATGAAGAATTACAACGACGACTTATACTCTTGTTTTGAAAGTTTATTAATGTGCCCGCGAGCCAGCGACAGTGAAACCAGCGAGCAGTTTATTGAGAGAGTGGTGGAAGACTACATGCTCAAGCTGCTGGAGCTGGGACATATTCCCGCCCCTCACTTGGAGTGCCTGCGCTCCGACCTCTGCGCCGAAGTCGTGGATATGCTTCGCAGTAAAATCTATGGCTTTTACAACCTAGCGGACTTTCGCCGTGCCCATCGTGGCCACAACAAGAGATTGCCCTCTTAATGATGAAACAGGCAGACCTTGGTCTTCAACCTCAATGCATCCTCCTTCTGGCCCTAAGCTTTGCCAGTTGGTTGGCCTTCAGCTTCCCAAGTTCAGCTGAGGACAGGGGATTTGACAGTTTAATAGAAATTGAGGCTGAGCTGGAAAACTTCCCACCCCCCTCTGAGAACACTCTCCCTTGGCCGACTCCCCAACACCAGGAGACCTATGTCCCGGACGCCCCCTCCGTGGCCGAAGAACAGTCTGAGTCCGAGCCTCCACGAGATCCCCAGCCTGTTGCTGAAGAATCTGTGGACCAATTTGAGCTCGGTCTGGTCGGTGAGGCTCTTTACTCTCACTCTCCTGGAGTCTTTCAGAATCACTTATCTCCTATCCTGGCCCTCCGCTTCGCCCCTGATATCATTTTCTTTTCAAAAATAAATTTTATTGATGGAGGAGTGGATCGCCACCCTGGAGGAAGCTCTCCTCAAGGGGAAATTCTTTTGGAATCTGCATTTTTGGAGTGGAGTTTAGGGAGCAGCCAGAGATCTTCCGCCTGGGCGCCGCGAAAAGCCCAGCGCCGCAATCAACAGGACCTTGGAGAGGGTCTAGAGCAAAGGTTCTTGATTGGGCTACAGCTTTTGCCCATGGGCTTGGTCAACCCCACCAGTGAACCCAACAGTTATCTGAGCGTTCAGCCTCCCGAGACGGAAACCTTTATTATTCCTCAGCGCTGGAGTGAAATGGGAGTTCTCTATACGGCTAACCATGGCGAGTGGCTGTCCTACAGAGTGGGGGTCTTCAATAGCCTGGACTCCAGCCGCCTGCGCCCCGATAGCTACTTACTGCGCGGCACTCAGGGAGGGCGAGCCAAGGCCAAAGATCTCTCTGGACTGGTGGGACTGCAGATCGGCTCTCAGTCCTTTCGCCTGGGAGGCTCCTACCTTTACGGCCACACCGGCCATGGCCTTGATGGGCTAGGCTTTTCTCCCCTACATCTTTACGAGGTGAATTTCTCTGCCCACTGGGGCTCCCTTCTGCACTTGAGCGGCCTCTTTACCGAAGCCCGCCTCTCCCAGGCCACGGCCATTGAGATTCTCAACAACACAAGCACTTTCGGGTTGAGAGCCACAGGCTTTTATGTTCAGGCAGCTGTCGATCTTCTCTATAATAATGGTTCTGTTGCCCTGCCTCTTTTTGTCCGCCTCGAGCGCTACAATCTGCACCAAGAAGTGGCCCCAGGGGAGACCCCAGACCCTCGCCTGAACCGACAAAATATCACCTATGGTCTCAACTGGCAGCCTCGCCCCCAATTGACTTTTAAATTGGACTACCAAGATCGGCGCAACCGCCTTGAACAAGAACCTGGAGTTTTCTCCCTAGGCCTGAGCTTTGTCTACTAAGACTTCATTTAGAGGGGGCTGCCAGGAATCTCACAGATGAATTCGGAGCCTTTTCCCGGCGCACTTTGCACCCAGACCCGACCCCCATGGCGCTGGACGATGTGTTTGACTAGGGCCAATCCAATGCCTGTCCCCCCCACATCCCGTGAGCGAGCCTTATCCACCCGATAAAAGCGCTCAAAGAGTCTCTCATGATGCTCAGGAGGAATGCCGGGCCCATTGTCCTTGACCTTCAACACAAGCATATCATTTTCACCCGTCGTCCAGGTCACATCTATTCGCCCCCCTTGAGGGACATAGCGAATGGCATTGTGAAGCAAGTTGCGAACCACCTGTTCAAAGCGGGCTCGGTCCACTTGAATACTGTCCACTCCATAGTGAAGATGAATCTCATGGTGTTGACTAGAGAGCTGCTCGATCACCGACTCAGTCAGCTCTCTTGGGCTCACCGA
Source organism: Bdellovibrionales bacterium (assembly GCA_007121385.1). GTDB lineage: Bacteria > Bdellovibrionota > Bdellovibrionia > Bdellovibrionales > UBA1609 > SKYF01. The sequence goes on from SKLV01000072.1 coordinate 21,188, forward strand.
AGTCAGACTCAGTTCAGCTCCCGACTCCAGAGAAGACAGGTCCAAAAGATCATCCACCAAGAGGGCTAAACGCCCCACACTCTTTTCCAAAATTTCACCATACTCCAAGGCCCGGCTCAGGTCTCCCGCCTTAATGTCCTCGTTGAGGGCTTCAATATAGCCCTTCAGGGAGGTCACAGGAGTTCGCAGCTCATGAGAGACATTGCCCACGAAGTCGATCCGAATCTGCTCGGTTTTTTTAAGATCAGTGATGTCGTGAAAAATACCCACCGCCCCATAAACTTCGGCATTATGCTTTTTTCGCAGAGGAGCAATGGAGATCTGAAAACTCTGAGGAAAGGGAGAATCTTTCAGAGGCAAGTCGGCCTCCACGCGGACCAGTTCATCTTGGATGAGAGCTCTCTCGTAGGCTGAGACAATTTCCGGAGAGCGAATGATCTCCTGTAGGTGAACCTGCCCATCAGCTCGCCCATGAAGATGAAAAAGCAGTGCGCACTGAGGATTAAAAAATAGTGGGCGACGCTCTAAATCCACCGCTAAGACCGCCTCGGAGATGGCTGACATAATGGCTCTCAGTTCGGTTTTTTCCCGAGAGAGACGGATGGTCTTTTGCCGCAGGTCCGTCCCCAGTTGGTTGAGGGCTCTCTCCAGCTCGTACCACTCTCCAGGCTCATCATAGGCCAGCTCGGCCGGAGTGAGGGACTCGGCCTCAAAGGGAAATTCCCTCAGTCTTTTGGTCTTTTCAATCAATCGGCCTAGGGGAACCACCAATCGCCCCCCCATAAATAAGGACACCGCCACAGTGACCACAAAAGCCAAGCCCAAGGTGAGAAGAATTAAATATTTTCCCCACTCCAAAGCCTCAGGGGAGACCTCTGTACGACTGGAAAACCAAAAGAGAGAAACAAAGTAAAGACCAAAAAAGGCCAGGGCCAAGGTGAGAACTTGTTGACCTACAAACCAGCGAAATAAACTATGGGGAAACAGCGAGGGCCCAGATGATTTTCTTGGCAGCTTGAAGAATCGCAACTTCATCAGCGGCTGTCTTGAGAATTTAGATAGCGGATGCGGTAGCCCACTCCGCGAATGGTTTCGATCATATCAGCATGATCCTCGAGCTTCTTGCGCAGACCAAAGACATGGGTGTCCACAGTTCGCCCCACGACATTGACCCCCTCCCCTTGGATCTCTTCAATGAGCCGCTCTCGGGAAAGGACCCGACCCTGATTCTCCAGCAAAGCCTGAAGCAGACGAAATTCAGAGCGAGTCAACTCGAGAGCTCTCCCTTTCAAATAAATTTCATAAGCCTGAGGGTCCATTTCCAACTGTCCCATGCGCAGAACACCTCCGGGCTTTCCCAAGCCCGGCTCCTCTTGCCCCTCCAGCCAACGGCGTCGCCGCAAAAGGGCCTTCACCCGAGCTAAGAGAACGGCTCTCTCGAAGGGCTTGGCCAGGTAGTCATCGGCTCCCGCATTGAGCCCCTCGGCCACATCCTCTGGGGCCGTTTTAGCTGTGACCATTAAAATAGGTAGAGCTCTGAGACGAGCCTGCTTGCGCACCCACTGAGTGAGCTCAAGCCCACTTAAGCCCGGAATCATCCAATCAAAAAGAGCCAAATCAAAGTCCTCGGCGTTGAGGCGAGTCACGGCCCCGTGTCCATCAGCTGCCTCTTCCACCCAGTAGCCCTCGCGGCGAAGTTGCAAAAGTAAAAGCTGTCGGATTTCAGTTTCATCTTCCACTACTAAAATCTTTGGCAGCACAGCTTCACTCTGCGGACTCATTGACTTCCTCCTTTATCCACTAAACTCGGGTGGCGGACATCCTGACCTGTAGTCAAAAAAATCACCTCTTCCGCAATATTCGTGGCGTGGTCGGCCAGTCTCTCCATATTTCGAGCAATCATGATCAAATCCAGAGCCGACTCCACTAGACTGCGATCATGAACCATCAAATCCTGTAAATAGTCTAAAAGGCGGGCCTTGTACTGGTCCACAATCTCATCCCTATCCAAAATGAGCCGCGACAGCTGTTCGTCCCCATTGACCAGGGCATCGAGACAGTCCTTCACCATGGAGCGAACTTTTTCAGCCATATCGCTCATCTCTTGAGTGACATTGATCATGGGGCGGCGAATGTAGTCGACTCCAGCATAGCCAATATTAACCGACTGGTCCCCCATTCTCTCCAGATCCGCGTTGATCTTCACCACAGCCAAAATAAAACGCAAGTCCTTGGCCACTGGTGCCTTTTTGGCCAATAGACAAAAGCACAGATGATCCACTTGTTTGTTCAGTAGGTTGATCTGGATTTCACACTGCTGAATCTCTTTAAAGCGCCAGGGCTCACGACGAATCACCAGCAAACTGGCCTGCTCAATGGCTTTTTCCACAAAGCCACCCATTCTGAGCAAAAGGCTCTTAAGATCTTGAAGCTCTTGATCAAAGTGCCGGGTCATTCCATTCATCCCATCTTGGCCCTAGCCAAAGCGTCCCGTGATATAGCGTTCTGTTGCCTCCTGAGCGGGCCGGGTAAAAATCTCTTCCGTGGCTCCATACTCTACGAGCTCTCCCAAAAGAAAAAAAGCAGTTTTATCTGAAACCCGAGCCGCCTGCTGCATATTGTGGGTGACAATCACCACCGTCACCTTAGTTTTGAGCTCCTGGATCAGCTCTTCAATTTTAGCCGTGGAAATCGGGTCCAGAGCTGAGGTCGGCTCGTCCATCAGAATCACCGGGGGCTCCACCGCCAGAGCCCGGGCTATGCACAGTCTCTGTTGCTGCCCTCCCGAAAGGCTGGTTCCTGGCCGCTTTAAGATCTCCTTGACCTCCCCCCAGAGGGCCGCTCTGACTAAGGCCTGCTCCACCTTTTCGTCTAAAACAGTCCTCTTACTCACCCCTCCCAGGCGCAAACCGACAGCCACATTCTCGTAGATACTCATGCCCGGAAAGGGGTTGGGCTTTTGGAACACCATTCCCACCCCTCTTCTCACTCCCACCGGATCCACACCCGGAGCATAGATATTGCGGCCATCCAACCACACCTCTCCAGCCACCCTGGCTCCAGGCACTTCCTCATGGAGGCGATTGAGGCAGCGAACAAAAGTGGACTTTCCGCAGCCGGAAGGGCCAATTAAAGCCACCACTTCATTTTCCTGAATACTCAAGTTGATGTCCTTAAGGGCCTGAAAGACCCCAAACCAAGCCTCGAGTTTTTTTACGGCAATCAATTCCATTTCATACCCATCAGCCAGCGAGTTAGGAGGTTGATGATAAAGACAAAAAACACCAGGACCAGAGCTCCACCCCAAGCCAGAGCTTCCATATCCGCGTAGCCACTTTTGGCTGAGTTGTAGATCTGCACCGGCAGTGAAGCGGTGGGCTCTGAAAGACTGCGAGCAAAAAATTGATTCCCCAGAGCCGTAAAGAGCAAGGGGGCCGTCTCTCCTGCCACCCGAGCCAAGGCCAACATCACTCCAGTAAGCAGAGCGGCTCGACTGCCCGGGACCACAATTCGTAAAATCACTCGCCAACGAGGCAAGCCCAAAGCCAAGCCCGCCTCGCGGATATGTTGAGGAGTGAGTTTTAAAATCTCCTCCGTGCTCCTAGCCACAATGGGCAACATAATCACAGCCAAGGCCATGGCCCCCGCATAGGCGGAAAAGCCAAAGTGAATCACCACCACCCCATAAATAAAAATACCCACCACAATGGAAGGGACACTGGTCAACAAATCGATACTAAAACGCAGAGCCGCTGCCGTTTTGCCTCGCCCATACTCAGACAGGTAAATTCCTGCCGCCATTCCCCAGGGGATACCTAGAACAGAGGCCAAAGCCAACATCACCCCACTGCCCACAATGGCGTTGGCCATCCCTCCCCCAGTTTGTCCCGGCCCCACAGGAGTCTGAGTAAAAAACTCAAAGCTCAAAACACCCAGGCCCTTTTGCAGGACATACCAGCTGATAAAAAAGAAGGGGACAGCGGCCAAAACGCCCCCTAAAAAAAGAAGGCTGAGCATCAGATGATTGGTTGACCGCCTCCGCCAGCTTAAAGTTTCCATTTAATTCACCCTCTGCATGCGCCAGATAATCCAGCGCGCTAGGGAATTAATGGCCAAAGACACAACAAAAAGAGTAAAACCCACCGCAGTAAGAGCCGAGAGGTGAAGAGAGGAGTCGGCTTCGGCGTATTGATTGGCCAAAATACTGGCCATAGTCTGTCCGGACTCAAACAGAGACCAGTCAATTTGCGGACGATTGCCGATCACCATGGTCACGGCCATGGTCTCCCCCAGTGCTCTCCCCAGCCCTAAAACAACGGCTCCAACAATTCCCGAAACCGAGGCCTTCAAAACCGCCAAGCGCAGCATCTCCCAGCGAGTGGCTCCAAGGCCAAGGGCCGCCTCTCGCAAGGTGGCCGGAACGGACCGAAAGACCTCTCGGGAGATAGAGGCAATGGTGGGGATAATCATTATGGCCAAAATCACCCCGGCCGCCAACATGCCCACACCCATGGGTGGACCCTGGAACAGAGGCAAGAAGCCCAGGTACTGCCCCAATGGGGGCTGCACATGGTCGCGCAAAAAGGGCGCCAAGACAAAAAGGCCCCACAGCCCATAGACGATACTGGGAATGGCCGCCAACATCTCAACAAAGAAACCCAGTGGCCTGGCCAGCCAGGAGGGGGCCAATTCATTGAGAAAAAGGGCCACGGCCAAACTCACTGGAACCGCCAAAATAAGGGCAATCAATGAGGTGACCAAGGTGCCATAAATAAAGGTGAGAGCCCCAAACTGCTCTCGCCAGCTGTCCCAGGAGGGGTCAAAAAAAAAGCCCGGCCCAAAGTGACTTAAGGCTTCCCAAGATAGGGCAAATATCACCCCCACCATGGCCAGAAGCAGTAACACGAGCCCCCAAGCCAAGCCCTTGAGCAAATAGTAGAATGTTAGATCTGAAGGGCGAACATCTCGTCCCAGTTCATAGCTAGAGGAGCTCAATGGATCTCGCCGAGGAGAGAACTCTCTCCACAAGAGTTGGAGGAAGAGGAGCATAGCCCAGTTGACTGGCCGACTCTTGACCAGGCCCCATGGCCCAATCCACAAAGGCCATCAGCTTACTTCCCTTCTCCTGCTCCATGGAGCCGTTCAAAATAAAGTAGGTGAAAGCGGCGATGGGATAGGCCTCAGGGTCTCGGGGATTGACAATAGACATACGAAAGTCTGCGGGGATTTGGCTGACAAAGCTATCCGCCGCCCGAGTGATGCTCTCCACCGAAGGATGGACCGTGGTGTCCTCGTTAGTCATGACTCCAGCCACCGCCATTCGGTTCATCAGGGCATAGTTGAACTCCACATAGCCAATACTTCCTGGGCTCTGTCTCACCAGCCCAGTGACGCCCTCGTTGCCCTTGCCCCCCAAGCCTCTGGGAAAGCGGACGGCCTTCCCAAAGCCCACTCTTTCTCTCCACTCAGAACTCACCTGAGCCAGATAATCTGTAAAGACGGCGGTGGTCCCACTGCCATCAGAGCGATGAACGGTGATAATGGGCCGATCGGGCAAGCGCAGATGGGGGTTGAGCTCAGCCAAACGGGAGTCGTTCCAGCTCTGCACCTCACCCATAAAGATCTGAGCGATCAGGGGACCCGTCAGTCTCAGGGCCCCAGGCTCGGCCCCCTCCTCGGCGGCCGCTAAGTCAGGAAGATTGTAGGTCAGGACCACAGCCCCCAAGGCCGTTGGGACATGTAAAACAGATCCCGAAGCCTGCTGCATCTCCTCGTCGGTCATTGGCGCATCCGTCGCCCCAAAGTCGGTGGTCCCCGCTAAAAACTGGCGAATCCCACCGCCGCTGCCAATAGATTGGTAGTTGATCCGCACCGAGGGATCCACTTGGCGATATTCAGAGAACCACTTGGAATAGAGAGGGAAGGGAAAGGAAGCTCCAGCTCCATTGATCAACAGCGGGCGAGAGGACCTGGCATGGGCCACATCAGAAGGACCCTGACCTAAACAGGCCAATTGGGAAAAAGCAAAGATTGCAACCAGTATGGCAGATGGAAGAGTTCTCAAGTTGTCCCCCTTAAGCTGTGGAAAAGTGACGTCATCTGGCCCCACTTATAGCTAAAATCGCCCTTTGCCTCTGTCAGGATTATGTCAAGCCGAAGTAAGCCCAAAGGTCCAATGACAGACCTCAGCAGCCAGAGCTTGTCTTACCCCCTACTCTGGCCATATGCTTTTCAGAATGCGCATTGGAATCATTGACTTAGGCACCAACTCAGTCCGCTTTGCCATTTACGAGATCAAAGGCCAGGGAGGCTTACGCCAAAGCCTCTACCGTGAAAAAATTATGTTGCGGCCTGGACAGGCCGTCTTCACTACAGGACTCCTGACCTCCGGATCGGCTACCAAAATCTTGAAAGCCTTCCGGCACTTTGCCTCGGTGGCCCGCAAATATAAGGTGTGGAACTTGGGCGCCTACGCCACCAGTGCTCTGCGCGAAGCCGCCAATTCAGACCGGCTGGTACAAAAAGTGGCCCGAGAAACTGGAATCGAGATTAAAATCATTTCTGGCCAAAGGGAAGCTGAGCTCATTGCCCTAGGCATTCTTCAGCACGAGCCCTCACTCAGTGGTCGCCATCTCCTTGTGGATATTGGCGGTGGCAGCACGGAGCTCAGTTTTTGCTTGGGTCGCAAGGCCTTAAAAAGCCTCAGTTTGGACTTGGGAGCCCAGCGCTTAGCGCAGATGTTCTTGAAACCCGAACATATGCAGCCCGGAGTCCAGCGAGATCGGGCCCTCAAAAAAATGCGTAGGCACATTCAAAAAAAGTTAGCCCCGCTTAAACGAGACCAAAAACGCTTTGGCCCGCGTCGGGTGGTCGGCTCCAGTGGCACCCTTAAGGCCCTGGCCCGCATTCTAACCCCGCCCCTTGGCCCCCGATCCTTAAAGCGCCCTCGTTTCAGCCAAAAACAGCTCTCTGAACTGGTGGAAGAGTTACAGCTCAAGCCCCAGTCTCAATATGGGCAGATCCGTGGACTGGAGCTGAAAAGGAGGGATCTGATTTTACCTGGAGCTGTCCTATTGGAGGAAATCCTTCTGCAACTCAAAATCTCCAAAGTGGAGACCACCGAGTTCTCGCTGCGGGAAGGCCTGTTGATAGAGAGAATCAACCAAGAGCTTCAATCGTAAAGCTTTTGCACCAACCAGCGGAGACGCCATTGATCCAAAGCGGGCTCCAACTCCAGCCAAGCCCCTTTTTTGAGCTCCACCGAGCAGCCCGTCAAAATATGGGCCGCCACCGGCAGCCAATCTCCATGACTGCACAAGATCACATTTTTACTGGGGGACATGGCGGCCAAAAAATTCAGGGCATCCCTGACCCGCTCTATAAAGTCCTCCCCGACCTCCCCGGGCCTCTGCTCATCCAGCTCCTCTTTGACCTCCACCTTCAGTCCACTGCCCTCCTGCCAGGGCTCGAGTGTCTGAACACAGCGGAGCTTGGGACTGCTGTACAGGACCCAGTCAGCCTTAACGAGGTCCTGGGAATGGGAGGGACTGAAACGGCGGTTAAAAAAACGATGAAGAAGTCGTGCCTGTTGCTTCCCTTTAGAGCTTAAACCATTGTCCTGGCTGCGGTCGGAGACCTCACGGTGAGCATGACGAATGAGAATCAATCTCTCTAGCTGCATGACTTTAAGCCTAAGCCATGTTAAGTTTTAGGGCAATGACTCAACTCAGTGTAAATGTGAACAAGTTGGCCACCTTGCGCAATGCTCGAGGCAAGAACTCCCCCAATGTGGAGAGAATGGCTCAGGATATTTTAGACTATGGGGCCCACGGCATCACCATCCACCCCCGCCCGGACGGGCGCCATATTCGCCTGAGAGATGTACATATTCTCAAAGGTCTCATCGTCGACTATCGGCAAAAACGCAGCTCCGTGGAGCTGAATATCGAGGGCTACCCTTCGCCTGAGTTTCTTCAACTAATGCTTGAAGTGAGTCCTGACCAATGCACTCTGGTTCCTGACCCCCCCGATGTGCTCACCTCCAATGCGGGTTGGTCCGTGGCGGCTCAGCGAGACCTTTTGCAGTCCGCCAGTCAGACTCTTCATGAGGCCGGGGTTCGCATCTCCCTGTTTATAGATCCCTACAACTTAAACGACTTGGACCTCAAAGCTCTCCAATCCCTTCCCGTTCAACGAGCCGAACTCTACACTGAGGCCTATGCAGAGGCCCATAGCAGTGGTCTCCTTGAGCCCACTCTCAAAGCTTATCGACAAGCGGCCGACCAGCTTTTGGCCCGGGGCCTTGAGCTCAATGCCGGCCACGATCTCAATCAAAAAAATTTGGCTGCTCTACTTAAGGCTCTGCCTGAAATTCGCGAAGTCTCCATTGGCCATGCCCTGGTCTGCGAGGCCTTGGAGGAGGGGATGCAGACCACCATCAAAAACTACTTGAACCTTCTAAGCTCCCTGAGGGCTTGATGCAGACTTTCCTCATTCCGGCCCTTAAAGACAACTACATCCACCTGATCCGCCAGGAAAACCCCGGCTTTTGTACTGTGGTGGACCCTGCAACCGCTGAGCCCGTAAAGACTTTTTTACAGAGTCGAGGATGGAGCCTAGACCTAATCCTCAACACTCACCACCACCCCGATCATGTGGGGGGAAACAAGGAGCTGAAGGGGAGTTACGGCTGTCCCGCTTGGGGGCCAGCGCCTGCTCCTGGCCACCCAGGTATCTCTGGTTTGGACCGCCACCTCAGCGAAGGTCAGATGCTCTCTATTGGAAATAAGTTATGTTTAGTTATAGAGGTGCCAGGCCACACATTAGACCATATTGCCCTTTATTTTCCCGAGCAAAAGTGGCTCTTTGTGGGCGACACTCTGTTTTCCGTCGGCTGTGGGAGGCTGTTTGAGGGCACAGCCGAGCAAATGTGGTCCAGCCTGAATAAGCTCCTGCCTCTGCCCTCAGAGACTCAGATCTACTCGGCCCATGAATACACCCTGCAAAATATCGAATTTGCTCTGAGCTTGGAGCCCGACAATGAGAACTTGCGTCAATGGCAGGCTCAGGCCAGGGAGTTGCGCCAGGAAGGCCTCCCCACTTTGCCCACCAACCTTGGTCGGGAAAAGCTCTGCAA
>SKLV01000125.1 GCA_007121385.1 Bdellovibrionales bacterium
CATCTCGGCCACCTTCATGCCCTGTTCGGCAAAAGCCTTTTGCGACTCAGGCTGCTCAATGTGGGCGGTTGGGGGCTTAACCTTGATAATATGAGCCCCGAGTTGGGCGGCAATTTGCGCCGAGTAGGCCACCACATCGATGGCCGTCTCCCCTTGCTTGCTGATGCCTTCTCCGCGCGGATAGGACCAAATCACCACAGCCAATCCCACTCGCTTGGCCTCTTGGGCGGCCATGGCAATCTCCTCGTACATCTCCTTACGAGCGGCAGAACCTGGGTAAATGGTAAATCCAATGGCCGTGCAGCCCAAGCGCAGGGCATCCTCCACCGAGCTCGTCAAAGCCGAGATAGGATCCCCTGAGGATTTGTATAGGGAGTCCGAGTTGTTGATTTTCAGAATCAGTGGAATTTCCCCAGCATAGTCGCGAGCGGCGGCCTCTAAAAAACCCAAGGGCGCTGCATAGGCATTGCAGCCCGACTCAATGGCCAAATTAAAGTGATAGGCGGGGTCGTAGGCGTCAGGATTTTTGCCAAAACTGCGGGCTGGTCCATGTTCAAAGCCCTGGTCCACGGGCAAAATGACCATCTTGCCCGTTCCCCCCAAGCGCCCATGATTGAGCATGCGGGCCAGGTTGGTTAACACTCCGGGGTTGTCAGCCCCATACCAGCTTAAGATCTCTCTTACTCGAGGTGTCATAGACTCTCCATCTCCTTGAGGGGTTTGGCCAACGAGTCCCAAAGGTAGTCATAAGGCCCGGTGAAATCAACTTTGAAATCAAGTGGAGCTTGAATTCTCCTCTGCTTTTCAACATGCTGTAGAGCTCATGGTCAAACTCCTCTCCAGCCGCTTAAGCCCCTTTCGTCACCAGGACTTTCGCCGCTTCTTTTTGGTGCAGACGGTCTCCCAGGTGGGCACCTGGTCCCACGAGCTAGCCCGGGCTTGGATTGTCATTGAAATTATGGGCAAGGCCGGAGCCCTGGGACTGCTTATGCTAGCCATGGCGGTGCCCGCTTTTTTTCTGATTCTCCATGGGGGCGTGGTGGTGGACCGCAGCGATGTGCGCCGAACCATGATGAGAACCAAGGGCTTGCTGGCGGCTTCGGCTCTGACTTTAGCCTTTATGGTGGAGTTCACCCAAATTCAGCTCTGGCATCTGTTGGTCTTTGCCCTGATCGAAGGGGCGGTGAACGCCTTTGACCAGCCCGCCTATCAAACCATCACTCCCCGCTTAGTGCCCCGGGCCGACTTCCAACAGGCCCTGGCCCTCAACTCCACCAACTTTCACGCCTCGCGCATGCTCGGTCCCCTGGTGGCTGGAGTGCTGATGGCCTGGCAGGGACCGGCTCTGGTGTTTTTAGTGGATGGTATAAGTTATCTGGGTCTCATCTTGGTGCTGCGCACTCTGAAGCTGCAGCAGGGGGAAAAAGGAGCCCAAAGACTGAGCCCAGAAAGGAGGGGCGACCAAACTCAGCCCTCTATGGAGATCTTGTCAGAGGAAATCTCTTCTACTGCAGAAACTCGGTCTACATTTACAGCCAAGGAGAGGGCTCGCTCCAGCCCCAACTCGGCAGACTCCCCTTTAGGCGCCAGAGCTCGACGGAGCTCCAACTGGGCTGCCCTGTTTGAAGGACTGCGCTATATGTTTAGCGACTCTAACTTGCGCTACCGGATTTTGCAGTTGCTGTTGAATATCACTCTGCTCTTTCCTCTTTTGATCGTCGTCTTTCGCGTCTATGTGCAAGAGCGATTTGAACTCACCGCCGAGCAGTTTGGCTATCTGTTCACCTTCCCTGCCCTGGGCTCCATGATGGGGGCCATCACCTTCACTCTGGTCAAACCGGCCAAGCCCATTAAGGCTTTAATTTTCGGCATTCCCATGGCCTCACTAGCGGTCTTTCTCTTGCCTCTGGTGCAAAGCCCCTTGCAAGCTGGCCTGTTGATGAGCCTCACAGGCTTTTCCCTTTATTTGTCCTTTGCCGCCCTCACGGTGTCCATGCATTTGGAAGTGATGGAAGAGTTTCGCGGCCGCATGGGCTCAGTTTTGGGCCTGTGCTTTCTCAGCATAGGCCCCCTGATGAGCTTTCCCATCGGTTTGCTCTCGGATGTCTTTGGCGCCCCTCTAGTTATGCAGTCTTTGGCTATTGTTTTTTTGATTCTGTCAGCCCTTCTCGCCCTGGGCTTGGCTCGATCCGAGGCCTCGGAATCTTAAACACGAGCTTGCCTTGGCGGAACTGACTACGGCAGTGACTCCCACGGCGTCGGCGAAGCTCTGCGTTGGGAATTTAGGGGGTAGATCAGTCAGTCATTCATTCATTGCCAGGTGCTCGGTCTTAAGACTCAGCCTTAAAACTCCCACAACGTCGGCGAAGCTCTGCATTAATTTTTGAGCCCTCGTCAATCCTGATTCTCTCAGCCCAGTCGAGGAGCCTGGACAGAAGAGCGGGCGACAAAATTGAGTTACCGCAATGGATAACCTAGATTAATTTAGTTTAATGCGAAAAAGGCTTGACCAGTTTTTTGAAGCTCCAGGATTACCTGTAATGAGTTTAAAGCGCTCTTTTGATTTGAAAAAGTGGCTTTCTTAAAAAGAATTGAGCTGCAGCCCTTATGGAGCTTCAGGTGAGCTGTTTTTAAAGAGGTGGGGCGCCTTGAAAAACGGCCTCTCAAAAAGTCATGGTAAGACCAACTGCAACTAACCTCGGAGGTGTTTATGCTGCCCAAGTCCTTAAGTGATCGAGAACTACTGCGCCAAACTCAGGAGCTGGTGCAAAAAGAGCGGGCCTTGCTCAGTGAAATTCTTCAGCACTTAAAAGAAGTGGAAAGGCGCAAGCTCTACTCGGATTTGGGCTATGGCAGTCTATTTGAATACTGCCTGCGCGAACTCAAATATTCA
>SKLV01000176.1 GCA_007121385.1 Bdellovibrionales bacterium
ACCCCCTCTGTTAAGTCACTGTTATAAAACAATAATTTAGCCATATTTAGTTTTCACTGGGGGCTGGGAAAAGTAAAGGGGCAGGCTAGCAAAAGAGTGACACATGGCGTATATTCGGATTTAATTTCAAGCCTGAGAACCTCACAAAGGAGTACCGTTTGATCGACTTAGCCGCTGACCCTCAGAGTGAGAAACTTTTTGAGCGCATTCACTCTTATCGGGGCCACTTGAGTGTTCATTACGACACCACTGATTTTTTGGTTAAAACCGCTGAGACGCCCATGGAGCTCATTGAGGTGTTGCGCTTGCGCCATGAGGTGTTTTTGCGCGAGTGGCAGGGCCAGGAGAAATTTCACGGCTTGGATGTGGAGGACTTTGATTTCAGTTCCGATCATTTGATGATCATCGATAAAGAGAGAGGACAAGTGGTGGGCACCTACCGCTTAAGAGCTTCGGTTTTCACCGATCAGTTTTATTCCCAGAGTGAATTCAATCTGGATCAGTTTTTGCGCTGGCCGGTGAAGATCCTAGAGATGGGACGGGCCTGCACCCATGCTGATTTTCGCACAGGCCAGACTATGGATCTGTTGTGGAAGGGTCTGGTCCGCTACATCAAGGTCAGCCAGTCTCAATTTCTCTTTGGCTGCTCCAGTGTAAAGACCTCGGATCCTGTCTTGGTGGCCTCACTGATGGCCCACTTTAAACAGATGGGGCAGTACAGTGACATGTACAGGATTCGTCCTCTGGAGTTTTATCGGCATCCGGACTTCTCCATGGAGGCGGCTCGGGAGCTGACTCGAGAAGAACTCAAAGAGGCCCTGCCTTCCTTGCTGAGGAGTTATCTTCAGGCGGGAGCCAAAGTCTACGGGGAACCGGCCTATGATCGGGAGTTTGCCTGCTTTGATCTGCTCACGATTTTGGATTTAGATGAAATCACCAAGCGCTATGAACAGCGCTACTTTGAGGGGGGTTGATGAGGCGACTACTCCAGCCCCTTCGCTTCCTGACCACCTTTTTCTTGATTTTGGCTTATATGGCCCATGCCTTCTGGCTGTCTCTTTGGGTGGGTCGGCAAGATCCCTATGTTCTCCGCCATCACCTCACTCGCTGGCTCAAGCTCTATTCTAAACTGGGCTTAAAAATTTTAGGGGTTCAGGTGAGAGTTTCCGGTCGGCCCCTGCAAGAGAGAGCGCAACTGGTGGTTTCCAACCACCTCTCCTATTTGGATGTGCTGGTTTTGAGCAGTCAAAAGGCTGGCTGCTTTGTGACTTCTCAGGATATTCGCCAAACTCCTTTTTTAGGCCAAATTGTCGAGCTGGCGGGCTGCCTTTTTGTCGATCGACGCAGTCGGGAAAATCTAGCTCAGGAGATCAGTCAGTTGACCGAGGCCCTTCAGGCCGGACTGAGTGTGATGGTTTTCCCTGAGGCCACCTCCACCAATGGGGAGTCGGTCCTGCGTTTTCGCCGCCCTTTATTTAATGCAGCTATCTTAAGTGCTCAGCCAGTTCAACCCCTCTGTCTCAACTACCAAGAGTTGGGGGGAGAGCCGGTGAACACAGTCAATCGCGACTCGGTGTTTTGGTATGGGGATATGCCTTTTGCCTCTCACCTGTGGGCTCTTTCAGGCCTGGGCAAGATTGTGGTGGAAGTCTGTGTGCTGGATCCCATCAACCCCATTTTGGCCCGAGAATTTGGTGGCGAGAGACCAGACCAGTGGTTGGCAGAAAAGTCTTATCAAGAAGTGGTAGAGGCTTTTCAGCCGGTGGGAAGAGAGCCGGTGGAGTCGATTGAAAAACGGCCGGAGGCCTTAAGGCGGCCTCCGGAACTCAGTGAGTGAAGTTTTTTGAGTTAAGCCCCTCTTTTAGGGTCTTAGTGTTCGCCCGAGTCCTTGTCATTTTTGCCTAAGAGCCTAGAAAACAGCCCGCCCTTTTCTGACTCAATTTTAATGCTCTTGGGCTTGGCCGCTCCGGACTTGGGAATCATGATTTCCAAAACTCCTCCTTCGTGACGGGCTTGAATTTTCTCCTCGTCAATTTGGGAGGGGAGCAAGAAGCTGCGGGTGAACTGGCCGAACTGTCTCTCGTAGCGGCGCAGGGGACCCTGTTCTTCCTTGTGAGTTTTGACCCTCTGGCCAGAAACAGTCAGTTGACCATTGCTCACATCAATTTTTACATCCTTGGCCTCCACCCCGGGGATATCCATGCTGAGCAGGTAAAAATCCCCATTCTCCTCAATATCCACTGGGGGGGCAAAGTCCATCAACTCAGTGGCAGACCGTCCAGTGGAGGGACTCTCAAACACCTTGTTAAACACTTGGTCCATTTCGTTCATAAAATCCCACACACTCTGACTGCGGCGGGGAGTTAATCCGTATTTCATAAAATACCTCCTCTGTTGAAAAGCTCTTTGCCTTAACATGGGGGCGAACTGAGGGCTGTCAAGTTGCTCTGAGGTCAAGAAAATCCCACATTTACTCATAATTTAAAAAATCTACAGTATGTGCGAGGTGCCAAAATGGGGTATTTGGAGTTTTGTCCAAACCTTTGTCGGCAAGGGGGAAATTTTGTTGAGTTCTGGTCACTTTCAGCGGCAGCGCCTAAGCCTTCTTTTGACAGTCCTTTTTCTGTTTTCCCTGACTCCTCTTCGGGGGGCCTGGGCGGCGGCCGATGGAGGAGGGGGGAGCGGGCTTCAGTCTCCTTCCTTTAACTTTGTTCTCTTGCCCTCCTGTGCAGATCTACTGACCGGAGCGGCCCAAAAAGCCCCGCTCACCCATTATGTGGCCCAGGGCCAAAGTCGGGTGCAGCAGGCCAGGCAGGCTCAGCCCGACCCTCAGTTTGTCAGCTGGAAACAGGAGGCTTCTCAGCCTCTTCGTC
>SKLV01000153.1 GCA_007121385.1 Bdellovibrionales bacterium
CAATTCGGTGACCACCTAAAACCTCTCCAAAGCGCTGGGACTGGAAGTAAAAGGAAAGGTGCAGGCTCTTAAGTGCCTCCCCCTCCATGACCTCAAAGCGCAGCCCAGGGCTTTGAGAAATCTCTTTAAGCTCTGTGGCCTTTCTGTCCACCCAAATGGGCTGAGTGATCTGCCAGCCCCCCTCCTCTTGGCGGAAGACTTGAGTCTCCTCATTGGCATTGGGTTGAATCTTGGCCCACCCGGTCCTCTCCTCTAGCCACAGTCGACTAATGGGGGCAACACTTTGGCCAATGCCCTCTAATGGAGGGTCTTGGTCTTGAGAGTCCTCAAACTTCTGGCCACAACCTAAGGACAACGCTAATAGGACCATCATAAAAATCCATTGTTTCATCTAAATTCACTCCTCTCTTGGCTTGTTTTAAGTTCGTTAGCGGGCGATTGAAGAGACCCAATCCACAAGAGACTGTCCTCCAAAGGCAATAAAGGCCCCAATCAAAGCCAAATAAAAATGTTCCTTGGCCCTTGGGCTTCCGAGAAAAAATGAGATGGCAGCAAAGCACATCCCGATCACCGCCAAGAGAGGCAGAACAGTTCGAACCAAAGAGGTTCTCAAGTTCTGCAAACTGCCCTCAAGACTGGCCAAGGCCAACTCAGGCAGCAGAAATAAGGCCAGCGCGCTCAGGCCTAAAACGAGGCTTAAGGCAAAAAACTTTTTTAAGTTCATAAAAATCTCCTTTTGTTAAGGTTGGTTAAAGTGACTCTTCTGTGCGTTTTTGATTGGGCTCCTTAAAAGGCTGCGGGCCCTCCGCCTCCAGGACCTCAGGCTCAACGACTTCGGACTCAAGGGCTTCGAGCTCCTGCCCCACCCTGATCTTGAGCTGGATCAGCACTTCATTGAGTGCTGCCGAAAGAGCGGCTGCGGAAAGCCCTCTGGACTCGGCCATCTCCTCAACTGACTTGTCTTTCCAAAACTGCTCAAAAATTAGGGTCTTCTCTGTAGGTTTTAAGGTGGCCAAGGCCCTATAGAGAGCTTGGATGTGCTTGGGCTGAAAAAGTCCCTCGCCCTCTTCTGCAGTGGGGTCGGGAATGGGATCAGGAATGACTTCCAGGGGAAAGTCCACCCAACGGCCATAGTTCAGTAGGCATTGGTTATTGGGAACAAGACGATCTGTGGATTGAACTTGAGCTGGCCCTTTTGCAAACAACATACACTCCTCCTTCACCGAAGATGACTTTTCATCTCGCTGCTGGAAGAGTCCGCCGTTGCGCGGTGGGACCCTTCAAAATATTTTTTTGCCTACGACCTAAAGGCGCTTAAATCCCTTTTGAGATCTCGCTTTGAATCTCAATCGAAGGGGCTGGCCTTCCGTTTCGAACATAGACCTTAAAGTTACCGCTACGGATGTTGAGCTCTTGAATCAACACCGCCAAAGCCTGGCGAATTTTCTGAGAGCTGACTGCACTACACTGCTCTGCGTTCTCTCGATTTGCCAGTTTAGCAAACTTGTCTCGGCTTTCGAACTGTTTCATAGGCTACTTCCTTGCTTTTGAGGCCTTCTAGCCTAAGAAAAACTGCCCCGTCAAACATTTTTTTCTTGATTTAATTTGCCATTTTGGCAAATACTGCCCCCATGAAGAAGCCGGAATTCAGCCTTGGAGAGAGGCTAAAAGAACTGAGAGTGGCCCGCGGCATCCGCCAAAGCGACCTGGACCTAGAGGCGGGACTGCCCACATCCTCCATCTCAAAAATTGAGGCCGGTCGTAGGCAAGTGACCGCCGAGGAACTCATCCCCCTGTCAAAAGCCCTAAGCGTTCCCCCGGAAGTTCTCTTAAGTGATGACACGGAATTTATTTACAAAGATGAAATTGAAATTATTAAGGCTCTGCGTGAGATAAGTTTTAAAGACTACAAAAATTTTCTTGCCGACCTTGAAGCCTTCACATATTACAAAGCCAAAGGAACAAAACGGAAAGAGCTCAAAAAGTATTTACTCAGCATTGTCGACTCCCTTAGAAAACTTCAGCTTAGAGACAACAGACCGCGTGGTTTTGAGCAGGAAGAATAATAACCCATGGGAGTCCCAGGATGGAAAGTCTAGAAAGTCACAAGCCCCAAAGAGTCAACTCCACTGAGTCAGACACAATTCGCCTCAACCCAGAGCAAATCGAAGAAATTCACGCCGACGAGTACTCACTGCTGCTCTTTTACGCCACTCGCATGCGTCCCTTATCCATTGAGGATATCCAGGAAAAGCTGCCCGAGCCAGAGCCAGGCATGGCCCAATCGACCATGGATCGTCTGATCCAGGTAGAGCTGGTAGAGCAGGACAGCGAGGGTCGCTACGTAACTCTCTTCCCCAACAAATATGTGAATATGACTGATTACCGCTATGACGCCCTGCTAGAGACTCGCAAGGATCGAGCGATCTTCGATATAATGAAGGATCACATTGGAGATAAGGTTTTTTGGAGCGATCAGGCCTATTTTTCCATTGATTACTTTTTTACGGATGAGCAGAATCTGGAACTCAAAAAAATGTTAGACGAAGCCAGAGACAAGGCTAAAGCCTTCGCTCTAGAAAACAAAGGAAAGGACCCGGGGGAAATGAAATTTAGACGAATGAAATACTACAACATGACTTTAAGTGCCCTTATTGCCAGCATGATGCTCTTTTTTACAGCCATGATGGGCTCCACCGCCCTAGCCCACGGCGGCGGCGGCAACGACCCCACAGCCATGAGAATGAGCTACACTGGACCCCAGGACCAAATGGCCATGGGTACACCACGCTTTTTCAAGGCCTCGGACTCGCGCACTAAGGGCTCTGACACCTTTGGCGGCGG
>SKLV01000074.1 GCA_007121385.1 Bdellovibrionales bacterium
AATGCCAAAGGGCACATTGGGCGCCGTGCCCACTCCAAAGGTCTTATATACTGAGCGCTGATTGAGTCCAGCCATTCTCTGAGCTAAGGCCGTATGATCTGGAGAGTAGTGCCCAAAGAGGGGCCGCTGGAGACCCACTTGAACATAGCTGTTGTAGGCCAAGTCATCCACTAAAAGGTAGGCCGATTTAACTCGGGCCCCGGCGGTAAAGCCTTGCTCCAGGCGAGTGCCCTGAGGGCCATTGGCAAAGCGGGCCTCTGTCACCAGGGAGACCTTGTGAGTCTGCAAGGGCCTCATCCTTAGCCCTAAATCAAAGGCCATGGGGAAGGCATACTCTATTAAATTCTCTTCCCCGCTGATTTTGCTCTGACCCAATAAAAAGCGATAGCCTCCACTGGCATAAATTCCTTTTCGTCTTTCTACAAGATAGGGATCATAGTCGGGCATGGTGCGCAAAAAAACATTTTCAGAGACATTGATCTTCCACTCATCCCAAGTCTCTTTATCATAGAGATGCTCCGGAGGATCCACCACAGTGGTTGTGACCATGGGTGGCTGCCTGCGAGGAGGAGGAACGGTTTCTCCAGCCTGCTCCCTTGCGGCAGCCTCTCGAGCTGGCTCCATATAGGGCTGTTCATTCACTGGGGCTGGAGCAGGATGACTTCCCCTTACAAAGCTCTGATCCCAGGTTTTAAGCCAACGATCCTGGACCCACATTCCGTAATGGTTACGCATCCCTCCCCCATTGGGGTTCACATGACAACCTTGGCAAGAGAGTGTACAGCGGCGACCCACAGGCTCTTTGTTGTAGCGCCCTGGAGCATGACAAGCGGCACAGTTTTGTGCAAAGCGATTGGCCAACCAGGGCTCAGCCACTCCAGAGCTGATCAGAAAAATGGCGGGAAGGAGAGCCAGAATGCTCAGCAGCTTCAACCTTCCCCGATTCAATTTTTTACTTTGGAATTTGGAACGATTGCTCGTTTCAGGCCCTAGGTCCAAGCTGCCCCCTCAAAGCTGAAGATCTCTCTTTAAGATCTTCATTTGAAGGAGCTTCGTTGGTCAAGGTCTCCCGCTCACCACTCGACCAAGAGCCGTTCAAGAATATTCACCGATGTGCTGAACTCAGAACGACGGTAGTCTCGAAATCGAGCCAAACAAGAGGTGAGATCTTGAACAGACCCTTGAGCTTGGCAAGACACAATATCTTGACCATTGCGCTTTTTTAAAGTGACCAAGCTCTTTTGCTGCTCACTTAAGCCCAACTCCTCTTTGACAAAGGTCCAGACCGCAGCAGCCCTTTCTGCTGATATTTGTTCGGCCTTTCCATCTCGTCTTTCAAAAAGAGCGATGGGACCAACGATATTGACATTGAAGAAAACTCCCTGAGCCTTGGCCTCAGCGACCCATTGACTGAGACTGACCTGGGCAGCTTCTGTCAACTCAGCGCTGTCCACATCAAAATAGACGGCCTTATTGTTTTGGCTCAACTCCAGTTGAGTCTCTAGGCTCTCACACTCCGGGTAAAGCACTCCCTCGAGGTAACTGGTACGCACACAACTTCCTGAGCTGTCCACCACAGGCTTCCCTGTGCTTCCAGCCACCACAACGCCCAGTAAAGCCACCTGATTCCCCACAGGAAGAGGCTCTGGCAGACGGGTCACTGGAGGTGCGGGCTCTGGCATGGCTACAGGCGGTTCCGGAGTGGGCTCAGGCACAACCACTGGTGGAGCCTCGGGTGCAGGCTCAGGCAAAGCGATCGGCGCCTCTGGCTCTGCTGCAGGAGGATCCGGTGGCACAATGGGCTCGGGTTGAGCGATGGGCTCATCAGGATCTAAGATGGGAGGCCGATTCCATCGATCCGGATCGTCGGGATCGAAGTCATCTGAAATATAAGTTGACTGGTCGAGACTCTGCAGTGCTGAAGGCAACTGTGCAAATCGCACATCTTGACTGCATCCCACAGCTCCCAAAGAAGAGATAAGAATAACGTAACCCAATAATCTTGGATGATAAACTCGTTGCATTTTGGCTTCCCCCTACACAGGAACTCGTAACTGCAAAGCCTGGACCAGACCAGACCTTTATAGAGCCATCTAAAGCTGAACAAATTGTCTATTTGGGAAAGAGAGTTGAGAAGCTTGTCGGTTTTCAGAAGATTAAGTGCCCGTCATCTTTTTGCGTATCAGCGCGTCAGGCCGATGAAGATAGGAGTGTTTATAGGTGAGCTTGGGCTTTAAATGATTATGTTACAACAAGCAAAGAGGACGACCCTACCAAATAGACGAGATGAAGACCTCAAAGGCTTTTTTTGTCACTTTACTCAAGACTTGGACAATTTTAACTCCTCCTATCAGATACTTAGCTTCGCTGGAAAAAGGAATAAAAGTTGCAGGAAAGGAAGACTGACTTTGAATAGGAGCTTTCTATGCGTCTATATATGTATCTTGTTTTAAAGCTGTTCGGCCTTGTTGTGCTGGCGACTCCGGCTTGGGGGAATACTCATGTGATTCTCAAAGCTGGCGAGACGATCAGCATTTCGCCGGGGCAGAACACCACTGTTATCTGCACAGCCGGGGGACCTGGAAGCACCACTCAGAACCCAGCCTGCGACAACTTTTCCAGCGCAGAGACCTGTCGCCGACTTCAGATCGGAACCGTTTGCAAGACCAGAGGGAATGCTTTGGGCATTTGCGTGAGCAGAG
>SKLV01000045.1 GCA_007121385.1 Bdellovibrionales bacterium
AATATGGTTTGATCCTGAGAATCAGCAGTTTTATTGATAGGAAAAGAGTAAAGGGGGTTGGTCTTTAGGTGAGAGAGCCCAGCTCCCTGGTTAACTCCTGCAGGGGGACCTGGCGCTGTTGTCCCAGGTCCAGATCTTTGAAGGTGACCTCGCTTTTTTGAATCTCTTCAGAGCCCAGGATAAGGGCGGCGCGGGCCTGCAGCTTATTGGCTCGCTTTAAGCGCTTTTGGAGGTTGCCGCTGTAAGTGCTCTCCACCACAAAGCCTTGAGAGCGCAAGCTTTGGGCCAGCTTGAGGGCCTCGAGCTCGGCTTCCGCTCCTAGGGGAATAACCACCAGGGGCCGAGGAGAGGTGGGCTTTTGCTCGAGGAGCAGAGCCAGCCTTTCAAGACCTGCCGCCCAACCCACTCCGGGAGTTTTGGGTCCACCCATCATCTCCACCAAGCCATCGTAGCGACCCCCCGACAGGATCGCATCTTGGGCTCCTAACAGATCCGTCTTAAACTCAAAGACAGTGTGGCAGTAGTAGTCCAAGCCGCGAACCAGGCGGGGGTTGAGCGCAAAGGGGATTTGGAGGGCTTGCAGCCGTTGTTGAACCTGGGTGAAAAAGCTTTGCGACTCCGGACTGAGGTGATCTTGAAAGAGTGGCGCCTGGGCCACAATGGCCTGATCTTCGGCTTTTTTGGAGTCAAGAATTCTTAAAGGATTGCTGTGCAGTCGGCTCTGCGAGTCGGCACTTAAGCTCTGTTGATGGGCGGTAAAGTACTCCACCAGAGCCTGGCGGTAGCTCTGACGACTCTCGCTGTCTCCTAAAGTGTTAATCTCCAACCGGCACTTGGTCCCCAGCCCCAGCTGCTCTAAGAGCAGGTGGGCCATGGCTATGCACTCCACATCGGCCTGAGGATGATCCACTCCTAGGCACTCCACACCAATTTGGTGGAATTGGCGCTGGCGTCCCTTTTGCGGTCTCTCGTAGCGAAACATAGGGCCCTGGTAAAAGACCTTTAAAGGCAGCTGCTGCTCCAGCCCATTGGAGAGGAAGGCTCTCACCACTCCTGCAGTTCCCTCTGGGCGCAGACTCAGCGGCTCTCCGCCTCGGTCCACAAAACTGTACATCTCTTTGCCAATGATGTCGGTGCTCTCGCCCAGGCCCCGGCTAAAGACGGGAGTGAACTCAAAGATGGGAGTGGCCATCTCTTGAAAGCCGTAGAGTTCGGCCACATGGAGAGACTGGCCGATGATATGGCGAAAAACACGGGCCTCTGGGGGCAAAAGGTCCTTTGTGCCGCGAACCGGTTGTAACTTCATCTTTTTTTTGTCTCTCTTTGACGGGAACTTGGCAAGGATTTATGACTTGATTCATGAACTGGGACCAGGAACCCATTGATATCAGTCCTTTGCTGAGCGAGAAAACCGCTGTTTTTCCCGGCGACACCCCTTTGAGCTTGCAGCGCAGTCTGTCCTTTAGTCAGGGTCATCACCTGGAGCTCTCCTCTCTCACCACCACTCCCCATCTAGGGGCCCATGCCGACGCCAGCATTCACTATCATCCCCAGGGAGAGGGCATTGAGGCTCGGTCTTTGAAGCACTACCTGGGGCCCTGTCAGGTGGTGGCCATCGAGGGTTTGAGGGCTAAAGAGAGAATCCGGCCAGAGCACTTGCCGGGAGGCTTTCAAGCTCAGGCCAAGCGCCTGCTCTTTCGCACCGACAGCCACCTCAACACCGATCAGTGGACCGATGATTTCAACAGCTTGTCTCCTGAGCTCTTGGATCTTTTGGCGGCTCAGGGGGTGATCACCGTCGGCATTGACAGCCCTTCGGTGGACCCCGCTGACTCCAAGGATCTGCCCAGTCACCAGGCCCTGTGGCGCCACCAAATGGCCGTCTTAGAGGGCTTAAAGCTGGATCAGGTGGCCCCTGGCCTCTATGTGCTGGTGGCCCTGCCTTTAAAGCTGAAGGGTCTGGACGCCAGTCCGGTGCGGGCCATTCTGCTTAAAAGAAGCCCAGCTGCATCTCGGCCTCGGGAGGCAGAGGGGGAAGGCTCGAGCGGGGAATAAAAAAGGTGGTCAGTTGAAAGAAGTCATTAAACACCTTGTGTTTTTCTGAGGCCTCCAGCAGATAGCGAAAGCCCGAGGAGCCCCCCGTCCCCACTCGCGCCCCCAGCATCCGCTTGGCCATGAGGGCGTGGCGGTAGCGCCAGGTGGTCATCAGCTCGTCGATGTCGATAAGGGCTGTGATCAGGCGAAAGGGCAGATGTAAAATGGGCTGGTCGCGGTAGAGCTGAATCAACAGTGCAGCTTGGAGAGCGCGGTGGGAGAGGCGCCACTGGCCCTTTTGGCGGGCCTGAGTAAAGGCCTCGGGCTCAAAGAGAACTTGAAAGCTCTGCTCGGCCTGCTCCATCTGGGTGGTGGCCTTTTGTTTTTCCTCCTGGCTGAGGAACTGGTTTTCTTGGAGTTTGGATTTTTCTGTTTGAAACATTTGCTCCACCGCTGACCTGTAGGTCCGCCAAAAGTCAAAGGCCTCCATGCTCAAAAAGGGAGTGCGCTCCAGCCACTTCTCCACTCCGTCAAACAGGCTGGGGGAGGCCTCCGCCTCCTTCACCTGATTGGCCTGTTCAGGCAAGAGCTGGCTGTCGTAGGAGGCCTGATTGTAGGTGAGCCTTTGCTCAGAGCGCAGGCCCAGTTTGATTTCGAGCAGACGAAACTGAAAGCTCTGAAATCCCGAGGCTGGGTACAGATGTTTGCGAAACTCCAAAAAATCCAAAGGAGTCATGGTCTCAATAACGCGAATTTGCTCGAGCAAGAGCTTTTGAATTTCCCCGATGCGCTCCAGTCGGAGCACAATCTGGCCCATATCCTTTTCGTCCACCTTTTCTGTGGTAAAAATTTTTAAGACCGAGTCCAGCTCATGGAGAATTTGCTTGAACCACAGCTCGTAAGCTTGGTGAGTGATAATAAAAAGCATTTCGTCGTGGGCGGGCTGGCCGGCCTCAAGGCTGGCCGGCTTTTGGCTGTTCAGGATCTTCTCCAAAGCCAGATAGTCGTGGTACTGCATTTTAAAGGCTCCTCTCCTTTTGACTCTGTTGGCGAAGCTCTTGGGCAAAGTTGTGAATGTCCTCAGAGGTGGTGTCAAAGCTGGTCATCCACCGGGCCACCCACTGCTGCTCATCCCAAATGTAAAAAAAGTATTTTTGTCGCAAGGCCTTGGTCCAAGTCTTGGGGAACTGGACAAAGAGGGCATTGCTTTGAACCGGATACTGCAAATGCAGGCCCTCAATGCCTGAGATGGCCTGCTCTAGTTCTTGGGCTCGATCCAAAGACCAGTGGGCTATTTCTAAATAGAGGTCATCGCGCAAGTAGGCCAGCATTTGGGCGGCGAGAAAGCGAGTCTTGGAGGGCAGTTGCAGCAGTTGTTTGCGCTGGTACCTGAGGTCCTCAGCCAGTTCCCGAGCCCGCTCAAAGACAATCAAAGCCTCAGCCCCCATCAGGCCATTTTTGGTGCCGCCTAAAGAGAGCAAATCAGGATCGGCGGCCTGAAGCATCTGCTCCCAGCTAACCCCTAAGAAGCAGGCCGCATTGGCCCAGCGGGCTCCATCAATGTGTAACATAAGCTTGTGGCGCGAACAAAACTCTCTTAAGTCCTTAAGCTCCTCCAAGGTGTAGATCGTTCCCAGCTCCGTGGGCTGAGTGATCGAGAGCATGCGAACTTGGGCAAAGTGCTGATCGCCTCGGCGGATTATGCTCTCCTCTAGGTCTTCGGGGCGAAGCTTGCCGTCATGGCTGGGTCGGGGGATCAGCTTGCGGCCGGCCACCCGCTCAGGAGCTGCACACTCATCCAAATTCAGGTGGGAGACCTCGCTGCACAAACAGGCCTGATGGCTCTTGAGGGCCACTTTAAGGGCCAGGACATTGGCGGCTGTCCCGTTAAAAACTAAAAATGTTTTATGGGCCAGAGGCATAAGGCGCTGAATTTCTTTTTCCAGCTGGTGGCTTAAGGGGTCCTCTCCATAGCTGTGGGCATGGCCCTGGTTGATGGCCACTAGGGCCTCTAGGATCTTGGGGTGAACCCCTGAGTGGTTGTCGCTGCCAAAGCTGCGCAAAGGGGAGGATGAGGCCTTCATGAACCCTGAGCCTTCAAGGCCTGAGCCTTCCAGGGGTGAAATAAAAAGCGATGCACAATTTGCGCGGCCAATTTGGCCGTGCGTCCATCCAGGTCCAGAGGAGGGGAGACTTCGTAGACTCCCAACATAGGACAGTTCAAGTGCTCCATCAGCCAGTCCAGGGTCTGCAAAAACTCTTGGGGCTCCAGTCCCGTGGGGTAGGAGGCGCTGGCTCCCGGGGCATAGCTTGAGGAAAAGGCATCAATGTCCACACTGATAAAGCAGAGAGGTTTTGTGTCCCCCTCTGGGAGCCAGGGTCTAAGAGCGGCTTGCACATGAAGGAGCAGTCCTTTCACCCCGACAGATCCAGAGCTCCCCCCTACGGGCCCACTGAGCTCATCAAGAGTGAGGACCTTGACCCCTCTCTCCAATCCCCACTGCCAGTGCTCAGAGGCATTGCAGTGCTCTTGAATGCCAATCTCCACTAGGGCGATCTCAGGGAACTCCTGCAACAGTCGATAAAAGGGAGTGCCGCTATTAATGCCCCTCTCGCTGGGGCGCATGTCCAGGTGGGCGTCAAAGTTAAGGATAAGGGGCTTTTGGCCCTTTTCGCGGCACCACTGGGCAAAGGCGGCTCCATCGGGCTGGGCATAGTCGTGACCTCCCCCTAAGCTGATCCAGCGGTAGCCCTGTTGAAGGGCCCAGGAGGCCTTGGCTTGAGCCCTCAGGTGGCGTGCGGCCAAATCCTCTTGGGCTCCAGGACCTAATGGCAAGTTGCCCCCATCAAAGGCCAAATTCTCTTTGGGAAGACTGAGTCCCAAGGGGTAGGGGGGAGTCATGCGGTCGAGTTTTTGGCGGATCTCCTCGGGGGCCTCTCGAGCTCCCACACGGCCCCGGTTGTTGGCAACTCCTTCATCGTCAGGGTAGCCAAAAATCAGAGACTGAGGGCCTTGGGCTCCCCCATTGGGCCACTGCTTAGGGATAAGATCCCGAAGCCGGAGGTCTGGGGCTGCATGCAAGTTGGTCTTAGAGTCTGTGGACTGCATAGGGCTCTCTTAGAGGCTTTCCAGTCCTAGTGCAACAGCTCCTAATTTGTGCGGAGCTCCATCAAGTGACATTGGGTGTTGGAAGCCGCTAGGCTTGGGCTCTATGGCTCATATTCAGTGCTCTCAAGTCATCTCTGCTCCCCCTCAGGCTCTTTTTCAGCAGCTCCGCTCTTTGTCCACTTGGAGAGAGCTCCTGGAGCCCCATATGGAGCTGGTGGTCTTAAGTGCTCCTCCTCTTTTGGATAAGGGAGATGAGTTTCAGGTGGAACTGACTCGCTTTGGGCTGGCGCAAAACTTTCGCTTTTTGGTGGAAGAGTGCTCACTCCAGAAAATGGTCTATCGCCAGTTGGATGGGATTTTTAAGCACTGGCTGCACCGAATGAGTATAGAACCCCACGGCCCCGAGCAGAGCTTGCTCACGGACCGGGTGGATTACGGTTTACCTCTGGGGCTCTTTGGTCACTTGGCCAATGATCTCTTCTTTCGCGAGGATTTGAATCGCATTTTACAAGACCGCCTGGATCGGCTGGCCGAACTCAATCCGGCCAACCCCTCTGTTGAGGCCAATTAAAGATTTTTTCCAACAAAGTCCCAGTTCACCAGGTTCCAGAAGGCCTCTAGGTACTTGGGGCGGGCGTTGCGGTAGTCAATGTAGTAGGCGTGCTCCCAAACATCACAGGTCATCAGCGGCTTATGGCCCTTGGTCATAGGGTTTTCCGCGTTGCCTGTGCTCTCGATGTGCAGTTCACCGGCCTCGGTCATGCACAGCCAGGCCCAGCCAGAGCCAAATTGATTGATGGCGGCTTGAGTGAACTGCTCTTTAAAGGTCTCAAAGGAGCCCCACTTTTTGTTGATGGCTTCACTTAAGGCTCCAGTGGGAGCTCCGCCCCCTTTAGGAGCAAGGCAGTTCCAATAAAAAGTGTGATTCCACACCTGGGCTGCATTATTGAAAATGCCGCCGGAGCTGGTTTTAATCAGGTCCTCAAGGCTCTTACCTTTGTGCTCAGGAGCCGTCTCCAGTAAGGTGTTGAGTTTGTCCACATAGGTCTTGTGGTGCTTGCCATGGTGAAATTCCAGAGTCTCTGGGGACAGATGGGGCATCAGGGCATCTTTGGAGTAGGGGAGCTCAGGTAAAGTAAAAGACATAAATTCCTCCTTTTAAATAAAAGCCAGTGGGTGAGCCCCTATACAAGCACTAAGCCTCTTGGAGGACAATGGGTGGCTGACTGCATTAGGTGGGCTTAGGAGATAATTTGCCTTTTCTTTAACACTTCTTGCAGGGCCTGCAAGTGCTCCAGCGGGTGCTGGCCCATGCGCTCCACAAGGAGTTTTTTTAGAGCCTCTTTGGGGGGATGGCCCTCAAAGCTGACCAGGCGATCAAAGGAGTTGGCTGTGGCCACTATGGTGCCCAAGGGGTCTAGGGCCTTTTCTCTTAAGCCTAAAGGAAAGCCACTTCCATCCACAAACTCATGGTGCTGGGCCACACAGGCCAAAACAATTTTGTCGTAAAAGCCCGTTTCTTGCAGGATATCGACGCCCCGGCTGGGGTGTTGGTGGTAAAGGGCCTTTTCAGTCGAGCTGAGCTCCTCAAGGGGTTGTTCGATAGGGCTTTGCCTTATTTGATGATCGATGTCGTGGATCAAAGCTCCGGTGACCATAAGGCTCAGGGGGGCTTTGTGGGCCAGGTCCATTTCTCCCGCCATGGCTGAGGCCAAGGCCGCCACAGTCACTCCATGGTGGCAGGGGCTAAAGTCCGGGTTGGGTACGGCCATTAGAGATCTAAAAGCTCCTTCCTCCTGCAGCACAAAGTCCACAAATTTTTGGGCCCCCGACTTCACCGCATCGTAAACCACTTTGCTATCATGGTTGCTAATCAGGTCCTCACCGGCCCCTTGGAGAGCGCCGTGGATGATCTGGGCTCGGACCTCCACCGCTTCATTGAGAGAGTTGGTGTAGGCCGCATCCATATTGGCGTTCATATACTGACGAAAGGATCTCTCTTGCTCTTTTTTTATAAAGAGGTGTTTCACCTTTTTCTCGATGAGGCGCTGAAGCTGCTCCTCTTCCAAGCTGTCCCCTTGGCGGCGGTACAAGATATGGCGTTCACCGAGGCGGACGTAGACGTCAAAGGACAGGAGCTGGCCGACCCGCAAATGACTGACCCGAATGGGAATAAAATCCGACTCTTGCATATAGAGTGATCAGTATGGCTCAAACTCAAGGGCAATTCAAACGGGATTGCAAAGACCTTTGGTCAATTGAGGCCGTCTGAGTTAATGAATTTTAATTCTCTCCAGGCACCACTGGCTGAGTTCCTGAAGTGGCGGATATTTATGAGCTGTTTTTTCAATTTCCTCTTTCAGTTCAAAAAGGCCTAAATTGGCGGCCACAATCATGGCGTTGCGCTTAAGCCCCCGGCCAGCCGCTCGACTTAAGGGGCTCTGGGCAAAGGCTCGACTGAGCGCTTTGCCCGAGGCGCTGAGAATCCAGCTGAGCTCCTTAATCTTTTTCTGGCGCAAGGTCGAGTTTTCAAGCAGAGTCTTGCGAAGCTCGACGGGGTCCGAGGCACTCAGCCGTTTCATCTCCGGCCCAAAGACCTTCTCATTCCAGGGGCAAACTGTCTGGCAGATATCGCAGCCAAAGAGCCAATCTCCCATCAGGGGGCGCAAAGACTCTGGAGGGCTCACTTTGGATTCAATGGTGAGGTAGGAGATGCACTTTCGTGCATCCAGCTCTCGGGGGGCCTGAAAAGCCTGGGTGGGGCAGGCCTCAATGCAGCGATTGCAGGTGCCGCAAAAGTCATGCACCGCTTTGATCTCAGGCGGTGAGGGGTGGGCCCAGGTGGTCAAAATCTCACCAATAAAAAATAAGCTCCCCTGCTGCGGGTGAATCAGGCAGGTGTTTTTTCCCACCCAGCCCAGTCCGGCTTGAACGGCTAGATCTCTCTCCAAAATGGGTTTAGAGTCGGTGGCACACAAAAAATCTTCCTTGGGCAAAAGCTCGCTGAAGTCCTGGGCTAGATCTTTGAGTTGTTGCAAAAACCAATGGTGATAATCTGAATTTTGCGCATAAAGAGCAATCCGCTGATGGGGTAAATGCTCTTTCAGGTCCGGGCAGGGCTGTGGAGCTGGATAGTAATCTTGAGTCACCACCAGAGCAAAGAGGGCTCCGGGCAAAAGCTTTCCGGGGTGAGATTTAAGTTCTAAATGATCCTCTAAATACTTCATTTCTCCATGGTAATCATTTTCAAGCCAAGATCTGTATTGGTCTAAGGTGGGGGGAGCTTTTAAGGGCAGCCAAGCGAAGCTGGTAAAGCCAAAGGCCTTAATTCGGGCCTCCATCTGATGGGCTAGAGTGAGATCTTGACTGCGCAAAGGGGACATAGGTGATGTATACTGAAAGGCCGAGCCCTTTGGCAAAGAATGAGGTCCCTTATGCGCAAAAAATCCATCACCTTCAGCTATCCTCAGGTGCCGGAGTGGGCTCAGGCTCTTGATATCTGCAAAAAACTCAATGCCCGAGGCTATACGGCCTATTTGGCCGGAGGCTGTGTGCGGGATGCTCTTTTGGGCCGCCCGCCTAAGGACTTTGATGTGGCCACATCGGCTCGGCCCGAGCAGGTCATTGAGCTCTTTCCCCAAAGCCTTTTGGTGGGCAAAGCCTTTGGGGTGGTGATTGTCGAGGGGATTGAGGTGGCCACCTTTCGCCGCGATGGCCCCTACTCGGATGGACGCCACCCCGACCATGTGGAGTTTTGCTCAGCTCAGGAAGATGCTCAGCGCCGGGATTTTACTGTTAATGCTCTGTTTTACGATGTGGCCCAGAATCAGGTGATCGATTATGTGGAGGGGCTTGAGGATCTCCAGGGCCGCTGTCTGCGCACTGTGGGCTCTCCTTTGGATCGCTTCCAGGAGGATCTGCTCCGACCCTTACGGGCTTTACGCTTTTTGGCTCAGTTGGAGGGCTTTTTTTTGGATTCGGCCACTCTTGAGGCCATTGCCCAGGTGGCTCCCCGGGCGGAAGCTGTGGCCAAAGAGCGAGTGTGGCAGGAGTGGGAAAAGATCCTGCTCAGCTCCAGTCAGCGGCGAGTGGAGAGCTTGAAACTCCTCAAGAGTACGGGCTGGTGGGAGAGAATTTTTCCTGCCTGGTGGCAGGACTTGGAGAGCCTTAAGCTGTGGGATCAGCTCTGGCAAAGGCATCTGGAGTTTCGCCCCCCTCGGGACCAAAAGGCCTCGGCCCAAGTGCTGCAGCTGATGGCCTTGAGTTTTTATGATGAACTAAGGGGGCACTGGCAAGGCGGTGAAGTCGCTGAGGAGCATGGTATCAGCAACTTTGTTCGCCAAGTGGAGGGGTGGCTCAAGCAAGCTCACACCAGCGGCGAGACCCAGCAAGGAGTGAGTTTCTTGCTCTTGCAGTTGCCTTTGATGCTGGGGCTTAGGTCGGGTACTTTGGCTGAAGGGCTTAGGGTTTTGGGCTCCGACTTTGGCTATCTGCTGCCGGACTTGGCCCTTTCTCTTAGCGAAAGCCCTGAGCAAAGTCAGAGAGTTCACAAGCTGGTGGAGGCCTATGGGGGTCTTTGCACTCCCGAGGGACGCCTGCCCAAGCCCTTAGTGGGCGGCAGGGACTTAATGGCTTTAGGGGTGGCTCAAGGGCCTCAGGTGGGTCAGATACTGGCTCAAGTTTACGATCAACAGTTGGAAGGATTGATTGAGAGCCGGGTCGAGGCCCTTAAGCTCTTAGAGACTTTGCTCTCTGGTGGCGCAGATTGACACGCCAGGGTGTTTAGACCTGGCCTGGAGCCAGGCCTTCACCAGAAATTAGATCATCAGGAAAAGGCCAGGGGTTGCGACGGTTGTCCCGCCCTGGCCTAAACCAGCAGCGGGGCCTTAGGCCCACTTCGTGGCCGGAGGTCTCAGTGCAGGTTCCTCTGCGGTAGTCTCTATCGTCCAAGGAGTCATCGGGACCGCGTTCACATAAGGCAGCCTGAAAGTAGGTGTCCAGTCGACACTGGGTGCCTGGGTGGGAGGCAAAGGTGCTGTCCACCTGGGTGGGGTCGGGCTGGTCAAAGCGAGGCTCCTCCTCTTCGTTGCGAATCTCTTGAAATAGACGACTGACAGAAAAACCAGCCATGGAAGAGCGCATGCAGATATTCTGCTCCTTA
>SKLV01000013.1 GCA_007121385.1 Bdellovibrionales bacterium
CTGGTGAGCAGTTGGTGGCTGGTGAGCAGTTGGTGGCTGGTGAGCAGTTGGTGGCTGGTGAGCAGTTGGTGGCTGGTGAGCAGTTGGTGGCTGGTGAGCAGTTGGTGGCTGGTGAGCAGTTGGTGGCTGGCTAAGCGGTAGCTGGAATGGCGGAAATGGCTGCTTAGCGACGGTTGGCGCGGCAGAAGACGGTGCCGCTCATGCTGTCGTAGAACATTCGGCATTCGCAGTCGGGGCCCAGATAAGCTCCTCTTTGGCAGCGAGCTCCAGTGGGAAAGAAGTCACTCACTACAAAGAAAACGGGACCTATATAGTAGATGGAGTTGATACACACCCAGGCTCCCCCCACCATTAGGGGAAAAAAGTGCCATTGGGGATGGAGTCCAGCCCAGTAGGTGCAGCCGGAGCCCCAAATGCCATGGTAAGGATAGACCACAGAAAAGTCGAAATAAGTGGAGCAGTAGTGGAGGTGCTGACCACTTTGTCGATGGGTGTAGCCCTGGGTATTGGGATTGTAGTGGCAATGGTTGGGGTCTCCGTGGGTTAAAAAGTACTCAGAGTAGTGAGCATCGGAATAGGCGCAGTCAATGCGCTGTCCGCGGGAGTCCATATAGCCATAGCCAGAATGAAAATCATAGAGACTGCAGGCTGGCAGGCCCCCAGAGCTGTAAGTGGGGTCAACACCGCCAATGGGGCCAACGGCCTGCCCAGATCCTCCCCCGCCGCAGCCAACAAGGCTCAGGCTTGAGGTGAACAGGATTAAACTAAGGACCATTAAGGCCTTCATTGTGAGAGTCTCCTTTAATTTTATTTTCATGCACTATCTTAACGATTCAAGATCTGTGCCGAGGTCTGAGGTTGAGGCGGGAGGGGGCTTCTCCAATTTAGGGCCTTGTAAGAGCCCAGAAAGGCGCTTAAAAGACCCTCAACGGCTCCTCAACTGCCCATGAATTGGAGCCCAAGGACAAGCTTTGCCAACAGGGAGCAATTTATGTCACCCTAAAAGGGCTAAAAGGGATAAAGGGATAAAGGGATAAAGGGCTAAAAGGGATAAAGGGATAAAGGGAGGGGGCCGAATTGGCAAAAAGCATAAAATGGAGGACTTCCCGGCCAGGGCACTTGATGGGGAAGATAGCTTTTGTTTTCTGCCTCTTGACGGGGGCCTTGGGAAGCCCCAAGGCTTTGGCTCGAGTTTTTGACTTTAAGGAGGAGAGTTTTGCGGTTTATTTTCGTGGCACTGGAGGGCCCTCTCTCTTAAAGGATCAGAGCTTTCGTGGGGCCTTTGACCCCAGTGATGTGACTTTAAGCTCCAAGGCTCAATACAATTTAGGCGGAGAGCTGGGGGTCTTGTGGGCTCTCTTTCCTCAGACTCAGCTGCGCTTAGGTTTTGAGGCTTTGCAAGTCAAGCCCGCGCGAGAAGCTCCAGGTATAAGTGGAGGTGGACAGACTCTTTTGACCCTAGACAGTGAAGTTCTGCTTTTCCACCCCAATGCCGTATTGGAGGTGAACCTGATAGAGGAAAGTCAGTGGCGAGCTTTTTTGCTGGGAGGGAGTGGATGGGGCATGGTCCATCTGACCAATGACTTTGCCCTCACTTCGGCTGGTGAAGTGGCCCTCGGCAAAGACAGTTTTATAGAAAAATCTTTGGCTTCTGCCTGGTCCTGGCAGGCTGGTTTAGGGGGGGAATGGCACTTTACAGACACCTCTACAGTTCAGTTGGAGGCGGGCTATCGCAGCTTGCTGTTCTCCTCGTTGAAGCTCAAGTCCGCGGTGGACAGCTTGGCGCAGGGGCCCACGGCGGCCGGGGAGACTTTGCTGAGTTTTGATGGGGAAACTCGGGGACTAAATTTAAGTGGCCTCTATATATCGTTCAGCTTTCGCTTTTATATTAAATTTATTTGATTAAGCGTAAAGTCGGTTAAGAATATCCTGATAGCGCTCATCGCAGATCTTGCGTTTCACCTTAAGACTGGGAGTGAGCTCTCCTCTTTCGATAGAGAAATCATGGGGCAGAATCGCAAAGTTTTTAATGCTCTCATGGTCGGCCAACTTTTCATTGGCCTTATTGACAGCCTGAACAATGAGGTCATGGATTTTGGGGTGCTGAGAGAGGGCTTCGAAATTTTGAAAAGAAATTTTTTCTTGACGAGCAAAGGCGGCAGCCATGGCCTCATTGAGAGTGATTAAGGCCACAACATATTTGCGTTGATCGCCATGAATATGAACATGACCCACCATAGGATGAAGCTTCAATAAATTTTCCAATTTTTGCGGGGCCACATACTTGCCTCCCGAGGTCTTGATCAGATCCTTTTTCCTATCGGTGATACGCAAAAAACCCTCCGGACTCAACTCACCTACATCTCCAGTGGCCAAAAAGCCGTCTTGGGTCAGTGCTTGAGCTGTCGCTTCAGGGTCGGCATAGTACTCTTTCATGACCTTTTGACTGCGGATCAGAATCTCTCCATCTTCTGCCAGTTGAATCTCCACATCGCCAATGGGTTTTCCCACGGTGCCAAAGCGGTAGGCAAAAGGAGTGTTGACCGTGACAGCGGCCGTGGTTTCAGTGAGCCCGTAGCCCTCGAGAATCAAAAGCCCTGCGGAATGAAAAAACTCAGCCAGAGTTGGGTTCAAAGGAGCTCCTCCGCAAACCGCAAAGCGCAGACGTCCTCCAAAAGCCTTCGCCACCGATTGTAGGAGCCAATTTTGCGCGAGAAGTCCAGCTCCCAGTTCAATGGGGCCTAGGGCTTCGCGGGCCATTTGTTTTTGACTGAGAGCTCCCCCAGCGCTGAGAGCCCAGTCAAAGACTGTCTTTTGCCAAAAGGGTCGATTTTCCAGCTCCGAGAGGATGCTGGCATGAAACTTTTCGAAAATCCGTGGAACAGCCACCATAATGCTGGGCTGAATCTCCTGCAAGTTTTGGCGGAGTCCTTCAATACTTTGGGCAAAGGCCAGAGAGTAACCCCAGTAAATACTCCCCCAGAACTCCACCCGCCCAAGTACATGGGCCAGAGGCAAGAAAATCAGGCTCGAGTCCTCAGGCCCCACACCCATTGCCGAAAAGGCTTCGGTGACTTCGCTCATGATCTGGGTGTGGGTGAGAACCACCCCCTTGGGCTGCCCCGTAGTTCCCGAGGTGTAAATGATGGTGGCTAAATCTGAGGGTTTAATCTTTTGAATGCTCTTAGCGAACTCCTCTGGAGCTCTGCTTTCGAGCTCTTGGCCCTCTTGCAGAAGGCGAGAATAGCCAATCCACTTTTTGGCCGAGCTTTTAACCTCTCCCTCAAGCAAAATGACCTGTTCCACTGAGGGGACAGTACTTTGAACTTTCTGCCATTTCTCCCATTGACTCAGGTCCTCAAGAACTAAGATTTTGGCTTGGCAGTTGTTGAGAATGTAGGCCAACTCCTCGGGGAGAGTGCTCTGGTAAATGGGGACAGTCACAGCACCGCAGCCCATTGTCGCCATATCAAAAAGTCCCCACTCATAGCGCGTGGCAGAGAGAATAGCGACTCGGTCCCCCCAAGATAACCCCAAGCTTTGGAGAGCCAGAGCCAGTTGACTAGACTGACTGAAGGCCTCAGTCCAAGTCAGACTATTCCAGAGGCTTTGGCGTTTGAACTTGAAGGCAGCCTGCTGAGAAGGGCGGCTTCGGGCAGCTAAAAAGTGATGACAGATGCTTGAGGTCATGGAAACCAATTCTTAGGTGAGGTCTAGGTTTTTTCAAGCCTTATTTCTGGCTGCCGGAAGGACTTCGTTTTCGCGGGTCTCTGAGATCCAAAATCACTGAGCGATGTTGATTCTGTTCAATTTGGACCCGTTGGCGAGCGGAGCGATTATTTACCCGGTTAACGGCGCGAATCTCTAGGGCTGTATTGGCAGGAACCATTCTGCGGGAAATGGGAAGACTTTCCCCTTTCAGCTCGATGCCATCAATAAAAATGGTGACATTGACTGGGGGTCTCACATCGATATCCAGATAGGCCACGGCGGCAGGCTGCAGGGTGGCATTAAAAGAAGAAGATCCTCCAGAGCTCATATTTCGCGTGCTCTCATAGTCAATGTAGCCCGTTCGTTTAAGAGTAATAGCAAAGCTTCCAGAGCTGGGCACAGGGACCTTGGAGGGAGTCACCATTCCCGTGGACCGCCCATTGATCAGTATTTCGGCTCCAGAAGGGGTGCTGTTGATCACCAGCTCCTTAAACTGGGCGGTGACTGCAGGCGGTGTTGTGGGAGCAGGCGTAGGCTGAGGAGGAGTCACTGCCTCTTGGTGGAGAAGTAGAGGTTCTTGTTCAGAAGCCTGCTCGGTCACATTCATTGAGATGCCCACCAACTCGTGGAAGGGCTTTATGTAGGTGTCCAATTGGCTGACGAGGGGTGCCATGGGCTCTGGTGCCATTTTAGCGGCCAATGCATATAAAGTCAGAGCTCCTAATAGCAGAGCCACTAACTGGCTGAGTCCAAATCCCGATTTGGAGGCTGACTTTTTAGTGACCGATGTCTTCCCTCTTTGGCTTGGTGGCCCTCGAAGAGTCGAAACATCCTGAATTTGGATTTTAGGCCCTACCTTTTGAAGTTTGCTGGCCAGAGACTTAGTGAGAGCCGTTTGATCAAGAATGGTCTTGCCCGTGGTCGCTGTTCCCTCATTGTCCAGGTCCTTTGAGGCCTCTGTGTCCTTAGGCTTTTGAGGGCTGGGGAGAGGATTTTGCATAAAGGGAACAGTGGCATCGGGGTCTGGGTCTTCACTTTGACTTTGAGTAAAATCAATATTGGACTCAGTGAAGGTATGCTCTCTTTGGAGAGACTCAGACTTAGACCCAAGGGAGATGGAGGGAATAGAGGAAGTGACTGGTCCCGTCCCCGTGGACTCACCCGTCGCCTTAGTCTCTGAGGGGGCGGACAGAAAAGAGCCTGTGTTCAAAGAGCTGAGGCTACTCTCCTCGGGTTGGTTGGCCTCACTGACTCCTTGAGGCCTTGAATCAGTACCGGCCTGCAGTTGAAGTTGGGAGTACTCCACCAGGCGCTTTCGAGTATTGAGAATATCTTCAGCAAAAAGAGTTTTAATAAAAATTGAAAAATCATGAGAGGAAAAATCAGGATACTGCCGGTTAAGAAAGCGGTTCAAATCTCGGTAAAGAGCCGCAGCATTTTGGTAGCGCAGATTTCTATCTCGAGCGAGGGCTTTTTGTGTAATGCGCTCCAGCTCGTTGGGGATATTGGGGTTGATTTTTTTGAGAGAGGGAACCTGACAATCTCGGATCTTGCGGAGGGTATTAATTTCATTGTTGGCCAGAAACAAGCGGTCGTTGGCCAAAAGCTCCCAGAGTATGATGCCCAG
Source organism: Bdellovibrionales bacterium (assembly GCA_007121385.1). Taxonomy (GTDB): domain Bacteria; phylum Bdellovibrionota; class Bdellovibrionia; order Bdellovibrionales; family UBA1609; genus SKYF01. The sequence continues at coordinate 5,339 of SKLV01000013.1, forward strand.
AGAAAAAATATCTGTTCTCGGGTCCACCTTTTGACCTTCAGCTTGCTCGGGACTCATGTATCCAAACTTACCTTTTAGGGTTCCTGTGCGTGTGGTCTCCAACTGAATTTCTGCTTTGGCGATTCCAAAGTCCACCACCTTGACTTCTCCCTCAAAGCTGACCATCACATTTTGGGGACTCATATCTCGGTGAGTGATGTTTAAAGGCTTGCCTGTGGTCCCATTGATGGAGCGGTGGGCATGATCCAGCCCTGCCGCCACTTCACGGACCATAAACACAATTTGATCAATGCCAAATTTAGCAGTACTTTTTTTCATTTTGTTGAGAATTTGGCGCAGGTTGCGCCCCTCAACATAGTCCATCACAATAAAGAATTGGTTATTCTGTGTTCCAAACTCGTGCAAAGATACGATATTGCTATGGCTGAGATTGATGGCGATTTTAGCTTCATCTTTGAACATTTCGATAAACTCTTCCGCTTCAGCGTATTGGGGAAGAATTCTCTTGATGGCGACAAACTTGCCAATTCCTCCTGCCCCCGTGGTCCGCGCAAGAAACACTTCGGCCATGCCACCTGTGGCCAGCTTTTCCAGCAGCAAGTATTTGCCAAAATACTCAAAAGATTGACTCATCTTAATAGCTCTATCGGGCTTTTCCCCTCTGACCTTGATACTTCTGGAGAAACTGTACTAAGGTGGAGCTAAGATGAAGTGGGTGGGACTGACCGGAAGTATAGGATCGGGAAAAAGCTCGGTGGGGGAAATACTCCGCCGAAGAGGTTACCCTGTGGTCAGTGCGGATGCTTTGGCCCGTGAGGCGGTGCAAAAGGGATCTCCCATCCTAGAAACCATTGTGGAGGAGTTCGGAGCTCAGGCCTTAAGTCCAGAGGGGGATTTGGACCGCCAGACCTTGGCCGAGTTGGTTTTTTCTCAACCGAAAGAGCTGCAGAAGTTGGAGGCACTGATTCACCCTGAGGTCCGCCGCTTAAGTCGCGAGAGGCGCCAAAGTCTTGAGAAGCAGGGGCACGAAATGGCTTTTTATGATGTTCCTCTGCTCTTTGAGAAAAACTTGGCTGGGGACTTTGATTTTGTGGCTGTGGTGATGGCTCCGCGGGATCAGCAAATCGAGAGAGTGCAGAGGAGAGATGGGCTCAGCTTTCAGCAAATTGAGGCTCGGCTCAATGTCCAGCTGGAGGATGCCAAAAAGGCTGAGAGGGCTGATTTTGTTTTGTTTAACGACAAAGATTTCGATCACCTAGAGAGTCAGGTCGAGGCCCTTGTTTTGAGTCTTCAGCGCGCCCAGGAATAGCCAAAGGTGAATTGGGCGAGAACATCTTGGGGTCCGGCCAAGAGACTTAAGTCCATTCTGACGCTGCGGGGAACTTTGAGAAGATCCTCAAAGCCCAGCTCTGCTCTGACCAAGTAGTTGTCAAAGTTCAAGAAACCAATCAGCTGCTGCTCAGCCCTTGGGCGATGAGCCAATCCGAGGCTCAGGTGGGGTCGATAAGCTTGGCGCTGGCGAAAAGTGAATTTGCGACTGAAGTGAAAAAAGCTTTTTTGTGAAGAGTGGTGACTGAGCCCCAGCTCCCAATGAGGAGAAAGGGGGCGGGGGAGCATATATTTAAGCGCAATTAGCCATAAAATTTCCCTTGGGTCCTCATTTTCCGCATCCCAGGCTGCGCCGAATTGGGCTGAGAAACTCTGTTGGTAATAGTAGTAGGAGGGGCGGGTGTTTTTTACTGTCTCAATAGATAGCTGTGGTGAAGGCTGAAGGGGCGGAGGAGATACAATAATCATTCCGCTCTCTTCAAGACTCGGGCTTTCAACTGGGGAGGAAGAGGGAGATGGTCTTTCCTTAGGCACTGAGAAGCGAGTAGTTGGAGCGGCCTGGCTGGTTGGGCTCAGCGGCATAGTCAAAAGACCCAGAACACAAAATAAGCGCACAAAGAGAGGAGTCTGCCATTTCATCAAATTTATCATACCCAAGTTAAAATCAAGAATATACACTTTTACTTAAATCTCAAAAGAGAGGGGATATTCATGAAGCGTTTAGCGGGGTCTCTGCTTGGGAGTTGGTCTGTTCTTTTATTGATGGGCTTTTTGGGGGTTGCTGAATCTCAGGCCTCTGAGCCTCTCAATTTCTCCATTCATCAGGGATATATCAGCACCCGGGCCATGGGCATGGGCAACGCCTTTACGGCTCTGGCCGATGATCACAACGCCTTATTTTATAACCCGGCGGCTTTGGCTTTGCGTGAGCGAGGCAATATGCACTTTTTCTTGCGCGGCGGCTATGACCCGGGCCTCTTTGACTTTATTGGTGAAATTGGCGATGTGGAGGGGACTGAGTCTGAGAAGGCTGAGGCCCTGACGGACTTAATCGAAAGTAAGTATGGCTCTCATTTTGGCAACCCCCTTTTTGCTTTAGGGGGCTTTTGGGTTCGCCCCAATTGGGGTATGGCCTTCTTGCCAGCCGATATCAATTTGGACTTGGCCCTGCATCGCCAGGTGGGTCCCATGATCAATGTGAGCACCTATGTGGATAGCACCTTTGTCTATGGCTATGGACAGAGTGTGGATTGGTTGGGAGCCAATCATCCCCTGGCCCTGGGGGCGACGGTCAAAGCCGTCCATCGGGTTTATATTGGAGAGTCTGTCTCGGTCGCCAGCTTGGCGGCGGGAGATGATGTGGTGGATGCGGACTTTGCAAAAGAGGGAATGACCTTTGATGTGGATCTAGGCACTCTTTACAGTCCTCCCATTCCCGAGTCTGGGCCCTTTCGCTTTTTGCAGTATATGAAGCCCACCTTTGCTGTGGTGGTGCGCAATGTTCTGGACTACGGATTTCCTCTGCAGTTGGGTTTGACTGGGGATAGCCCAGGGGAGCCACCCCCCTTGCAGAGACGCATTGATTTAGGATCTGTCTATCAACTGCCTCAGTTGTGGGTCTTTGACCCTCGCTTCTCGGTGGATTTACGCAATATTCTCCACGACAATTGGAGCTTTAAAAAAGGCCTTCATGTGGGGGCTGAGTTCTATTGGACCATGTTCAATTGGTGGAAAGGGCATTGGGCTGCAGGTCTGAATCAAGGCCATTTATCCCTAGGGCTTGGAGCCAAAATGGCCTTTTTCCAATTTGATCTGGCCTATTGGGGGGAAGAAGTGGGGACACCCAGTGCCCCCAATAAGAGCGAGCGCTTTATGCTGGAACTCAGTTTAGACTTTTAAATCAACTCGAGAAGCTCTCTACCAATGTCTTCCGCTGTGGCCCCTCTGGCCACAGCCTCCTGAATATCTTTGCAGATTTCGGAGTCTTTGCCGCTGCAGTAGCTCTCGCTTAAAACCAGGGCGGCCTCGCCGATCACCTCGGGCTCACAACTGGGATCACTGCTTTTACATTTATCAAGGGCATCGTCAATTTGTGCTTGGGTGGGAGGTGTTCCATCCACTGAAATGAAGCCAATAGAACTGGCCAAGGTGGTGCCAATGAGAGAGAGATTGGCCAGGTAAATCAGCCCACCCACTCCAGACTGGTTGCAGAACTGAACGGCATCTTTAGCTGTGTCCAAGTCGTTGAGAGCCAAAACCATCATCAGGTTGGCCTCCTTATTGTCTGTGGCATCATCTTGGGCCTTCACGGCATCTAATATTTTTTTTGTGGTCAGGCCTCCGGCCATAAACTCAATGGAGCAGGCCAAAGCCATGGCCTGAGGGCCGGTTTTCCCTTCCACAAATTGCCGGCAGTTCTCCGCTTCAATGGGTTCGGAGGCCCGATCCAGGCACTGTTGTCCTTGAGCCAGGGCATCTAAATCCTTGTTTTCGCAGCCGAGAAGTCCTGTGGTGAGAAAGACAAGGGCTACAGCCGCACTCAGAGATAGAGAGGTGCCACGGAGAAGATCCTGAGAGAATGACAACATATGAATGACTCCTTTTTTCTTAATTATCTGGGGAATTTGTCTGACTGTCATCTTCTCCCTCACCTTGGTCGAGATTTTCCCGACTTGGGATGGTTTTGTAGGGAGTCGTCTCAACTTGAGCCGGAGGGCTGCCGAAAAGGGTCTTGAAGGAGGTGATTCCATGGAGTGGAGACACCTGAAAAAGCTGGGATTCTCTATGGGCTTTGGAGTCGGGCTCGGAGTTCTTTTAATCTTTAGTGAACTCTCACTGGCCCAGCAGCGCTTCGACTTTTATCGCGGAATTCGGCAAATGTCCATGGGGGGAGCCTCTGTGGCCGTGGTGAATGATGAGACTTCATTGCTCTTAAACCCCAATGGTTTGGGGAAGCTGCGCGACTACATTATCACTTTGGTGGATCCTGAAATCACCCTAGGGGGACAGGCCGAGAGGGTGTTAGGATTCTCAGTTCACCAGGCTCTAGAGCCGCAAAAGGCACTGGAGCGACTGAGGGAACATCCCGGACGTCATCTTCACTTTCAGGGCCAGATGTTCCCTTCCGTGGTGGTGCCCAACTTTGGCCTGGGACTTTTAGCCAAATACTCGGTGGATGCTAAGGTCACCGAGGACCTAACTACTTACGAGCTCAATTACTTCAACGATTCGGCCCTGGTCACTGGCTTTAACTTTCGGCTCTGGCATGGAATCATCAATTTGGGCTTTAATGCCCGCCTGGTCAATCGAGTGGAGATCCGTGAAGAGTTGGATCCTCAGTCCACTTCGTTAACTGTGGCGAATCTGGCCTCGGAGGGCATCGGCTTGGCCAGTGATGTGGGGCTGACGATGACCGCACCCTGGGCCTATTTGCCTACTTTTTCCGCAGTTTTGCGAGATGCAGGCAACACTCGTTATAGCCTGCGCAGGGGAATGCTGTTGGGAGCCACAGAGCAACCGGAAGTGACTCCCCAGAGTTTGGATGTGGGCTTGGCTTTTTTTCCCATTCACGGCAATGAAACCAGATCCACTTGGACTGTGGAGTATCGAGATGTTTTGACCTTTTCAGAGGCTGTGGATTGGCAGAGTCGACTTCATGTGGGGTGGGAGCTGAACATTCGCGATGCTCTCTTTTTGCGTGCAGGAATGAACCGGCGCTATTGGACAGCTGGGATGGAATTGGTGGCGGGTCACTATCAGTTGCAACTTGGAAGTTTTGGGGAAGAGGTGGGCAGTGAAAGTCAACGACGGGAGGATAGGCGCTATGCGGGCAAGCTCTCTTATCGGTTCTAAAAATAGGTGGCTTGGGAGGATTGGGAGACAAGGTCTTTTGGCCTTGGGCATTTTGCTCTTTTTAATCCCCATTGCCGGCTGTGAGCGCAATGTTTTGCGTGAGTTTAGCAAAGTGGACACGGATGAGGCCCTGCTCTTTGATGCCCGTCAGGCCATCAACCGGGGCAACTATGACTTGGCCATTGCCAAATTTGACATGATCAGCGCGGCTTTTGCAGCCCGTCGGGATGTGGTGGTCTTAAGAGCCTCGGCCTATGCCGGTCGCTGTGGCCTGGACTTTTTGGAGTTGGTCCAGGCCTTAGGAGATCTGGCCAGTCAGCGGCTCTTCGTCTTTTTTATGTCCACTTATGTGGAGGCGGAAATTGAGGATATTCAGGCCTGTCTGGATGCTGAAGATTTATTGAAGAGTCTTGGACCAGATGCTGCGGACAGGGAAGTGGATGAAAACCTTCTGATGGTCTTTTTGAGCTTTGTGAAAATTGGCAGAGTTCTGAGCTTTGTGGCGGACACTAACAATGATGGGACCTTGGACGCCGGTTTTGATGCCTGTGATGCCAATGACTTTCCCACCCAGGCTGTGGCCGAGGTGGGAACGGGCTTGGCTCTGGTGCTGACCAGTTTGGCCGCGGCCGGAACCAATATTGCGGGAAGTCAGCTGACTCTGATTACAGACATCTGCGACCAGATTGACAACATCAATCCTGCCTATAACTTTTGTGCCATCACCGACAGGGACAACCTTAATGCCGACCATCTTCGGGGGATAAGAACTCTGGTCAATGAGAATCAAGCAATTGGTGTAGGCTCTTGCAATGGAGATGTATTGACATGCCTTTGTCTATAATTCCACTTTTGCTTTTGACACTGGCTTGGGGTTTTGAAGCCCAGGGACGCTCTCTTCTGCAGCAAAATGCCAATGTGAGAGCTTTGGGAATGGGCAACGCTTTTGTGGCTTTGGCTCAGGATACCGATGCCCTCTTTTACAATCCGGCAGGTCTGGCCCGCAGCACTCACCTGACTTGGACCATTATGGATTTGCGCTTGGGAGCCAGTGGCTATGAAGCTTTCACCAAGGTGCAGGATGTCCAGGGCTCAGGCACTTTTGCCGATACAGTGAGAGAACTCTATGGGGAGAGTGTGGGGCTTGGAGTGGGGCTGAAAACGGCCGTAACCATGCCCTATTTGGGCTTTGCCATTTTCAATGATTTTGATGCCCGGCTCCTTCCGGAAAATCCGGCCTTCCCCACTTTGAATATTGATGCCATCAACGACTACGGAGCCGTGTTAGGGCTGGCTGTCCCCATATTGCCCAATTTGCATTGGGGTGCTGCGGTGAAGAGAGTGAAACGCACAGGCTCCAGTGTGCCCTTTGGTCCCAGTTTTGTGGGAAGCCTCGACCCGGCGGTGATAATGGACAGTATTATGAATGAGGGACGGGGCTATGCCCTGGATACGGCTCTCAATTTGATTCTTCCGGGCCAGTTTATGGAGACCAGTTTCTCTTTACTGTGGCGAGATGTGGGGGTGACCAGCTTCCGGCCCAAGCCTGGACTCACTCCTCCTCCCCGGCAAGAGGATGAGGTGGCTTTCGGTATGGCGGCCCATTTTGATTTACCCATGATGTCCATCACTCCAGCTCTTGATTTGCGCTTTCTCAATGAGCCCAAAACTCAACTCAATAAAAAACTGAATTTCGGGGTTGAGGTGAGTCTTCCCCTCTTGGATGCTCGAGCGGGATTTCACCAAGGCTACTATGCCCTGGGTGCGGGATTAGACATTGGTTTCATGCGCCTGGATTTGGCCACTTATGGGGTGGAAGTGGGGGAGTATGCCAGCCAAATGGAAGACCGCCACTATCTTCTCCAGCTGACCTTTGAGCTGGGCTTTGAGGTCAAATCAACTCTCTTTAGGGGCTCAGACGCCCCTCCACCCTCCCACAGTGCCAGAGGTCGACGCATCAAGCAGCGGCGTTAAACTCGTAGGGTCAAGAGGTGACAGCCTCAAGAGGCTGCACTAGCCTTTTGAGTTATGTTGGAGCTTCAGCCCTTTCCCATTGCTAAAAATAGATCCGAATGGCTTAAAGATTTTGACCTCTCTCAGGCCACTCTGGTGGTCTCTGACCTCAAGACCAAGGTGGAGATTCAAGGAGAGCTTTTAAAGCGACAGGAGGTGCTGTCAGATGAGGCCGTGTTACGAGCCAGTGAGCTGTGGCGTCGCCTGGCTTTAAGGCTCAGTCCAGAGGTGAGGATTATTTCGGCTGATTTGGCTCGCAGCTTGATTTCGGATTGGCTGTCGAGCTCTTCGCTGGCCTGGGCCCGCAAGCCGGGAGCCAGCCAGAGAGCTTTTCAATTTATCCACCAGCTTTTACCCATATTGGCTCATCCCCAGGGAAGAGAGTGGATGCAGTCTTGGTTAGGTGAGCGCCCAGATAGTTTAATTCGCTGGAGTCACTGGTATGAACTGGCTCAACAATTATGGGATCGCTTTCAAGAGGAGAGGCTGGTGGCCACTCCTTGGCTGGCCGGATACTTGTTGAGTTTGCCAGGACTAGAGAGCAGCTGGAAGAGACCTTTTGTATTTCACTTGGGAGCAGATCTTAGTGGAGTGGAGGTGGAACTGCTGAAAGCTTTGGGACAAAAAAACTCCGTTCGGGTTTTGGTGCCGGAAGCGAATTGGATCCCTGAGTATAAGACCAGTTTACTGGCTTATGATTTTTTAGCGAAAACCCCCGGGGCGGGTCTGGGGGGTACAGGAAAAGATTTTAAGGACAATGAACCCTTGAGTCGAGCCCATTTTTTGCGCTTCTCCAGCCAGTTGGCGGAAGTGAGAGCGGCCACTTCCCAGGTGCGAGCTTGGGTGGATCAGGGCGTAGACCCTCAGCAAATTGCTCTAGTGGCTCCAGATATTGAGGCCTATTGGCCCTGCCTCAGGGAGTACTTGGCTCAAGAGGGCCTCCCCATGGATAAAGCGCAGGTGGCCAGTCATCAGGGTTTTTTAGCCACACAGATTTGGCTGGCTCAGCTTCGTCTCAGTGCTGGAGAAGTGAGCTCGGGAGATTTAATTCTGCGGAGCTTTCCACCCCAAGACCCTGAAGAGAGAAAAGGTCCCAGTCTCAACTTAAGCTTTGAGCGCTTTCGGCAGCTTTTTGCCCGCATTTACGATCGAGAGGATTTGCTGCGTGATGAGAGTCTACGCTCCCTGTATGAAGAGAGTTTTCGTGCCCCACAAATTCTCAATCGAGATGAGTTTTTGGCCTGGGCCCTGAGGCATTGGCCCAGCTGGGGAGATGCGGATTTGATCCAGCAGAGTCTAGCTGGTCTCTATCAGGAGTGTCCCCCGGGCTTGAGCTTGCGCTTAGAGACCTGGCTGCGCCATCTGGAAAAGCTGGAAGCGCGAAGGGAAGTGGAAATCCAGCCTCCTCAGGCCGGAGGCATTCAGTGCGTGAGTCTCCGGTCTGCAGAGTGGTTGCAGGTGAGTCATATTTGGCTCATGGGCATGATGGAGGAATCCGTGAGGGACTCTGAAGGACAAGGCGTGCCTCTGGGAGATATTTTGTCCTTAAGTGCCAATTTTGGTTTAAGCCTGGCACATCCTGATCAAGCTCAGCTGGAGTTTGAAGCCCGCAGCCTATTAGATAGAGGTTGGCAAGAGCTCTGCCTGAGTGCCGCTGAGACTGATTTTATGGGCAAGGTCATGGCCCCCTCTTTGCTTTGGCTGAGAGGGCGAGCACTGAACGAAGGCGCCTCTGTGACCCATCGTGATACTCCTTCCAGCACTCGTTGGGAGGAAAGACAAAAACAGAGTCCCGAGGTCCTTGGTCAATCTCTGGCTTGGTCGGAGCCCCAGAAAGAACTTCTGGTGCTGAGCCTCAGGCAGGACTGGGGCTTGGAGAGATCCCAGGCATTTGGCCAGGGGCTTCGTCCCCGTCTCTCTGTGTCTCAATTGGAAAAGTATTTGAAATGTCCTTTTATTTTTGCGGCGGAAAAGCTTTTGGGCCTCGTGGATGCTTCAGAGGTGGATCTTGATCTGGATGCGGCCAGCCGCGGGCAGCTTATGCATGGTCTGTTTGAGGAGTTATTGGATATTGAGTCGGGGAAAGTGAAGAATTTGAGCGCAGAGGAGATCGATCAAATTCTGGAGCGGAGAAGGCTCAGTCAGAAACTGGTCGTGGGCGATTCTAGGCTCTGGGATTCTTTGAAGACCAGGTATCGAGATCTGGGATTGAGATTTATACAGTTTGAGTCTCAGTGGCGTCAGAACTTTCCCGACACTCGGACTCTTTCCACAGAGCTCAAACTTAAGGGATCTTGGAGTTTAGAGAAAGGGGCCTTGGTGGCTGAGGGCGAAGGGGACTTTCCTTTTGCCGGCAGCGTGGATCGAGTGGATGGAGATGGAAAAAACTATGTGTTGATTGACTATAAATCTTCAACCCACTCAGTGGGTCAGATCGGCTCTTGGCTGGACAAGGACAGTTTGCAGATGTCTCTTTATGCCCAGGCTATCGAGATGGGGTTGGGCTCTTTACCCCCAGGACCTGTCGCCGGAGCTTTCTACTATGTGAGCAAGAACTTTGATAGGTCCAAGGGGTTTCGCCTCATAGAGGCGGAACAGAGTCTTTATTCGCCAGAGGGCAAGGATAAGGGAAAAGTCTCCTTAGAGAGGAGAGACGAAGTTTTTGCAGCTTTGAATCAAAGAGTTCAGCAGGCGGCTCTGGAAATTGACCAGGGACAACTCGCCCCCCGGCCCAAGAATGAAAAGGACTGTCGAGAATGTCACTGGAGGTTCCTATGTCGAGCGCCCCATCTGAATTAAGTCTTCATGAGGTGGTGAGAGCGGGGGCTGGAGCCGGTAAGACCACCGAGCTGGTCAGTCGAATTTTGAGCCGAGTGGAAGACTTTCGCAAAGCCCATGGACGCTTTCCCCTCATTGTGGCCACGACTTTCACCCGGAAGGCCACCCAAGAGCTCAGAGAGCGACTGATTTTAGCGGCACAGCAAAAGCAGGATCTTGAGCTTCTGAATTATGTCTCTCAAAAAAGTCAGCTTCACATCTCAACCATTCATGGAGTTTTGAGTCTTTTTTTAAGACGCTATGGGCATTTGGCTCAGCTGGATGCGGGTTTTGATCTTCTCAGTGAGGAAGACAGTTTGCAGTGGGCTCGTCGGCAGCTGAAAGGAATGCTGAGCGAGACTCCTCTGCTTCATGAGCTGCTGGAGCGTTTTGGATTTCAGCAACTCAGCGGACTTTTTGTGGAGTACTGTCGAGCTCGACTTTTGTGCCCTGATCTGAGACCTCTGAGTCGGCAAGAAATTGAAGGGCAAACCTGGGAGTACTTTAACTCTTTTTCGAGTCGCCTGGCGGAAGCGGCCGCCCGGGTTGAGGAAGAGACGGAGAGTCCAAAGTTTAAGGACTATGCTCAGGGACTAAGAAGAATTTCTGAATCTCTCGCTCAGCCCTTGAGCCCTGAATATTGGAGTGGAGTTGAGGATTCTTTAGGCCAGCTGATACGGCGTCCCCCAGGGAGTAAAAAGAACCCAGGGCTGAGTGAGGACACCAAAGCCCATCTGGATGAGCTGCTCAAGGACTTTAAGGCGGAGTGGGGCCATGAGGGCCTACAGCCCCAGTGGTTTTCTCATTTTGCAGAGGGTTTTATTCAGTTCGAGACTGTGGCAAAAGAGTTTTTTGAAAAGTGGATAGAGTTCAAAAAAGAGACTGGACGCTTTGACATGACCGATTTGGAGCTGATGTCTTTGGAGGTGGTTCGGAGGGAGCCTGAATTGGCTCGCGCTTTTGCCAGTGAATGGGACTACTGGCTGGTGGACGAGTACCAGGACACCAGCCCTATACAGGTGGAGCTCATCCAGAAGTTGATGGGGTCTAGTCCCAGTTTTGTGGTTGGAGATCCACAGCAGTCCATCTACCTTTTCCGCGGAGCTCAATCCCGCGTCTTTCGTGAGCGAGAGAGCTGGGTTGCTGAGCAGAGGGGGCTATTGCGGAGAAAGGAGACGAACTACCGATCTAGGGCTGAGCTTCTCGAATTTTTTAATGAGTTTTTTACCAGTCTCGACTCCCAGTTCATGACCATGGAGGCCGCGCAAAAGGAATGGGACCCTCAGACTCTGGTGGCCACCTTTGCCAAGGCCTCTGAGCTGGAGGAGGAGAGCCTGGCTGTGGCTCAGTTCATTCTAGATAAGGTCCATGAGCAGGGGGTTCCTTGGGATCATTTTTGCATTTTGGCGCGGACCAACAAAACCCTCACTGAGCTGGCTCAAAAGTTGGGAGCCTTTGGCATTCCCACCCAAGTTCATGCGGCCAGTGGATTTGGGGGACGAAGGGAAATTCAGGATATCTTGGCCCTTCTGAAGTTCCTCCTCCAGCCCCAAGATAATAAAAATTTAATGGTTCTGCTGCGCTCTCCCTGGCTGCGAATCAAAGACCAAGACTTGGTCTCCTGGCTGAGTTCAGCCAACCATTCCTCCTCCCCAAGGACAAGTCATTGGGAAAAATTATGCTCTCATCCAGAAGCCGCTCAGCAGGAAGTGCTCATTTACTTGCAGAAGGTCCTGAAGCGAGTGGAGAGAGAGCCGATCTCAACTCTACTTCAGGAATTGGTGATGCAGCTCGGGTTGGTGGATTTCTCCCATCACCAGGATTTCAGTGGGCGTAGGGAGGCTAATATTTGGAAGTTATTGACTTGGTTGAAAGATTTGGAGAGGCAGCCAGGCCTGAACTACAGGTCTTGGATAGAACAGATTGAAAGGGAGGAGAGCAGCGCTCAGGGAGATGAAGCTAAGGATGCGGTGGCTGTTTCAGAGCCCAACTGTGTTAACTTGATGACGGTCCACGCCTCGAAAGGTCTACAGTTTGAATATGTTCTTTTGCCTCGCTGTCATGAGGCTTTGCGAAACGGGCAGGCTAAAGATTTTTATTTAGAGGAAGATCAGGGGCTGTGGAGCTTGCCCTTGCTTTTGGGAGAGCACTCAGAGCGCAAGGTCTGTGTGGCGGGACGTAAGGAGCTCCTTTCTCGGCGTGAACAGGAGGTGGAAGAACTCAAGAGATTACTCTATGTGGCTTTGACTCGCGCCAAAAGCTCCGTCTTTCTCTCTTGGACAGGAGAGCCCAAAAAGGACTCTTGGGCCTCGCTGTGGAATTGGCCCACGGACCTTGTGGGCACTCGTCAGAGGCCTCGATTCTCTTACGAAGTGGTGACTGGGCCTTGGAAGCCTGAGGTCCAAAAGCGAGTGATGGAAGAGAAAATGGGCGTGCGGCCCAAAATCATCGACCTTTCTGCTGGACCAGAAAAAGCTCTGTTGCGACGCTCGGTGAGCTCGGTCTTGCGGGATCAGGAAGGACAGAAGGGTGAGGGGAATGCCTCTTCTCCTCTCAGATTGCAGGATCGCTTGCAGAGGGCTCATCAAGGTATTTTATTGCATCGGCTTTTTGAATTGATGAATACCTCACCGCAGCCAGGGCTCCAGTCTCTTATTGAAGATTGGTTTGGAGACTCGGCCAGGGAAGTCCGCAAGGCCGTTGACTTTGTCTTGCAGTTGGATCAGCCCCCCATGCGTGAACTGATTCAGGAGGGTCATGTGGAGTGGGGCTTTCATTGGCGCAGAGCCACCGATATTTTAGAGGGACAAATTGACTTGTGGGGCGAAATAGAGGGTCAGTGTTGGGTGGTGGATTACAAGTCTGGAAGTCCTGAATTTGTGGAGAAAGCCTTTGCCCAACTGTCTATTTATGCTCAGGCCCTGAGGGCTCAGGGAGTGAGTTCTCCAATTCAAATGGCTGTGATTTTTCCTCTCCACCAAAAAGTCAGTTTAAGAATCTTTTCGCCAAATTAAAATCTAAATTCAGACTCCCCCGCGCTTGAAGTGATTGTGAGTTGAGTGGGGCCCATCTCTAGGCTGCGCGTGGGCAGGTTGAAAGTCAAAAGGTAGTGAGAAGTAAAGCGGTTGGTGTGAGGAAATAGAAAGGGGATATCCGCTTTCTTAAATGGAACCTGCTCCACTCGACCGTCGTATCTGATGCCATTGTGGGTGATATAAACTCGCCAGATCGAATTGGCTTGAGTCCAATCGTTCAATTCAGCCCGCGGACTATAAAAGGCCATAAAGACCTGAGTCTGAGTGCTCATTTCCTGCAGAGCCTTTTCGCGTTCAAAGTTAATTTTCTGTGACTCCCAGTGCTGGGCTTCGGCCAGTCGTTGCACAAGACCCAGTCGCACTGGGGGGTTGAGTAGGGTCATATGGACTTGATAGGTGTTGTAGAAGCCTTCAAACTTTTCGCTCTTTTGGGTGTTTTGCTCTATCAGGCGCTGATGGGCGCTGTCGGAAGCTCTGCGCGAGCTCGCACAGGCTGCTAAGAGAATCATCTGAACAGTAAGAACTAACTTTAGGAGGAGTGACAAAAATAGGTGAGCTCTGAAAGGCGGCATCGCTTTAGACTCTCTTTCTGGATAAGTTGATCTTACTTTTGTTCGACTTTTGCTTTTTAATGCGACTGAGAAAGTCCTTCAAGTCTTTGAGAGCTTCATCTCGGTCGAAGTCATTATAAATCTCATGATGACTATCATGATAAATCCGCAGCACTTTGAGCTCGGAGCCCATTTGCTCAAAAAGCCTCTGAGCGGCATGGCTGTCCACAATTCGGTCCTGACCGGCCAATTGCATCAGTGTGGGAATCTGAATATCTTGGGCTCTTTTAGGAATCTCCTCAAAGTTTTCTAACATACCTAAGTAGAGTCGGGGAGAGATCTTATCATGGCGAAGGGGGTCGGTCTCATAGGCTCTCAGCTGATTTTCATCTCGACTGAGGTCTCGATAGTCCAATTCATTGTGCATAGTCAGCTCTGGAATCCAATCTGAGACCCAGCGGGCGAGGCGCTCCTTATAGGCTGGCACTTTAACCTTCAAACCGAGGGCGGGACTACTGAGCACAAGGGCTGAAAAACCCATGTTTCCATACTCCAAAAGGCCTCTCAGGCAAATTTGCCCGCCCAGAGAGTGACCAAACAGAACTAAGGGTTCGGTGGTCTCAGGGGATTGAGTCACCAATTGGCTGAGGGTCCGTAGGTCACGACTCATTTCTAAAATGTTAGAAACACAGCCTCGCTTCCCTGAAGACTGTCCATGGCCGCGAAGGTCCCAAGCGACAGTGTTCCAACCCCAATCTCCGAGATTCAGGGCCAAGCGGTGATAGCAATCTGAGTGTTCAGCCAAACCATGAGAGATGACCACCGTCCCCTCTGCGGGGTGAGGCAGGGTCCAGGTCTGGTAGAATAGATCATTCTCTTGCTGGCCAGATAAAAAGGCCTCATGTCTCTCTAGCATCTGGACCTATTTAGGGCTGAAAAAGGGAAAGCGTCAAGGGTCATTGTCCAGAAGGGGGTCTTCCGGTAGCATAGACATATGTTAAAAAAGGGCTCTGCAACTTTGGCTGCAAAAAAGGGACTCTGTGGGCTGATGATATGGTCTTTGGTGGCCCTTCACCCCGGTGCGCAAGCTCAGACTGCCGGGGGTGGTACAGATTATTTGGGTGCGAACCTGAATTGGGAAATGGGAGCTCATGCGGGTAATCTTTTGCCCAATCAAATAGAGGGTGTCACTGAGATTTTTCGAATTTGGGGACTCAGAGCGGGGCGCCGCACGGGGCGCCAATCTTTTATGGAAGTCACTGCGGCTCGTGGGGGCTATGAGGATGTGAGTTGGGCGGATTTGAGTTTGAGTGCTCGCATGGATGTGCCTCTGGACTCTGTGGTCGGACTCATGTATTTGGGGGCCGATGCCCACTATTTTAAACCACTTGGTGAAGAGAAATATAAACTCTATGGCGGAGGGCATGTGGGGGCCGGGGTATTGGCTCTTATTGGTGGTCTCTTTTGGTTCCGAGCAGATATGAAATTTAACGTGCACCCCGGAACATCGATGCACCTCAACTTTGGTCTCTCCATGCGCTTTTAACTGAGTTCATTCATGCTTCCTGGGCCAAGAATGCTGTCTCGGGAACCTGGGACAGAAAGGTCTGTGGGAGCCTCGGGCTCATCGATATTAAAGTGAATGCCCACAGACCCTCGCCGCTGTAGAGCGCAGCTAACGACCAAATCAGCCACGGTGGCAATATTTCTGAGCTCAACAATATCAGATTGAGTTTTGAAGTTAGAATAGTAGTGCTTGATTTCCTTACGAATGTTAGCAAGTCGGTGTTGGGCTCTTTGCAATCGGCCATTGGACCTCAAGATGCCCACATAGTCCCACATGAGCCTTCGAATTTCATCCCACATATGAGTCACCACCATCAGCTCGTCTGCATCCTCCTTGTCGTGGAGTGGCCAAGGGGGTGGTCGGGGAGTGCTCCAATGATAGATTTGTGGCCAATTTTCTTTGATTTTCTGTACAGCATTGTGAGGTATGACCAAACACTCTAAAAGAGAATTAGAGGCCAGTCGATTGGCTCCATGGAGCCCCGTGCAAGCGGTTTCTCCTAAGGCCAAGAGACCTTGAATGTCAGTCTGTCCAAAGAGATCAGTGACAACTCCTCCGCAAAGATAGTGAGCCGCTGGGACGACGGGAATGGGTTCACGATGAATTTCGATTCCTAGGGACAAACACTTGTTGTAAATCAGGGGGAAGCGTTGTTGTAGAAACTCTTTTCCCAAATGGGAGGCATCAAGGTGAACACAGGCGACTCCCGTTCGTTTCATTTCAGCATCGATCGATCGAGCCACGATATCCCGAGGCGCTAAGCTTCCCTGAGGATGATATTTCTTCATAAAGGCTTCACTTTGGGGGCCGATCAGTTCAGCCCCTTCCCCTCGCAGAGCTTCAGAAATTAAAAAAGTGCGATTTTGGGGGTGGAAGAGGCAGGTGGGGTGGAACTGCATAAACTCCATATTGGCCACGCGGGCGCCGGCCCGGTAAGCCATAGCCACGCCATCGCCAGTGGCTCCACCCCAATTGGATGTGTAAAGATAGACCTTGCCCGCCCCGCCAGTGGCCAAAATGGTCATTTTGGCAGTGAGGCTTTCAACAACCCCCGTTTGTTTGTTTAAAGAGTAAACCCCCAGGCAGCGGACTGGACTCATATCAAAGGGTTCGACCTGTTTGTTAGTAATAAGGTCCAAGGCTAAGTTGTTTTCCACAAAAGTAATTTTGGGGTTTTTTTGTGCCTGCTGCAGCAGTTGAGCGTGAATTTCCAGACCTGTATGGTCTCCCACATGGAGAATGCGACGGGCGCTGTGGCCCCCTTCCCGAGTCAGCTCCAGGACTTTGGTCGCATCCGCATCAAATTGAACTCCCCATTGGATCAAATCTTCAATGCGCTCTGGGCCCTGTTCCACCACAGCTCGGACCACCTGGGGATGACAGAGGCCGGCTCCCGCTTTAAGAGTATCCTGGATATGCTGTTCAAAACTGTCCGCTGTTGACATCACGGCGGCGATTCCTCCCTGAGCCATGGGAGTGTTGGCGGAGCTGAGCTCCGCCTTGCTCAGGACCACCACCGAGCCGATCTCGCTCGCCTTTAAGGCAAAGGCCAGTCCAGCTAAGCCTGAGCCAATCACCAAAAAATCACAGTGAGGTTTCATGGCTCCAGCTATACCTCTGGCAAGGGTAGCTGTCATGCGTTAATCTTGGGGAGAGCCTGGACCTCGACTTGATTCTAGGTGGGGCCTCTATTTAGACTAACATCGGGTGCTTAGTTAAATCTCTGGCAAGGAAGGCGCAATGAGGATCCAGTGGCAAGTAGGAGCCGTTTTAGCAGTGGGTCTGGGGATTTTTGTCGCCTTAAGTACACAGCAGTACTCTCGTCTTATGTCCCGTCAGGCAGAGGATTTGACACTCAAAAATTTGCGATCTGAGGTCGTCACAACTCGCGCTCTCGTGGAGAAGATGGCAAAAGATTTTGGCGATGAATTGAGTCGTCGTGTGTCTGATCAGGAAAGACGGCGAGAGCGAGGAGATTCATCCTCGGCTCTAGCGGGTGGGCCCTTCGAGCTCATCGCACTTCTGGACCCACCCCAGGGACAAGGTCGATGGAGAGCTCGCTGGACAGAGAGGTCGCGCGGTGGATTGGCCGGATCTTGGTCAGGGGCGGCCGTGGAGCAGGTGTTGGGCACCTTGCCCATCGCTCGTGTGACCAGTCAAAACACGGTTTGGTATCGAGGAGAGGACTCCAGTGGTCGTCTTTTTCTTGCTCTGTTAGCTCAATTGCAAGGGCCCACTCAGACTCCCATTGTGGCCGTGGGCCTTTTGCCAGTGTCCAGCTTTGTGGAGAGTCTCGCTGCTTTAAAGTTGGCGGACCGAGAAGTGATTTTGTTGGATGAGAGAGGCTTTGCTTTGGGCTATAGTGAGGCCGCCTATGTGGGAGCAAGGCTGGATAACCATCCGGTGGTGGCGGAAATTTTGGGACGGAGAGACCTGCGTGGTGAAGGGGCCTTTCTCAATCTCAAGTCCGAGCCTGTGTTGGCCGCCTTTGAGCGTTTAGATAGTGCCAACCTCTACTTGGCCTTAGTGACGGCAAGATCTCCATCCCGACTTTTTTTCGCTGAGTTTCTAGTGGCGGCCTTCCTATGGGCCTTGGTTGTTCTGGCTCTCTATGTAGGTGCTTTCTATGTTCTTAAGCCTTGGGCCGCGGCTGCGAAACAGCCGGCTCTCACTCAGGAGCCTATAGAAGCGGCACATCCCGCCACGGCTCAAGAAGACACAGATCCTTCAGCCTCTCCCGCGGAGAGTTCTGCTGAGGTCAAAGACCTGCGTCAGGAGGTTCGACGTCTCGAAGCGGATCGTCAACAGGTCTTTAAGCAAATTGGTTTTGGGTTGAGTCAGGCTCTGACGGGTCCCATTGCGGCGATTTTAGGACATGCTCAGTTGGCGCGAAGTAAGGTGCGGGAAGAGGAGTCTGTAAAGTCTCACTTTGTGGTGATTGAGAGGGAGGCTCGTCGAGCTCGCGAGACCATTGAAAACCTAGGTCGTCTGACCAATGCGGCTGAGGTGGAAAAACGGCGAATCGACTTGCAAGAAGTTGTATTGAGTGCACTGGCCTCCCTGCGCCAACAAACTTCTGCTCAAGGCATTAAAGTGAATAAAGATTTGTCGCGTAGTGTGGCCATCATGGCTCATGCGGGACAGCTGCAGACCGCCATTGAGGAAGTGATTAAAAATGCCGTTGAGGCATTGGCTGGAGCTGTTAACAAAGAGATCTCTGTGAGTTTGAGAGTGGATAAGGGAGAGGCCATTCTTGTTATTGAGGACTCTGGACAGGGAATGAGTTCAGAGCAGTTGGCTCATGCTTTTGATGCCTTTTACACCACAAAGCCCCCAGAAGAGAATGCTGGCCTGGGGCTGGGTGTGGCCAAAGGTTTGGTGAAAAATTTTGGTGGGCAAATAGAGCTCTCTTCAGTGCCTGGTCAAGGCACTCGAGTCCAGATGAAGTTCAAAGCCCTTGGGGTGGCTCAAGTTCAAGTCATCAATGACGACAGGCCCTCCGTCCCCACCCCTGAGGTTTCCGAGACAACAACGATCAAGCCAAATCCTCTTCCCAAAGTAGTGGTTCGACCGGTGATGCCGGCCAACTCGGTCACAGCAGAAGCTCCACCCCTGAGCTTGGGGGAAGAGGAGGCCCGTCTTCAACCTGTCGCCCAGGAGGGCGCTTTGGATTTATTGAAGGGCAAAGCTGTGACTGGAACTCAAGTGGATGATCTTCCAGCCCCTCCCGACCTGGACGAGCAAACTTTCTTGGGGGACCTCCCCGACTTGGACAACCGGGTGGAGAGTGGCTTGGGTGAAAGCCAGGTGAGTGAAGGCTTTAAAGAGGGGGATCCCGCCATTGTCATTCGTCCTCCTAAGTTGAGGTCAGGAGGCTGATGGTTATGGATATCACTGCTCAGTTGCGCCGGGCTTTCACACTTTATTATGTGCAGCCGGAAACCCCGGTGGGAGATCAAGACTTCTTGATGGCCTCCGTGCAAAACGCGGGCTATCAGGTAGATATCTTCACCGATGTCTTGGAGGCTCTTCAGGCTGTTGTTCAAAATCCACCTCATTTTGTGATCCTCCATGCCTCAGAAATGCGGGAAAAAACCGCTGCTTGGCTGGCGGAGCTCTCGGCACAGCTTCCGGAGACTCAAATTTTTTTATTTTTGAATCGTGAGCAGTCCTATCAATTGCCCAGCTTTTACGCCCTTGGAGCCTATGAGGTGTTGCTCTGGCCACTGGATCAATCCATTCAGCTGGTGCGGGCTTTGGATAGAGCCGCAGAAAAAAATTATTGGATGCACCTAAATGAGTCTAAGGACTCTTCCCAGGCCGTTGTGTCCTCTCAGAGCTCAGGGGATCCCGCTTTTTTGGAGATGCTTTACAAGTTGGACATGGGGGGAGAGTCTCACCTCGACCCTTTTTTGGTTTCTTGGTTAAGGGACCTCTACAGACTGAAATCGATTGAGGACTCCAGTGAGCACTTTTTGAAAGGGCTGGGCAGCAAGGAGAATTTTTCTCAGGCTCTTTATCTGAAGTACTATCCGGCTCGTCGTAGCCTTCTTGCCACAAAAGCCATCGGTGTGCCCTCTCATCTAGTTCAGGGTTTGGGATTGGACTTAACTCAGGAGAAGGATTTTAGTCCAGATCAGTTGGATCGACCTGAGGAGATTCCTCTTTTAGGTGAAATGCTCACCCAAGTCTTTTCCTGGGAGGACTACGAAGCTCAGACCCTAGAGGTCTTGGGTCAAGTTGCCGGTGTTTTGGTCTGGCAGAAAGAGGAGACGGGTCCAAGCTCGGAGAGATTGTGGAGAGAGGCTCTTTTTTCGGCCCTCCATCAGCACTGTGAGCTCCTGGAGATGCACAGGCGCTGGTACAAGGTACACTCCTCAGGGGCAGTCCAAGAGCCTGTTGAGCGCCCTGTCTTTTTGCAATTAATGGTGGATGAGTTGCGCCGGGCCAGGCGCATACAAATGCCCCTCTCTCTGTTGGTTCTGAGTGTGGAGCTGGATCAGGTTGGCATGAGTTCTTTAAGCTCTCGGGATCGGGAACTGCTGTTGCGACTTTTGGGCAAAGCCCTGAGAGAGCAAAGTCGAGTCAACGATGTGGTGGGCAAGCTGGGTTTAGGGGAGTTTGGGGTTCTTTTACCTCACACCGGGGTGCAGGGAGCGGCGATCAAGGCGGAGCGCTTACGTCGGCGCCTTGAGGCCATGGATCTGAAGTCAGTGATGGGCTCTGTCTTTACTCTGAGAGTCAGTGTGGGTGTGAGTGAGTATCCAAGTCTGAGTCAGGATGCTGAGGAGCTTTTTCAAAGTGCAGATGCTGTACTGTACAAACTGAGAACTCAGGGTTTAAACCGGGTCTGTGTGGCTGAAGTCCAACGACCTGAAGGGTCTGCCTTTGAGGGATCAGTATAGGTGCACATAGAGAATCAGGGGATTTATCGTCAGTCTTGGGCGGAGATCAACATTCCCCACCTTGTTCATAATTATAAGACTTTAAGGGCTTTGGTGGATTCTGAGGCCTTTTTCTGTCCTATGCTAAAAGCCGATGCCTATGGCCATGGAGCAGGATCTGTTTTGCAGGCTCTTTTGAAAGAGGGCCAGCGCCAGTTTGGGGTGGCCTTGGTGGAGGAGGGGATAGAGCTTCGCCAAGCGGTGCCAGCCAATTTGTCCAAGGGCTTGGAAATTTTGGCTTTTGCCACTTTTAATGAGTCTGGCGTTCAGGCTCTGATCCAAAACCAGCTCATTCCCGTAATCAGTGAGTGGGGGCAACTGGAGTTGATGCTCAGGGGAGCCCCACCCGGGGCCAGGTATCCTATTCATATCAAATTTGACACGGGTATGCATAGAATGGGTTTTCAGCCCCAAGATGCAGAGAAAATCAGGGAGCACCTTCGGCGGACAGACCAACTGCGTTTGCAGGGAGTCTGCACCCATTTGAGCGATGGGGATGATTTTGCACAAAGTCAGGGGCGTTCCCAGTCCCAGATCAAAAAGTTTCAGGATCTACTTCCTGTTTTTGCCAGTTTTCAGCCCCAAGTTCACATCCTCAATAGCTCGGCGCTTTTGGCCCACTGGATAGGTTCGGAAGGACAACTTTCGCCCTGGGGAGCTCGCCCCGGCTTGGCTCTGTATGGAGTTTGGCCAGATGGAACGGCCGGGAGCGATCAGGTGAGTTTACTGCCGGTGATGAGCGTCAAAAGCCATCTGGTTCAAATTCACTCTTTGGAGGCGGGGGAGAGAGTTTCTTATGGGGGGCGTTGGGTAGCCCCTGAACCCTCCTGGGTGGGGGTGGTGGCTCTGGGCTATGGTGATGGATATCCTCGAGGCCTGTCCAATAGGGCTGTTATGTTAGTCAGAGGTCAAGAAGTTCCGGTCATCGGCTCGGTTTGCATGGATTACACTATGGTGGACTTAACTGGAGTTGTGACTGCCACAGGGTCACTTGCCGTGGGGGAGGAAGTGTTGATACTGGGCCAACAGGGCTCCGCTGGGATCACTGCAGAGAGGTTGGCAAGCTTGAACCAGTCCATCTCCTATGAGATTTTAACAGCATTTGGTTTGCGCATGCCCCGGGTGTTTATTTTTTAGGGAAGTTGATCTCATGTTGGCCTTTTGGATGCAGTACAGAGTGAAGCTGAATCAGGCTATTGACGATATGGCCTGGGCCCTCTTTCAACGCATCTACCAGTTCTTCTTCGACAGCGGTCGCTCCCTGATTTTCTTTATAGAAAGCACTAAGTTGATTTTTACCAAGCCCTATCGGGTGGAAGAGATCATCAAGCATATGGAGTTTATTGGTAATAAGTCCATCTTGATCATCTCCTTGACCGGAGCCTTTACGGGCATGGCCTTGTCCTTTCAAATCTACTTGGGCTTTAATCTTGTTAATGCCACCAACCTTGTAGGGCCGACTGTGGCTTTGGGAATTTCCCGTGAGCTGGGGCCTGTTTTGACGGGTTTGATTGTGGCGGCTCGAGCTGGAGGAGCCATGGCGGCCCGAATTGGCACAATGAGGGTGACCGAGCAGATTGACGCTCTTCAGGTCATGGGAATCAATGCCAAGCAATTTTTGGTATCCCCGCGGATTGTTGCCGCCTTTATCACTATGCCTCTGCTGTGTGGAGTTTTTGACTTTGTGGCCATGCTCGGAGCTCATGTGTTGGGCATTTATGTTTTAGGCCTGGATGAAGCCATTTTCTGGGACAAGATTCTCTTGTGGATCAAACCCAGTGATGTCTTTGAGGGCCTGATTAAGGCGGCCGTTTTTGGCGTGACCTTTGCCACAATTTGTACTTTTAAAGGCTACACCACTTCAGGGGGAGCAAAAGGGGTGGGCGAGGCCACCAACCAGGGAGTGGTTCACAGTATGGTGATGATTATTATTTTGAATTTCTTTATGACAAACTTTATTCGCTTTTACCTTGCGGTGATCAACGGCTGATGGGCTTTAAGTCGGCCATTTCTATGCAGCAGGTCACGAAATCCTTTGATGGGGGCAAGGAATTTGTCCTCAATGGGATCGATTTGGATATCCCCAAGGGCCAACTCACTGTGATTATTGGCTACAGTGGCACGGGTAAGTCCGTTCTCCTCAAACATATGCTGGGACTTTTGCAGCCCACTTCGGGCAAGGTAGAAGTGTTGGGTCGAGATTTGGCCAGTATGAGCCCCGACGAGATGGGCCGTTTTAGAAGAAGGCTGGGTGTTCTTTTTCAGCACGCCGCGCTATTCGATGACATGACAGTCCTAGAAAATGTCTGCTTTCCCTTACGCGAGCACCGTCGTTATTGGACGGCGCAGCAAATCGTGGAGGTGGCCGAGACCAAGTTGGCAGCCTCCGGATTGGACCCTAAGCACTATGGCAAGCTGCCTGGAGAGCTCAGTGGGGGGATGAGAAAGCGGGTGGGTTTGGCCAGGGCCATTGCCTTAGACCCAGAAGTCATTTTATATGACGAGCCCACAACAGGTTTAGATCCTATTCTGAGCGAAATGGTGGACGATTTGATATTGGAAACTCACCAAAGAGTGGAAGGGGCCACTTCAGTGGTTGTCTCTCATGATCTTTTTGCTGCTTTTCGTCTGGCGGATCATATGGTTATGTTAGATAAAGGGAAAGTGCTTTTAGCTGGAACTCAAGAGGACTTTCACAACTCCCAGGTGGAATTGATACAGCGCTTTTTGGCTAAGGGATTTAAAAAATAATGAGTTTATTTGCCGCGCCGGAATTTAAAGTTGGGGTTATGGTGATCGTGGTTTCGGCCCTGATTGGCGGCATGTCTTTAAAGCTCTCCAAGGGCCCGGGAATGCTAGGGGGAGTTAAAAGACACCACTTCTATGTGGACAACGCCAGCGGCTTGGTGCGTCGCTCTGCTGTCAAGATGGCGGGCATCAAGGTGGGAATGATTGAAAATATTGAGCTGGTGGGCAATCAGGCCCGAATCACTGTGGTCTTAGAAAAGGACACCCCAGTCACCAGTGATTCTCAAGTGGTCTTGAGAGCTGATGGAATCTTGGGTGACCGACATGTTGAGATTGTTCCGGGCCTTCCTGAAGACCCCGTTTTAAAGGCTGGAGAGCCTCTTGCTGTGGCGCCCGCTACCGCCGGACTGGAAGAGATTATGGGAGAAGTTGGGCGTCTCACCAAGACCTTGAATGAGCTGGCTGAGAGTCTGACCCGGGCCAATCGTGAAGAAGGAGACCTGGCCAGCCCCGTGGGTCGTATTTTGAATAACATTGAGCGTCTTTCTGAGGACTTGGCTCAACTGACGGGGGGAAATGTTGCCAAGGTGAACCAAGTCATGACCCATTTGGAGTCGGTCTCAAGGAATCTTGACTATTACATCAATGAGGCCAGCCTGTCGCGCTTTGAGGCCTCTTTGAGAAATGTGGAAGACATTACTGAAAAAGTCAGTCGCGGTGAAGGCACCATCGGGCGACTGATTCACGACGACTCCACCATTGATGAGCTCAATATGGCCATATCGACCATTAATAGTTTTTTGGGTGGCTTTGCCAGCATGGAGACGAGTATCGATTTTCATTCGGAATATATGTTTTCGGCGGATATGACCAAGTCCTATCTTGGGCTTCGTTTACAGCCCGGTCTGGACCGGTTTTATGAGGTGCAGATTGTCGATGACCCTCGTGGGGTTTCCGAAAGGGTGGTCACCGAAACCTCTATTGATGGTGGGGTGACTTCGGTTCGAGACGAGTTAACCACCTTTTCCAACCAGGTTAAATTCTCAGTTTTATTTGCTAAAAATTTCCACGACTTTACAGTGAAGGGTGGCATTATCAAAAACTCTGGGGGAGTGGGCCTAGATTACCATCTTTTCAACCGGCGTCTGAGTCTATCCCTAGAGCTGTTTGAGCTGGAGGACCCCTATTTGCGAAGTTTCGCTCGCTACAACTTTTTTAAGGGCGTCTACCTTATTGGTGGTGTGGATGATGCCTTAGGGGGGCGAGGGCCCGCCAGTGGCTTTTTGGGCGGTGGCCTGTTTATCACCAATGACGACTTAAAAACTTTGGCCACTCGTATATCTCTTTAAAAGTGAGGTAAGAGCATGTTTAAGAATGCCTTGGTCAGCGTGTCTGACAAAACAGGTTTAGTTGACTTTTTGAGGCCTTATTTGGCCAATGGTCTCAGAGTGGTCTCGACAGGTGGTACGGCTCGTCACTTGCGAGAAAATGGCATTTCAGTGGTGGATGTATCTGAGCAAACCCAGTTTCCAGAGGTCATGGATGGACGAGTGAAAACACTCCATCCTCATATTCACATGGCTCTTTTGGCGCGACCCGATAAAGATGAGGACTGTGAAGTCTTAGAGACCTATGGTTTACAGACCTTTGATTTGGTGATTGGCAACCTCTACCCCTTTGCTCAAGCTCGAAAGCAGAATTTGTCTGAGACTGAGCTCTTGGAGTGGATAGATGTTGGGGGACCCAGTTTTCTAAGAGCTGCGGCAAAGACCTATGCCCGTACGACAGTCCTCTGTGACCCCAAGGACTATCTGTGGGTGAGTGAAAGGAATGAGCTGTCTTTGGAAGAGCGTCGGGCTCTTGCGGCAAAGGTCTATGCTCACACTTCAGATTATGATCGAATGATCAGTGAACACTTGAATCCATCGGCGAAGGTCTCAGTCACAGAGGACTCTTCAAATGGAGATCTCAGTCTCGAGGGTCAATTTGTGGCCCATCTCCGCTATGGAGAGAATCCGCAACAGAGAGCCTCTTGGTACTCCTCTAGAGATTCAAAGGGGGAGGCCTGTCAAGGGCTTCACCAGGCTCAGGTCCTTCAGGGTAAAGAGCTGTCCTATAACAATCTTTTGGATCTCAGTGCGGCTGTTTCCATGTTGCGAGAGTTTTCCCATGAATCCCCTGCTTGTGTGGTGGTGAAACACAACAACCCCTGTGGTGTGGCAGTGGAAAAGTCGGTGGGGGTTCAAGAGGGTTTAAGCTCTTTGGCTGTGAAAAGAGCTTTAGAGGCCGATCCCGTGAGTGCTTTTGGGGGCATCTTGGCCTTTAACCAGAGGGTCACTTTAGAGGCGGCACAAGCTTTGTCTTCTATTTTTTTAGAATGTGTTGTAGCTCCCGAATTTACCTTAGAGGCCAGAGAGCTCTTGTCTGCGAAGAAGAATCTTAGACTTTTAGCCTGGCCTGATCTTCTGGGGAAAGAAGAGCCTATTCAGGTGCGCAGCATTTTGGGCGGTTACTTAGTTCAGACCCCCGATCAAGTCGATGTCTGGCAGGATTCCTGGCGCCTGCTTCCGGACCAAAGCCTAGATAAACAAATCACTTCAGATCTTCTTCTGGCTTGGAAAGTGGCTGCCCATCTCAAAAGCAATGCCATAGCCATTGCGGGAGGCGGCCAGACTTTGGGCCTGGGGATGGGTCAGGTCAACCGTGTGGACGCTGTGGAGCAGGCCATTGGCCGATTCCAACACTTTCATTCGGGTTTTATTGGTGTTCCCGTGTTGGCCAGTGATGCCTTCTTTCCCTTTCCAGACTCCATCGAGAAGATAGCGCAAGCGGGAATTCGTTGGGTGATTCAACCGGGTGGTTCCGTGAAGGACCCGGAGGTCTTGGCCCGAGCCCAAGGTTTGGGTGTCTCCTTAGTTCTTACGGGCCAGAGACATTTTGCTCATTGATCTCCCGTCCTTTGGAGGGTGACAGCCTCTCATTTTTAAAACACACTATAGATGTATGGAGAATCAAGAATTAGCTTGGCTAGTCAAAAGTGGAGGGAGAATTCTAGGCCCCTTCACCAAAGAGGATGTTATCCAGCTTCTTCAGAGTCGAGAAATCGTAGTTCTTGATGAGATCTCCCACTCCCACCAAAGATGGTCCTATATACGGGACCATGCAGCTTTTGCCAAAGTTGTTGAAGATCTGAGGCAGGCTCAGTTTAAGGACCATAGTGAGGACACCTTCACTGACTCCATGGGAGGAAGCCTGACGGAGAGTATTACTGAAGCTCTGGATTCTGAAGTCAGTGATGAACTGACGGATGATTTGGATGGTTTTGTTCAGTCTGAAGAAATTGTCTATGACAATGTAAAAGATATCGAGGACTCCAAGAATTTTAAAGTGAATCAGGGAGTTTTTTCTGGGGCCCCGGGAGCTGAGGGCTCGGCCAGCCGAAGGCAGGGGCGACCGGCTCCAGCCTATGCAATGTCCGGAGATAAGAGAGTTCGCCGAGAAGTACAAAAAAAGAGTCAGTGGCTGCGTATGGCAGTTATCGGTGGCTTGGTCGTGGCCCTCTCTTTTGTACTCATTAACAATTTTTTAGTTCGGCCCATGATTGATCACACTGAGGCCAAAGATGACTTTCTCAATGCCAAAAAGAAAATTTATGTCGGAGAGGTGGCTGAGGGCTATGAGATCCTCCGGTCCGCTTCTCAGAGAGATCCGGAAAACGAGGAGTTGAAATTCTACCTGGGAGTTCTGGAAATCCAAGAGGGGGGCCAGACGGTCCGAGGGCGTGAGCTTTTGCGCTCAGTCTTAGGGCATTCAGAATTAGGCTACATGGCTCACACAGCAATGGGTTTGTCTGAGTTGAAAGATGGGGAGCTGGATCGAGCCGAGGATTCTCTGCACCAGGCCTTGCTCCTTAAGCCGGACTACTACTCAGCAACTTTAAATTTAGGTGTTATTGCTCTTTATCGTCAGGATTATTCCACTGCAATCCAGTACTTTTCCAGCGTGGCAGAGACCTTTCCCGATGTGGCCGTGGCTCATATGCTGTTAGCGATGACTCACTTTGAGGCAGGACAGAATCAGAGCTCCCAAGACCATTATCGTTTAGCCCTAAAGGGGCTTGGAGATCTCTTGGCCTCCAGCAGTGAGTATCGTCAAGAGGCCGAGTTGCTCAGGGGTTACATATACCTCCTGTTAGGAGAGAGTGAGAGGGCAGAGGCACAAGTGGAGGCCATTTTATCTGTAGATCCCTTTCTTATTGAGGAATTTCGGCCTAATTTGCTCCTGCATCGAGATGTTATGAGTTGGACAAAAGTTCGAGACTGGTGTGAAGATTTTGTTCAGGGGGTTCTGCAAAGCGCCAGAGTCATGGCTTTACGAGCTCTATGTTTAGCTAAGATTGGTAGAAGGATTGACGCTCGTCGAGCTATAGACAGCGCAGTTAACCAAAGTCCAAGAGATACTATTGTACAGTCCATATTTGCCTATGTTCTGTGGCAAATGGGAATGATGGATCAAGCCGGTGTGGCCTTAGCCAATGCTATGGAGCAAAATCGCTCGGGCAATGAGGTCTTGCCTTTAGTGCTGCAGGCTCGGTTTTGTTATCGAAATGGTGATATTGAATGTGCTATTCGCTTCTGGCAGCAGGTATTACAGATGGACCCCAAATCTGTATTAGCCTTGGGGCAACTTGCAAAAATTCATTTTGAAAAAAGAGAGTTCACCACAAGTCAAAACTTTCTGATCCGAGGTTTTAGTCTTTCAGATAACTACAAACCTCTTTACCAGGTTCGCCAATGGTCCTTGGACCAGGGCCTGCTGCCAGTTCAATAGGGGCAGAGTGTGAAAAACTTTATTCATTTTGTGAGTTTCTGGTTTTTGTGCCTTTCCGTTATCTCCTGCCAAAGTCGTGATATGGGGTTCAAAGAGCTCTCTTATCAGTCGCTCACTTTAGTGCCCCAGGATTTGGAGAAGGGGCCTCTGTTTCCTATTGAGCTCCTTGAATTCATTCAAGGTATGGGTGCTGAACCGAAAAAGCGCCGATCTTTTGGAGTTACAACATATATTTACCAATCCGGCCTGGGTGTTTTGCATAACAATGTTCGGGTAGAATCGGCTCTTGGGTGGGGAGACTTGGATTTGAGTTCTTTAATTAGGGCCTCGTCAGGTTCGTTTCAGATTCTGATCGACCCGGATCTTCCTGGGAACCAAGTGAGACAACTCAAGGCCCTGTTTGTTCCCGAGCATGGGCCCCAGGCCTGCACTGTGGTTTTAGATGTCACCCCTCAGTTTTTAAGGCAGTGGAGAAATGGGGGCTTTTCAGTCCGACTGCAAGATCGGAGCTATTTAGAGTCGATTGGGGGGCAATTTGTACTTTTCTTTTTTTCAGAGGATCGAGTTCACTTAGCGGGTCTAAGAATATATGATTCTCGCAGCTCAGCGTCCACTTGCCACCAAATGTTAAAATAGGAGGTTTAAGGGATGAAAGACTTTCGCCCCAGTGCTTCTAAACAGTTTGTTGCTGACCTCAAAGAAAGAGATCAGTTGATGTCGGTGTTTCTAGCGAGTGATAAGACCTTGCTGGTCGATCGGAATGGTAAAAAGTACCTCAGTCTTTCTTTAAGTGATCGATCAGGTAAGTTGAATGCCCGAATGTGGGAGCGGGTAGAAATTTTGTCCGAACAATTTCAAAATGGAGATTTCGTTAAGGTGAAGGGGCATGTCCAGCTTTTTCAGAATCGTCGACAGATAGTTCTGCACGATATTTGCCTAGCCCAGCCCGAAGACTATCAAGTCAAGGACTTTGTAGCCTCCGATCGAGTTGAGCCCGAGCGAATGTATAATGAACTTTGCCGACTGGTTTGTGAAACTCAGAATCCTTTTGTTCGACAACTCTTAGAGAACACGATTAAAGATCCGGAAATCCGACAAAAATTAATGCAGAGTCCGGCAGCCAAGAGCATCCATCATGCTTATTTAGGAGGCCTTCTTGAGCACATCCTGTCGATCACAAACATGATGAAATTTTTAGCGGAGCATTATAGGCCTTTGTTAGATCGTGATCTTCTTGTATTTGGCGCTATCTATCATGACATTGGGAAGCTCTGGGAGTTGCAGTTGGCCGATGGGATCCAATATACGGATCGAGGCCGACTGGTGGGTCATATGACTATAGCCTGTGAACTGATTGATGAAAAAGCTGCTGAAATAGAAAGGTTTCCCTCTGAGCTCAAAGATGTTCTCAAGCATATTGTTCTCAGTCATCATGGAAAGCTGGAGTATGGCTCACCCAAGCGCCCTAAGTTTCCCGAAGCTTTGGTTGTGGCGATGATTGATGACCTGGATAGCAAGCTCAATACAATTTTTCAATTTATGGAGTCCGAGCTGGAAGGAGGAGAGAGGTGGAGTCGTTATCACACCGGATTTGATCGATACTTCTACCTTTCTCATTTTAGGGAAAGGATAGAGGCTCAAAGAGAAAGCAGAGAAGATTAGTTGTTGGCGTTAAAGAAAAAACTGCGTCGATAAGACTTTTCGGGCTCTTGGTAAGTTCCATACCAGCCTTCAAAAATTAATTCCACACTCCAGGAATTCGAGTCCGAGGCGGGCAAGCCATATAAGAACATATCTCTAATGAGCGTCTCAGTGGTCTTAGGGGAGATCACAGCGTGTCTGGGAATCCCAGAGGGGAGTTGAAATGTAAACTCTTCTACCACTTCCCTGCCAAACCTGAAGGTCCGCACTTTGGCGCCAATACCGGCAATGGTGAGGTAGCGGTCGGACTGGTTGTCAATGGAGTAGTTGAACTTAAGCCAGGGGCCGGCAAAAGAGACTTCGGTTTCATTGCCCTCTTCATCAGTTATGGTTGTTGTCCACCCGGCGTTGATGACAATAGGAGAGGCAGGGCTAATGCTCACTTTGATCTGTTTACTTAGTGCATCTTCGTCACCACAACTGAGGAGGCTCAAACTCAATAGCCCCAGAGCGGCTAGCCTTAAAGCTTGAAAAAGTTCATTGAGTTTCATGGTTCCAATTCTCCTTACTGTAAGACTGATCGGCAGTTTGCCCAGAAAACTTTAGACTTAGGTCTAAAGTGAACTATTTTGAGACAATCACTCCACCAAAAGAATAAATTCAGCCTTTTCCCGGGGCAAGCCCTTAAGGAGCTGGGAGGCTTTTCCGTGGAGAATGACCTCATCCTCCCGACTAAGGTCGAGCCCTAAGGTGAGAGGCCTCTGCGGCCATAGCTTATCCATATCTTTGAGGGTTTTGATGAGGCGGTAGGGAGTGTCCATAATAATAATGGGGACTTTGATTTTTTTAAGGTCCCCCAGAGCCCTCTGTCTGGACTCACTATGGGCCGGCAGAAAGCCGCGAAAGTAAAACTCTTTTAACGGAACTCCGCAGACGCTCAAAAAAGCCATTAGACTGGAGGGGCCGGGCACACTGTAAACCGGCACGTTGGCTTGACGACAGAGACTCACTAACTGGGCTCCTGGGTCGCAAAAGCCAGGGGTGCCGCAGTCGGAAACGAGAGCCACCATGGGGTGCTCAAGGCAGAGCTGAAGGAGGCCCTGAATGTCTGAAGGACGACTGTGTTCATTGAGGCACTCTATGGGTTTCAGGGGGATGCCCCACTCCCTGAGCCTTCGCCTCAGGGGCTTGGCTTCTTCTCCAATAATCAAGTCGGATTGATTTAAAATTTCTCGAGCTCTTTGGCCCAGGTCCATGGAGTTCCCGATAGGAGTGGCAATCACAAATAAACTCATATATGAGTAAAACCATTGGCAGGAGGGTCAAATTGAGTCAAGGCAGGGGTTTAGAGGATGAAAAAAAGGCAAATGCAAAGTGGCTGACGCTTGAGCGAAAAGACATCTTTCACTCAAAGGTCTTTGGACTTCGAGCCGAGCGAGTCCAGCTGCCTGATGGACGGGTGATGCCAGCATATTACATTATGGACTTTCCCGATTGGGTTCATATTTTGGCAGTCACGCCCTCTCTCCACTTCGTTATGCTGTGCCAGTATCGCCACGCGGCAGGGGAGAGTTTTTTGGAGCTTCCAGGCGGTAGCACAGACCCGAGGGCTCCTGCTGAAAGTCCCCTCCAGGCCGCTCAGAGGGAGTTAGCTGAGGAGACTGGATACACCAGCAAAAACTGGGTTCATGTAATTAGCCACTCCCCCAACCCCGCACTTCAATCCAATCAAATGCACACCTTTTTAGCCTGGGACTGTGAGCTTAGCCAGGACCCTCAATTGGATGATTTCGAAGATCTCGAGGTGGTCTTAACTCCCATCGCAGATGTTTTTGATCTTCTGGACCACGGCCAAATAAATCATTCACTGATGGCGGCCTCACTGGCTGGGGCTCGGTCTCATTTCAAAGAAATTCTGGGCAAATGAAGTGGGGGATCAGCTCGGCGGGAGTGAACACTGTCTATAAAGACGACCTTCACCTCTGGACAGTGTTGTTCCACTTTTTCGATGATCACCGGCTCATTCTCAAAGAAGTAAACCAAGGGATATTGGTTCTTAAGCTGTTTGAGTTGGTCCACTTTAAAATCGGCATCACTGAGGCCTTGGTGGGGCTTCATTTTAAGCCGAGAGCTATTTGGACCTTCTAAGGGTAAATTCCATTTTTTGAGCACTTTTGCAGTTCCCTCCCCCATTCGAGGTCGGTCCCGGCCGGTGAGGTACTCCACTCGGGAGCCCTGCTCATGAAGTCGCTGCACAAATTCCACAGACCCCGGATAGGGTTGGTCAAACTCCAAGTAGTGATTGCTAAAAAAGTGTTCCACCCAAAAATCTCTAATCTGAAAGAAAAAGTCCACCGTCGAGCGAATCCCGGAGCGGGAAAGGCAATCCTTAATGCCCCAGTCCTCACTCTGGGTTTGAATTCCCGCTAAAATTTCCGCCTCCTTGGGAAACCGCCGCTGTATGTCTTCTTTCCGGGCAAAGTCCTGCAAGATATTTTGGGTTCGATGGCTCACATTAAAAATCGTCGAGTCCAGATCGAAAACAGAGAGAGGAGTCTGCCCAACTCTTATGTGCTCTTGATGCTCAACTAAGATTTTATTTAAAAGTGGTTCCGCTTTTAAAAACACAGTGGGCCAAAACTACCAGTTTATTCCTCAAAACTCCATTTTTTTGTCAAAATTCTTACCAAGCTACTGAGTAAAAGATGAGCACTTTTTGCCCAATTGGTAGGGGCTTGGTTCACTCCTAGACGCTGTGTGAAAGTTCTCTCTTTTTCCTCAATTCCCGACTTAAGTCTTTGCCTTGGAGCGCCGATAGTCAGCCTGAGACGTTATTAAGACAAAGAGTTTCAACCCACCATAGAGGTAATAAATGAGCGGGCAGACTTTATTTTATGTGGCTAAAAATGGGGAACAGCAGGGGCCTTTTGGTCTTGCGGAGATTGTCAGTAAGGTTAAATCCAATGAGCTGGCTTTATTGGATTATCTCTACGACGAAGTCAAGGCGGACTGGGTGATGCTTATGGAGTACCCCCCTTTGGCAGAGCAGCTAAAAAACATTAAGCCTTCAGCTCCGCCCCCCAAGGCAGACCCAGGGCCTGAGGCCGCCACCATTCAAGCTGAGGAGGCCCAACTCAAAGGGCTTGCCGCGGAAAAAGCTCCTGATCCAGAGAAGGCTCATATGGTTGCGGAGTGGTATATTCTCAAAGGAGAAAACAAGTTTGGCCCTTTTGCTTACACTGATGTGGTGAAGATGCTGCAGCAGCGAGTAGTTTTTGAGTTTGACTTCGCCTGGCGGCCTGGTTTGGAAACTTGGATGCGCATTGCTGAACTTGATCCCTTTTCTACAGAGTCCATTCAAAAGCTTAAAAACACCCTGATGCCCGAAATTCAAGAGGTCTTTTTCCGTCGTCGTCATCGTCGGGTGAATTTCAATAGCACCATTTTAGTTCATGACAACCGATCGGTTTGGAAGGGTCAAGGCGTAGAGATCAGTTCTGGAGGAGCGGGGCTTGTCATGGAGAACTCAGAGGTCGCTCCGGGGCAGGTGTTATATCTGCACTTTAAGCCCGGAGACGGAGTGCCTCCTTTTAATGCCATATGTGAAGTGGTCAGTAAGAAGTTTGTAGAGGGAGTTAAGGATAAAAAGGCGCCGGTGATGTATGGAGTGCGCTTTACAAATGTGAACCCATCGACACAAAAATTTATTGCCGAGTACTCAAAGCGGTCGGATGCCGCCTGATGAAAGTGCAGGAGATGAAAAAAACTATTTAAAAAGTTTCTGATTTAAAAAGTTAAATTAAGTCTATAGCGCCAAACCGAGCATGTACCCCGAGAGCGCAGAAAAATAAGGGGGAGTGCATGAGTTCAATTGGTGAGTTTCTCACAAGTTCAGGTTTTGCGGGTATCGTCATTGTGGCGATGGGTCTAGCGGCTTTAGCTATTATTATCGAGCGGGCCCGGGTGCTCTTTTTTGAATATGCCATTAAAACAGACCAATTTATGAAGCAGGTCAAAAGCTTGGTGCTCAATGACCAGGTTGAGGAAGCGATCACTTTCTGTGCAGCCAATGAAAAAGCTCCTTTAGCCCATGTGGTTAAGGGTGTCTTGCAACGCGCGGATCGGGATGATGATGGAATCAATCAGGGCTTAGATATCGCCCTCTCTGAAATCATTCCCAATTTGGGAAAGCGTTTGGGCTATCTTGCTATGTTGGCCAATGTGGCTACCCTGACAGGTCTTTTGGGTACTATTCATGGACTGATTATGTCCTTCCAGGCAGTGAGCTCGGCCGATCCCGCACAAAAACAGGAGCTTTTGGCCCAGGGAATTTCAGTGGCCATGAATACAACTGCTCTGGGCCTGACTGTGGCCATTCCGGTGATGATTGCCTATGCTATCTTGCATTCCCGGCAGAACCGACTCCTTGAAGAGGTGTCAGAGCATTCCGCAAAAGTGGTGGACCTTCTGACGACCCGGCACTATACGCCCATGGTGGTGAATACAGATATGGGCCGTTTAGCCACTCAGCCGCCTCATTCGGCTACAAGGACGGCTTAGTAATGAAAAAAAAGCTGAGGTCGGATTTAAAAAACCAAGGCGAGGAGAGTTTCGAGCTCGATCTTTCTCCCATGTTGGCTCTGATGGTGTGCCTTATTCCCATCATGTTGCTATCCACGGAGTTTGTTCGGGTGGTTATAATTGAAAGCCCTCTTCCTCAGGTGGTTCAAAGAGTCATCGAGCAGGATCGTCAGCAGACGGAGCGCCAGGTATCTATCACCCTGGCCATGACAGAAAAGGGTTTTGACCTTCAAGTTTCGCGCAGTGGTCGTGTGGTGCGTCGGTGGCAGGGGCCCAAAAAGGAAGACAAGTCCTGGGATTTAGAGGGTCTGCACCGCGAGTTGGTCTCAGTCAAGACGGAGCACCCCCAGGTTTTCCGGTTGGATCTCCGTCCGGGTTCTGGGGTGGCCTATAACGATATCGTCCAGGTCATCGATGAAGCCCGAGTCGCCAAGGATGAAGCCGTTAGATTTCAGGTTGTAGATGAACAAACCCAAGAGACTGCGGAAACCCAACTTATGTTTCCGGACGTGTTGTTTGGAAATTTATTGGAAGGGTAACCTGAGGAGTTGTTATGAGTATGAAAAAAGTTGTGGCTCGCATGAAGCAGAACAACAAAAAGGCAGCTTTTGTTTTGCAGCTCACCGCGATGGTGGACATGTTCACCATCATGATTGTGTTTTTGCTTAAGAGCTACTCGACCAGTGCAGTTCAAATTGCTCCTCATGCGGACCTCAAGCTTCCCTACAGCTCGTCCTATACTCATCCCGTGGAGGCTCTCCGTCTTGTAGTGGCCCTGGATGGAATCTATGTGGACGATCGAAAAGTGGTCGAGCTGACGGAGGGGCAAATAGAAAAAGAGGTGCTGGATAAAAGTGATTCAGAGTTTATTCGGCCCCTTTTTGAGGAACTGGATAGACATGCCAAGAGATCTCAGGAGATTTCGGAGATCAATGTGGAACATCAGTTCGAGGGAACTGTGGTGATGCAGGCAGACAGTCGACTGAACTACGAAGTGTTGAAGAAAGTGATGTACACCTCATCTATGGCTGGCTACGCGGATATGAAGCTCGCAACAATGTCGCCTTAAGGTGTTTGGGATGATGGGAGGAGTTTAAAAAATGGCAAAGGACCTAAGGTCGTTACACATCTGGCGCGGTCGCGTTTTGGGAGTTCTAGTTTTGGGGAGCTCTTTTGGTCTTTTTGCGCCCTCTTTCGCTCACAGTCGGACCGCAGGAGAGAATCCCTTAGAGTCTTTACGGTTGGTGGAAGGAGATGAAAGAGGAAATGATCTTAGAGCTGTGAAGACAGAACTACTGATTACCTCGGTGGAAGAAAGAGCCGTTGACCAATTGAAACTCCTGATTCAGCGAGAGCGAGGGAAGCCCATGGAGCCCGATCTCTGGCTGCGGCTCGGTGAACTTTATATGAGAAGAGCTCGGTCTGAGAGATTTTTCGACTTGCATCGGAGTTCTGACACTGAGGTCAGCTTTTTGCCTAGAGAAATGAAAAATCGTCAGGGACGCCAGGCCATTTTTGAAGCCATTCAAGTGTACGAGAGGATTCAACGACAATTCCCCCGGTACAATCAAATGGATTTGGTAGTGTTCAACAACGCATTTGCCCGCCAGCAGGTGGGACAGGGGCGTCCAGCCGAACAGAGATACCTACAGTTAATCGAGAGGTACCCTAACTCACCCCTGATTCCCGATGCTCATTTGGCCGTGGGCGAAATTAACTTTGAGCGCCAGGACTTTAACAGAGCTTTAAAGCACTTTGATCAGATTAAGAAATTTCCCCAGGCTCGGGTTTATCCCTATGGACTCTACAAAGCGGGTTGGTCTCATTACAACCTAGGGGACACGGAAGCGGCTTTAAAAGAGCTAGAGGCCGTTGTGGATTTTGGGCGCCGGGTGGCTGAGGCTCAGCTGGATGCCCGCCTAGATCTGCGTCGAGAGGCTCTGACTGATATGACATTGTTTTTTAGCAGTGTGAGGGGGCCACAAGAGGCTTTTCGCTATTTTAGTCGGCAGGCCGGAGAGTTGGGGCCGGATGAGAGTTTAATTCGGCTGGCCCGCCTGTACTCGCATCATGGCAAGTTTGAGGACAAGAGAATTGTGCTCAATGACTTTATTCGAAATTTACGCCAGTCCAACCGCCTGGCTGAAGTTCACAATGACATGGTTCACAACTTTGAGAATATGAGGTTGCGCAATGAGGCCGTGACTCAACTTGAGCAGTTTCATGCCCTTTGCAGTGTGGATAGTCGGTGGGCGAGACATCAGCTGGCTGAGGATAGGGCAGAAGTCGTGGAGAGCTGTCAGGAGCAGCTCAACGAAACTTCCCTTCATCTTGCAGGAAAGTGGCTCAGGACTTGGCGCAATAACCAGGACCATCCTATTTTTGCTGAGTCAGCACAAAAGGCCTTTGAAATATACCTTGAGCGCAACTCCGAAGGAGAGAGGTCTGACCAGGCTCGCTTCGCTTATGCAGAGCTTCTATTCCAGCGGGATAAGTTTCGTCAGGCCAGTGAGCAGTATGCCATTGTGGGCCAGAGAATGGGAAAAACTCAGGTTGCTATGGGACATGATGCCAGCTATGCGGCTCTCCTGAGTTTACAAAAGGCCGTGGGTGAAGGCGGTCAATGGTCTGATCGAGATGAAAAGACTTTTAGGGAGTTGGCTAAGCTCTATGTGGAGAATCACCCTAAGGGAGAGTTCCGATTGGATGTGGAGTTTCAAGTGGCCATTGTGGCCTACGAGAAGGGTCGCTATGATGAAGCAGCTCCTCTGTTCTTGCGTTTAGGCCAGGAGTTTTCGGGTCAACCCCGTGGACTTCAGGCACAAGATCTTTACTTGGATATTTTGAATATTCGAAAAGACTATACCGCTTTAAAGCAGTATGCGGCAGACCTCCTAAAAAGCCGTAAGAGTCTAGCTGCAGAGCGGGTGAAAAAGCTAGAGGAAATCTATGAGCAATCCTACTTCCTGGAAGTTCAAACCCAAGAAGAGCAAGGGGAGTACTCTCAAGCTATTGCCGGTTATAAGAGGTTTGCCACTGAGAACCCGCGTTCACCCCTAGCTGAAAAGGCCTGGTGGAATGCAATTCAGCTGCAGTTCAAAACTCAGGATCATCTGCAAGGGGCCCGAGATGCAGTGGAGTTCCAGCGCCTTTTCCCAAAGTCAGATCAGGCTGTGGATGCTCTTCTTAAGGCAGCTCAGACTTTTGAGAGCTTGGCTGAACTCACTGAGGGCGCTTCAGTTCTAATGACTCTAGCTCAGGTCGATAGTCCTTCGGAATTAAAGTGGAAGTCTCTGGCGGCTGATTTTTTTGTTCTCAGTGGGAATCTGGCTCAGGGGCAAAGACTTTATCAGGAGTTAGAAAGAGCTTCGGATAGAGATATGGCTTTCTCAGCTCTTGAGCGTCAATTGGCTCTGGCAGAGAGTACTGGAGCTCAAGGGGAATACTGGCGTCTCACAGAGAGAATAGCCCAATCGGGGCGACAGCCCCAGGCCGCCTTGGCCGCCGCTGAGCTCGCCGAGCGACTCTATAACCAGAAAAAGCCGACCGAGGCCTTTGCTCAGGCCAGATCTGTATTGAATATGGGGCGAGCCGCAGGCTCTAGGGCCAGAGCGAAGGCTCGCTATATTCAAGCCAGAATTTTAGAGGATGAGTTTGTCAGTGCCAGCTTGAGGTCAAGAGCAGAGCGAGTGGCCATGGTCTTGTCTATTAAGACAGAGCGCTTGGAGAAGGCTCAGGCCGCCTACCAGGCCACAATCCGCTATGGGGACCCTGAGTACACCATCAAATCCATGCGCCGCCTTTCAGCTTGTTACGATCATTTTGTCAAGGCGATCCGGGAGATGCCTCTCCCGACGGGTTTGGCGGCTAGTGATGAGCCAGTTTTTAGGGGAGAGCTTGAGAACCTTGCCATTCCCATGGAGGAGAAGAGTGTCGACACCATTGCCCAGGCTCTTGCTGCCGCTAAGAGAATGCAGCTTCGCGATGGCAGCATAGCGGAGTTGCAGCAGGATTTAGATCGACTCAACATGCAGCCCCGGTCTTCGTTGACTGTGGAGGTGGGGTCTCCGGCTATTTCGCTTCCCATTTTTTCCAGGAGGGCAGGAACATGAAGAAAGCCATCGGCTTTAGTTTAGTCATTCTTGTGATTCAAAGTTTGGGCTGTGCGACCAAGGGGACTCAATCGGTGGATGCAGAACAATATGTTCAGGGGCTCCGATCCGAAAGTGTGCGCCAGTCGCGTTCCTCTGGTCCCCAATGCCCAAGAACCTCTGAATCCTGGAGCCAGGAGAGCTCCTGGAGAGCCCTAGTGGCGCAAGCCAATGCCTGTGTCCGAAGTCAAAATTGGCCTCAAGTGGAGGCCATAGGTCAGCACCTGGCTCAGACGGAGCCCGTGGGGCCATGGGGAGCCTATTACCTGAGCTTGTCTGCAGAGGCCACCCAGCGCTTGCCGAGAGCCCTTTGGATGATTGACTTGGCTTTAAAGAAAGCCCCAAGAAACTCTCTTCTTACTTATCAAATGGGGCGAGTACAGTGGGCCATGGGCGATTATGAAAAAGCTATGGAGAGCTATCAGCAGGCTCTTCGTTACGATTCTGATTTGATGGACGCTCATCTTGCTCTAGGCCTCATTTATTTTAGGGATCAGGATTCTGCCAAGGCTAACCATCACCTATCTAAAGTTTTGGAGTCTGAACCACAGAATTTTGCCGCTTTGGTTGCTCTTGGCGAGATCCAGTTGGAGCGAGGCCAGAGAGAGCAGGCTCAGGAGTTACTGGCTCGAGCGGCTCGAGAAAATTCATCTGACCAGAAGTTGAGAGCTCGATTGGACAAGCTCAATGAAGAGCTGGCTTTGGAAAGAGCCCAGGCTTTGGCTGCCTCCTCGCCGAGGCGGGAACCGAGTGCTGAAGGCTCAGAAAAGGGGACGCCATGAAGAAATCAAGTGATTCGCTCAAAGTGGTTATTGTCAGCCTATTTCTAGCTCCTGCTCTTTGGGCAGGCAGCCTTTTCTTTTCAGCTCTCATTGGATGGGGTGCAGGAGCTTCGGAGGCTTCTTCCAAGGGTGGTGAGACTCGGAATAAGAGAGTGATCTATCGCAAAAGTCAGGATGTAGAGTTTGATGGAAGCCCCGTGGATGGGGTGGTGAGAAATCCGGACGGGGCTTATCTGAGCCAACGAAGGGGCATTAATTTTTCACCTCTCTACAATCTGCGTGAGCAGTTTGACAAAAACATTCACGATTCAGTGGAGCATTTGAGGTAAAACTTATGAAGAGAATAGAACTCGACCTTGAACATCGTTATATGAATCGTTTTGTTGGCCGTCACCGCCTAAAGGCTGAAGAAGGTGTGGCCTCGGTGGGGTCATCGCGAGGTGCTCAAATCCGTCTGATGGGTGAGAATGTCAGTGGAGTTCATGCTCTTCTCGAGTATAGAGATAACGGCTGGGTCATCTGCGATATGGGAAGTGAGCAGGGTACATGGATTCGCAAGCAGCCTGTGATTGAGTATGTGATCACCGGAAGCACTCAAATTCATATTGGTGGCCATGTTCTTAAAGCTGTTCCAAGAGAGATTGAGAGTGGTCTTTTTTCCGTGGAACGTAAGCCTTCAGAAGTTTTTGCTGGTGGGCAGACTTTTCATCAAGTGGTGGTTCGCCGTCGTGGGGTGATTGTTGAGTCTGCTTTGCTTGAAAGCGACGAGCCTTTTGTATTTCATCATGGGGGAAAAATCCACCATATTGCCAGCACTCGGAATCGTGAATGGGTGGTTAAAAATTTCAGCCAAGACGTAGTTCTGCAACAAAGGTTGGTCAACTCCTTAACTCTTGAGGCCACACCCGCAGAGAAAGTGAAGGCCCTGTGGGATCCCAATCTCAGAGGTCCAGTCTTAGCCTCTCTGAGCTTGATGCTTCTCTTTGTCCTGCTGATGCTCTTGGCGCCGGAAAAGTCCACCATGGAGTTTGTGGCTTTGGAGCCCGAAGAAAATCGTTTTACCCGGCTTATTTATGACGCCTCGGCAGTTCAGAGACAAAGAGAGAGAGCTCAGCAATTGCGTCAGCACATAGATGGCCAGACGGTGAGAGCGGCAGAAGTGAGGCCTCAGGCCACAGGAACTCCTGAACAGGAGTCGGGAGGAACCTCTCAGGAAGCCAGTGCTGCGGCTGCAAAGGTAGTTAATAACATTCAGGCCGCTGGAATCAGTCAGCTGGTGGGCCGAATTTCCCAGCGCGCAGCCAACCAGGCGGCTTTTGTTCAGGGTGTCGGCCAAAGACCTGATCAAAATGTAGGTCGGGCTTTAGCTATGGTGGGCTCGGCCTCTGTAGGGGAGAGTGGGACAGCCAGCGCTGGAACCAATCAGGCCCATCGAGTTCAAGCTGTGGGGACAGCAGGGCGTGGCGGGGGACAGGGTAGTGTTCAGGGGCTTGGTGGCTTGAGTATGGGCAATGTGGGCAATGCCACAGTGGGAATTCTTGAGGAAGAGACCGAGGTTCAAGGAGGGCTTGATCGAGAAGTGATTGCCCAGATCATTCAAGGTTATCTAGGTCAAATTCGCTATTGCTATGAGCGTCAACTCAGTGCCAACCCAGATCTCTATGGGAAAGTGCAGGTGCGCTTTACCATAGGATCCTCTGGCTCAGTGACCGCTCAGACAATTGGTAACACCTCATTAAGAAACGCCATGGTTGAAGGATGTATTCTCCGGCGCATAGCAGGTTGGCAGTTTCCCGCCCCCAAAGGGGGGACTCTGGTCAACGTCACTTATCCCTTCTTGTTTCAGAGTACAATGTAGGGGGAGTGGACAATGTGGATGGATAAAGAACGCTTAAAGGAGAATACATATGAGAAAGCAGCATCAGGGATTAATTTCCTTAGTTAAGACCATAGGGCCACGGGGGCTCGTCCCATCTTTAGTTGCCCTTTTGGGGTTTGGACTGATCTGGACAACCGAAGTTCAGGCCCAAGAGGCCAGCTCGGACCGGGTGGATATCAGTGATATTGAAGAGCGCTACTGGGCTCCTCAGGACACTGACTTTGAAGTTGTTCAGGATCGAATTTACACAAAGGAAAGAAGACCTTTTTTCTCCGCTCTCTATGGTCCTTTGATTAACGATCCCTATGCTTCGGGAAACACATTGGCCCTTCATGCGAATTACT
Organism: Bdellovibrionales bacterium; assembly: GCA_007121385.1. Taxonomy (GTDB): domain Bacteria; phylum Bdellovibrionota; class Bdellovibrionia; order Bdellovibrionales; family UBA1609; genus SKYF01. The sequence continues at coordinate 46,903 of SKLV01000013.1, forward strand.
ATTTTTCAGAGCGCTTTGGCATAGAGCTTCAACACCAGATTTCAAACTTAGACGAAAGTATTTTTGTAAGGACGCTAGCCGAGCGAAATCAGGGAAAGCCAGATCATGGATGGGTGAAGAGCTACACGGGAGTGGGGTTCAACTTTGTTCCCATCTACGCCAAAATGAGCGTGATGGGAAGGAGGATCATTTACTTTGATATGCAGTTCACCCCCCATCTTGGCCAAACCACCTACGAACAGAGATTTAATTCAGGGAGTTCCACTCAAACTGCTTTTTCCTATGGCTTGGATGTGACTCAGTACTTCTTTTTTACCAGTAATGTGGCTTTTCGTATGGACCTAAAAAACCGCTGGTTTTCAGAGGACTTTGTCCGGCACCAAACTGGTGAGTCTTTGGGAAGCCGTAATACCAACACCACATTATTTATGTTGGGTGTGAGTGTGTACTACTGATGATTTTAGGTAAAGGGGGGGGAGTTGTGAAAACTCAATTTTTACTATTTTTCTTAGCGGGGGCGGTCTCGATACCGGCTTGGGCTCGCTTTGTGGACCCCTCTGGCCTTGTGGAGAGGGCCCAAGATGTAAAGGTTCAGCAGGTTGAAGAGACAGAGGAGGAACGAGAGACTCCAACAGCCTCTCGTCCCACTCTTCAACAGAGGGTCAGTGCTGGAGTGGAGAGAGCCCAAACTTGGTGGAGGGATAGACAGGGGCAGGAAGCGGACTCCACTTCGGAAGTCTATCAGCGAACCTCCAGTGAAGAAAGAGGTCCCAGTCCAGAGCAGATTGAGCAAGTGACCCAATCTCTTTCGGAGGTGGCTCCCGTGCAGGTTTCAACTCCTGGACGACAGGCCAGCCCTGATCTCAAGCGAAACCCAGCTGGGGTGCCGGTTTTTGAGGTAGAGATGACCCGTCAGGAAACTCAGCCCGATGGGAGCACTCGGGAAGTGAGATTGCGACGAAGAGAGATCCCTCGCTTGGATGTGGGACTCGAGCCTAGAGTTTCAAGAAATCAGTTTGTAATACCCGATCTCCGCGTGGCTCAGGTTCGCGACCGAGAAGCTCGGCCTTTGCCCAGTCCATCACTGGTGAATGAGGAGGAGGTTCGCCGCTGGACCGAGATGAGTCTGGCCTCTGTGGGGGCGCCTCGACAGGTTCAGGATGGGCGAACCCAAATTGAGAGCCCGGTCACTCAGGCTTCTATTGCGGCCATCCAGATGGATATTAAGCCGGTTGAGGAGCCTTCCCTCAAAGAGGTGAAACCTCTCACCGAGAATCAAATGCGCCTTCTGGCGGCTCTGATTTTGTATGACAAGGGCAACCGCTGCCCCACGGTCATAGGTCTGTTTCATGATTTGGCTAAAGAGGACGCCTCTCTTCGCCAAGAGGCCAACTACTATGCGGGAGCTTGTGCCCTTCGCATGTCTCTTTTCTCCGAGGCGCTGTACAGGCTTAGACCCCTGGCCAGCCAGCCCTCCAGTCCTTTTTATCAGAGGGCCTTGGCTCGGTTAATGGAGCTCCCGGAGGAGTATGCCGGAGAGGTCACAGCTGTTGTGGCCCAGGTGAGAGACCTCTCTATTCTACCCGAAGCCGCTCAGGGCCGGGCTTATTATCTGATGGCTCGCCAGCAGTTTCGGGATAAGAACTACTCTCGGTCCCTCAATTTTGCCAACCGGGTCAAAGCAGGGCATAGAGATCACCATCGGGCTCAGTATCTTGTGGCTCTCAGTGAGTATTCCCAAAAGCGAGTGGATAGGGCCATATCTATTCTGGATGAGCTTCATAAGACTTTGGGGCGGGGGCGATCTGCAGCGGACAGAAATCTTCAGGCCCTGGTGACTCTGAACTTAGCTCGAATGTTATTTCAAAAGGAAGACTATCAAAGGGCTCATAACCTCTACCGATCTGTGGATAAAGAGAACCCTCTGTGGATTCAGGCTTTGATAGAACAGGGCTGGTCTCAGTTGCACATCAATGACTACGCAGGGGCTATTGGCAACATGTACTCCCTGCACTCTCCCTACTTCACAGCCGTTTATAAGCCGGAGTCTTTTGCCATTCGGACTATTGGATATCTTAATATTTGTCAGTATGGGGACGCCTATCAAACTCTCAGCCTTCTTGAGAACCAGTACAGACCCTGGTTGCCCAAGCTAGATGAATATTTAGGGGGACGAAAACCCAGTGAACAGGCCTACGACACAGTTCGGCGCTATCTCCAAGGGCGTAGCACTCAAGATGTGGATGGACTTCCCTACAGAGCTCTGCGTGAAGTGGCCCGTCAACGTCCATTTTTAAGCTTACAGGCTCATCTGAACACCAAGGCGGATCAGGGGGATCGGTTTAAAGGAGTGGCAGACCAAATTCGTGCCGAGCAAGAGAGGGTTCGAGTGAGGATGGCCCGGTCCCAGGAGCGCTATGATCAAGCTGTGGCTCTTCTTCAAAGAGCTGAGACCGACTCCAGTTTGGCGGCTCAAGTGAACCAGTTGAGAGGACAGCGTCGCACAGAAAGAGATTTAGTGGTGGGCTACAGGTATCAGTTGGCCATTTACGAGCAGGGGAGACAGGGATTTCTTCGTCTAAAAGAAAATGGAGAGCAGCGTCTTGCAGAGGAGCGCAGACAACTTCGCGAGAGGGCCGGGAACTTCGTTCTGACTGATCTTCGTCGGGTCAGGGGAGAAATTAGTGATCTTTTGGATAAGAATGAGTTTCTTCGCTATGAGGTCTTTTCAGGGAGCGGAGAGAACATTCGCTTTCAGGCGGCTGGTGGACAGGTTGGAGCTCCCAACCGAATTCCTGCCAGCATTCAGCCCGAGCGCAATCTGAGCTGGAGTTTTCGTGGAGAGTTTTGGAAGGATGAGATTGGTGCCTACAGGTCCACACTCAGAAATAACTGTCCAAATGTTCATGGTATTTCAAAATTGGGGAACTAAAAAAGGGAGAGGTCTATGAAAAGGGTAAAAATGATCATCGTCACGGGACTGGTCTTAATGACCGGAGTGGCAGTGGCTTCAGAGGCGGATGTTCAGGGACAAATACAATTGCTCAGACAAAACTTGGAGAACTCAAGAGCCAATTTGCAGCAGTACCGAGCCAATATGGAGGCCAGTAGTGCTAATGCGGTTGAAGCCACCCAGGCGGTCCGACAACTGCGAGAGCAGAGAACTCAGCTGAATCAAAACACCAGTAATATCGAGAAGAACAAAGCTCTCATTGATCAAGTGCAAAAGCAGATTCAGGGCTTTCAAAAAGAAGAAGCGGCCCAGTTGGCCACTGAGCAAAAGCAAATTGCTGAGCTCAGAGCAATTTTAGAGGCCCTGGAAAAAAACAAAGCACAGCGGGAAAAAAATATCCAAGTCTATCAGGCTCAGCTTCAGCAGCTGGAGCAAGACAAAGAGGGGTGGGATTCTCAGCGCACGGCCCTGGCTGAGCTCAATCGGGAAATTGATCTCAAGGAGCAACAGGCTTTGGCTCAAAGGCAAAAGTGGCTGGACCGTCGTCAAGCCTATCGTGAGGAAGCCGTTAAGTGGCATCGTCAAAGCCAAGTGGCTGAGCAGTCCTACACTCGAGCCAGAAGATTAAATGACTAAACCAATGGAGGCAGCTCTGTGGAGCGGTTTTGGGATTTTTGCGAAGCCCTCCACAGCTTGTGGTAGAGGCCTTGATTGGCCAGAAGCTCAGAGTGGGAGCCCACCTCGGCAATCTTTCCTCTGTCCAGAACCACAATTTTATCACAGGCTAAGATGGTTGAGAGCCTATGAGCAATGATCAAGCTGGTGCGGTCCTTTGTCAGTTCTCCAATGGCCTGTTGAATTTTCTCTTCGCTCAGAGAATCAATATTGGCTGTGGCTTCATCCAGGATCAAGATATCCGGGTTAAAAGCTAGGGCTCGAGCAAAGGCAATGAGTTGGCGCTCGCCCAGACTTAAGTTCGCTCCCTTTTCCTCAATTTTTTTGTTGAGAGGTAGGCTGCATTGAGCCTTCCGAGCGGCTTCCTCGACTTGTTCTAGAGAAATCTGAGGGCTATTTAAACTGATGTTTGAGGCCACCGTGCCGCGAAATAAAAAAGGGTCTTGTTGGACCACACTGAGTCGGCCTCTAACCTCTCGCGCGGACATTTTGCTTAAAGCGATGCCATCAATAAAAATCTCCCCTTTTTGGTAGGGGTACAGTTTCTGTAAAGCGGCAATTAAGCTGGATTTGCCGCTGCCGGTCCGGCCGACCAGGGCTACCGACTCTCCAGCTTCAATGCAGAGTTTCAGGTCCTCGAGGACCCAGGGGCCTTTGTTCTCATAGCGCATGCAGAGGCCTTTCAGTTCAATCCGGCCTTTTAGGGGAGAGTCCCCCAGCTCTTGTCCCCCCAGGTCCTCTTCGGGTTCATCCATAAGAGTAAAAATCCGATCGGCACTGGCCAAAGAGTTCTGAAGAGCATTGTAGCGCTCTAAAATCACTCGAAGGGGTCTAAAGAACCCTTGAAGCAGCAACACGAAGGCACTGAGTGTGCCTACGGTGAGAGCCAGCTGGCTTTGGAAAAGAGCTCCGAAAAAAAGAGCTGTCAAGATAGTCACTAGATTGAAGGCCTCGAGAAGTGGCCACAGCAGGGCAAAGAGCTGGACACCTTTAAACTGTTGTTTTTTGTACTCTCCAGAGAGGTTGGCGAAGCCTCTTTTTCGGGCCTCGGAGTGGTCAAAGACCTGAATAATCTTAATCCCATTAATACTTTCGGCGGTAAAGGAGTTGATAGCTGAAATGACCCGCTTTTGTTCGGCGAACACAGCTCGGATTTTTCGACTGATCAGGACAGAAAACCATATCAAAAGGGGGGCTATAAAAAGAGTCAAAAAGCTTAACTTCCAAGAAAGGTAAACAAGGGCAACGACAATGGAGAGAAGTTCAATCAGGTTAACGAAGATGGCCGTGAATCCTTGGGTAAAAAGCTCACCTAAAGAGTGAATATCATTGGTCACTCGAGTGACGGTTCTTCCAATGGGGTTCTTGTCAAAATAGCGGGCCGGAAGACTTTGCACATGATCGATGAGTTTTTCTCTCACATTAAATAAAATGCGATTGCCTACTTTTTGCATCAAATAGCTTTGAGCGAAGGCCAAGGAGGAGCGCAGGGCTTCAAAGAGGAGGTAGATGCCAGCAATGAGCCACACCATGGACAGATCGCCCTTTTCAATCCCCTCGTCGAGGGCCAGTCCAAAAAGGATGGGGAGGCTCCGACTCACCCCCACAAAGGCCAGGACCAGAAGAGTCGCCCACACGAGTCGTCTTTTATGTTCTCGCATAAAGGGCCACATTTTTTTCAGGAGAAGCCCCAAACTCATAGGGGGACGGGTGTTCTCCTCATACATAGTTGGGCACCTCATCGGGATTAAAAACTCCCTCAGACTCAGATTGCAGAGCGGCGATTTTTCTCAAAGTGGGGGATTCGCGCAAAACCTTTTCCCGGGGGCCAAAGCACTCCACTTGCCCTTGGTCCAGCACTAGAATTTGATCAGCCCACTCTAGGGCGGCCAGCCGGTGGCTAATGATAATGCAGGCGGGGGCTTTGGCCTGAGAGTCTTTATCGGCAAGTGCCGACTGTATTTGATCTAGAATCCGCTTTTCCGTCTGGCGGTCTACGGCGCTTAAGGAGTCGTCAAGAATGATCATTGGGGCTTTTCGCAAAAGGGCCCGGGCCAGAGTCAGTCTTTGACGCTGGCCTCCTGAAAGGTTCACCCCTTTTTCTCCTAAAATAGACTCATAACCCATGGGGAAGTCCCGAATCTCCCTGTCCATATCCACAACTTGGCTGACCTCTTCGACCTGTTGTGGGTCTTCGGCATCGCAGCCCAGGGCAATGTTTTGAGATACGGTATTGCTGAATAAAAAGGCATCTTGGGGCACCACTGAAATTAGACGGCGATAGTGGGAGAGTTCAATATCCTCCACGGGTATGCCATTGATAAATAAACTTTGGGCCGGGGCGGGCTGTACCCGGGTGAGAAGGTCCACCAGGGTGGACTTTCCAGAACCAGTCATACCAGTGATTCCCAAAATCTCACCCGCCTTAAGAGTAAAAGAAATATCTTTAAGAGTGGGCAGGTCTTTGTCTGGATGGAAAAAGTTGAGGTGACGGACCTCTAGTTTTTGAAAATGCTCCACGGCTGTTTTTCCCTGGGGGAGAATGTCCGGCGGGCTATTTAAAACCTCTCCAATTCGTGCAAAAGAGGCGTTGCCCTCTTGAATATAATTAAATCCAATTCCCAAGGCACTCATGGGCCAGACCATTCTTTGAATGTACTGGTAGAAGGCAAAAAATTGGCCCACGGTGACTTCTCCCGCAATGACAGCCGGAGCTCCCACCACAAGCAGAATGACACTGCCCACTGTCACAGAGAGCTCAAGCACAGGGCTAAAAGAGGCATCCACCTTAGCCACTTGATTGCAAGCCATCTCATATTTTCGATTAAAGACATTAAATAGCTGAGTTTGGTTTTTTTCCTGAGCATAGGCTTTGATTGTTTTGATGCCCGAGACGACCTCTTGAGCTGAACCGGAGAGCTCAGCAAACTGGTCCTGCTGCCTTCGATAGCGGTTGTGAATTTCATCAATGACTTTTTTCACCACAAAGGGAACTAAGGGCATGAGAACAAGTGTTTTCAGCGTCCAGGGCACGGACAGGCTGAGCATGATGGGGGTGATAATGAGAATCAAAAATACAGCATCCAGAAGAATTAAAATTCCCGGGCCAATGGCCATGCGGAAAGAGTTCACGTCATTGTTGATCAGGCTCATCAGATCTCCAGTGCTTCGGCGTTGGTAGAAGCCGGGCCCGAGCTGAACAAAATGGCTGTAAATTCTCTGGCGCAGATCATCCGCCACGGAGACATGAAAGCGTCCCCAAAGAATCCGCCAAAAATAGCGAAACACAGAGAGGCCCAATGTGAGTCCGGCAATGACCCCTAGGGTCCTAGTCACTTCGGTCATGGACTCAAAATCCACAATGCGGTCCAGGGCCTGGCCAATAAACAGAGGAATGAAGCTGTCAAAGAGGTTGGTGATGAGAAGGGCGATCACCCCTAAGCTAAAAAGGCCTTTGTGCTTTTGGATGTAAAAGCGGTAGGGGCGGGACAAGGTCTTGGGCATGGGCTGAGGCTAACAAAGGGACAAGCTGATGGTCTATGGGGATTTTCCTCTGGCTTTAATCTTGACGGGGGCTTGAGCCCCACCCCATATAGTGGGGTGGAGAGAGCTCTTTGGCGGATGGGGGAGCAATGCACTGGTTGATCTTAACTTTGTCTTTAGGCGCTTTAGGTGTGGCTTTACGCTGGTGGGTGATCACTTGGCTTGGGGTCACGAGCTTTCCCTGGGCGACGCTTTTAGTCAATGTTGGTGGAAGTGGAGTGATCGGTCTGCTCTATGCCGATATGGTCTTTCGCGGTCACTCCCAGTGGGGCCCTTTTGCGGCCGCCTTAGCCGTGGGATTTTTGGGAGGGGTGACCACCTACTCCAGTTACTCCTTGGATGTGATTCGCTTAGGAGAATCGGGGCTGTGGACGGTTGCGGCCACCTATGTTCTAGCGCAAAATCTGTTCTGCATTGGAGCCTGTTGGCTGGCCTACCGTCTGGGCTTGGAGCTATTCAAATTAATTTGAGGGCATAGGGGGTGGGGGAACTAGGACGCACCGCCGCCGCACCAGGAACTTGGTACCTTTAGGCCGGGAATGGTGCTAAGTTTTGGGAGATAACTTTCATATGCTCAAAGTACATTTTGGGAGTCGCTGTATGTCGCAAAAGGCTGTAGCCACACAGAGTCCAGACCCTTCCCCGGAGGGGGAGCCAGGGGCTTCGGATCGTCAGTTGGTGGAGGAAACTCGCTCCTTCGCCTTCACCACTCGCATTGATAAGATTGTGGCTTGGGGCCGAAAAAACTCCCTCTGGCCCATGCCCTATGGGACAGCTTGCTGTGGTATTGAGATGATGTCGGTGATGATGCCTCGCTACGATCTGGCCCGTTTTGGGGCTGAGGTGGTGCGCTTCTCACCCCGCCAGGCCGATCTGTTGATCGTGGCCGGAACTATTACAGAAAAAATGGCGCCAATCATTATCCGCATCTATCAACAGATGCTTGAGCCTAAATATGTTCTCTCCATGGGGGCCTGTGCCAGCTCGGGTGGGTTTTATCGTGCCTATCATGTGCTCCAGGGAGTGGATAAGGTGGTTCCTGTGGATGTCTATATTCCCGGTTGTCCGCCCACTCCTGAGGCCGTTTTAGATGGAGTCATGACCATTCAAAAAATGATTGAAGACAATGTTCCCCGCCCTTGGCGGGATCACTGGGAGCCGGGCGTTTATCGATGAAAAATATAACAGAATCCATTCGTCAGGATCTCAATGAGAAATTTCCTGGCAACAAATTTGAGTGTAACTTTGTCTTGGGCGACAATGTGGTGGATTTGCCTCCCGAACAGGTGGTTCCTGTTCTTCGCCATCTGAAGGAAACGGGTCAGTTTGACTTTTTGATGCATGTGGCAGCGGCGGACTATCCCGAGAGGGAAAAGCGCTTTGATGTCTGCTACGAGCTCTTTTCCAGCAAGAGCTTTAAACGGCTGCGCTTGAGAGCCAAGCTGGCCGAGGGAGAGTCGGTTCCCACCGCCACCACAGTTTGGAAGGGGGCTGATTGGTTTGAGCGGGAGTGCTATGACATGTTTGGCATTTCCTTTTCCGGCCACCCCAACTTAAGGCGTATTCTCTGTCACCATCAGTTTAAAGGGCATGCTCTGCGGAAAGACTATCCTGCAGACTTGCAACAGCACTGCACAGAGGCTCTCCCCATTCACTTTGATAACGATCCCGACTACGTCCCTGATGAGAGCAAGGACTTAGTGCCCCTTAACATTGGACCCTCTCATCCCGCCACTCATGGAACATTGAGAATTATGGCAGAATTGGATGGAGAGAAAATCCACCGGGCCGGAGTGGAGATTGGTTATCTGCATCGCTGTTTTGAAAAGATGGCGGAGACACATCCTTATAACCAGGTGATCCCCTACACCGATCGTCTCAACTACTGCTCAGCTCCCATGAACAATGTGGGCTACTGCAAGGCTGTGGAGAGGGCTTTAGGGGTGGAAATTCCTCCCAAGGCTCAAGCCATTCGGGTTATTCTCTGTGAACTGTCGCGAATCATCGATCACATCATCTGCGTTGGTGCCAATGCTCTGGATCTAGGGGCGATGACGAGCTTTTTTCACCTCTTTACCTATCGGGAAAAGGTCTACACTTTGTTTGAGCGCCTCTGCGGAGCCCGACTGACGGTGGCCATGACTCGAGTGGGGGGGATGGCTCAGGACCCACCCGAGGGCTGGTTTGATGAGGTTCTTCAGTTCTGCAAAGAGATGCGCCAAGGGGTTGATGACCTAGAAAGGCTCTTGACCAACAACAAGATCTGGATTCAGCGCACTCGTGGGGTGGGAAGTATTTCTGCCGAAGAGGCCATTGAGTGGGGTTACACGGGCCCCTGTCTGAGGGCGACGGGAGTGAGCTTGGACTTGCGCAAGGCCGATCCCTACTACGGCTACGAGACGCTGGACTTTGATGTCCCGGTGGGGACCTCCGGAGATGTCTACGACCGCTACTTGGTGAGGGTAGAGGAAATGCGTCAGTCCATTCGCATTCTCGAGCAAGTGGCTAAGAATGTTCCCGGTGGGGATTACACCATCCGCGACAAGGGCATTGTTCTGCCGGAAAAAAAGGATGTATATGGCAACATCGAGGGTTTGATGAACCACTTTATGTTGGTCATCAAAGGACTCAGGCCAGCGCCGGGAGAGCTCTATGATGCCACTGAGGCGGCCAATGGAGAGCTGGGCTTTTACTTGGTCAGCGATGGCAGTGGTAAGCCCTATCGTCTGAAAGTGCGCCCTCCCTGCTTTGCCATTTATCAGTCCTTTCCCAAGCAGGTCACGGGAGGATTGGTGGCCGATGTGATCGCTATTTTGGGGAGTATGAATTTAATTGCCGGAGAGCTGGACCGCTAAGCCGGGTTGGCCAAGGCTAAGGAGAGGAATAGGGTTAAGATTTATGGCAGACTTTCAACTCTCAGCAGAAGGTGTGGAATTTGTGAAAGCCGAGCTCAAGCGCTATGAGACACCTCTTTCGGCGGTGATCCCCTGTCTCTATCGGGTGCAAAAAGAGAATCAGGGCTGGGTGAGCCCTGAGTCCGTCAGCTATTTGAGCCAACTGATGGATATTCCAGAGGCTCACATCAATGAGGTTTTAAGCTTTTACACTATGTTCAACCGGGAGCCGGTGGGTCGCCATCATGTTCAGGTCTGTTGCAATATTTCCTGCGCGATGAATGGAGCTCGGGAGCTGACCCATCACCTGTGCAAGTCCTTTGATGTGAAGGAAGGGGAAGTCAGTAAGGACGGAAAGCTGACTATAACCCGAGTGGAGTGCTTGGGTTCTTGTGGGACTGCACCCATGATGCAGATCAATGATCGGTACTATGAGAACTTAAGTCCAGATTCGGCTGTGAAAATCATTAAGGAATTGGAATAGAGGTCATGGAAATAAAACTACTCAGTGAACACTATGACAAGCCCGAATACCGATCCCTGGAGGGCTATAAAAAGCATGATGGCTACAGAGTTTTAGCCAAAGCGCTCAAGATGGATCCTAAGGCCATTGTGGAGGAGGTCAAAGCCTCGGGGCTGCGTGGTCGAGGCGGAGCTGGCTTCCCCACCGGAGTGAAGTGGGGATTTTTACCTGATAATGGAGAACCTCGCTATTTGCTCTGCAATGCGGATGAGGGAGAGCCGGGGACCTTTAAGGATCGCCTTATGATGGAACGGGCCCCTCACCAGCTGATTGAGGGAATGATTATTTCGGCTTTTGCCATTGGTTCAAAAAAATCCTACATCTACATTCGCGGCGAGTACGATGACTCCATTCGCATTGTCAGAGAGGCTTTGAAAGAGGCCTACTCGGCCGGTTTTTTGGGACAAAATATTCTGGGCAGTGGCTTTGACCACGATATGGATGTCTATGTGGGAGCGGGAGCCTATATTTGTGGGGAAGAGACAGGAATGATCTCTTCTCTTGAAGGAAAGAAGGGGCAGCCCAAGTTGAAGCCTCCCTTTCCAGCCGTTAAAGGCTATTTGGGTAAGCCCACTATTGTGAACAATGTGGAGACTTTGGCCGCGGTGATTCCTGTCGTGGACAAAGGGGCTCAGGCTTATCGCCAGCATGGCACAGAGAAATCGGCTGGCACTAAACTTTTTTCGGTGTCTGGAAATGTGGTCAAGCCGGGAACCTATGAGGTGGCTTTGGGTTATCCTCTGATGGATTTAATCAACAATGAGTGCGGAGGACTTAAGCCAGGGCGCAAATTGAAGGCGGTGATTCCCGGTGGTTCATCGGCGCCAGTTCTTACGGCTGAGGAGTGTGCCCAAGCCAATATGGACTATGAGTCCCTAGCTCAGCTCGGCAGTATGTTGGGATCAGGGGCCGTCATAGTCATCGATGACAGCAACTGCATGGTGGACTTACTGGGGGTGATTATGCACTTTTATCACCACGAATCCTGCGGCCAATGCACTCCTTGCCGGGAGGGCACGGGCTGGTTAAATAAAATCGTCCACAGTGTTTTGTCAGGTCAGGGTCGACTGCAGGACATCGACCTCATTGTCAGGGTTTCGGAGCATATGATGGGGCGAACAATTTGTGCTCTTTCTGATGCCGCGGCTCTACCAGCGATCAGCTTTGTTAAAAAGTTTCGCGATGAATTTGAGTTTTATGTGAGAGAAGGACGATCAAAGGTCAAGGGAGCCGCTCATGTTGAAATGTAAGATCAACGGCAAAGAGATGGAAGTGCCCCAAGGAACCTCCATTATCGAGGCCTTTAAACTCTCCGGTCAGGATATTGCCCATTACTGCTGGCATCCTGGTCTTTCGGTGGCTGGGGTCTGCCGGCTTTGTATGGTGGAAATTGAGGGGCAGCCTAAGCTTCAGATTGCCTGCAACACCATGGTGCAGGATGGGATGGTCATCAATAACAACTCGGAGACTGTTAAAGATGTGGTGCGCTGGGGGCTGGATTTTCACTTAATCAACCATCCCTTGGACTGTCCCATCTGTGATCAGGCCGGGGAGTGTGGCTTGCAAGATCAATATATGCAGTTCGGCAAGTACGACCCGGAGATGGCTGAGCGCAAGGTTAAGAAGCGCAAGGTTGTGGACTTGGGACCCACTGTGGTTTTGGACAGTGAACGCTGTATATTGTGTTCTCGCTGTGTGCGTTTCACTGATGAGGTTTCGAAAACCCATGAATTGGGAATTTTCAACCGGGGGGACCGCAGTGAGATCGGTACCTTTAAGGACAGGCCCTTGGACAATAAGTACTCCCTCAATACGGTGGACATTTGTCCCGTGGGAGCTTTGACCAGCAAGGACTTTCGTTTTCGTCAGAGGGTTTGGTATCTGAAAACGGCCGAGAGCATTTGCCCGGGTTGCTCTACGGGCTGTAATGTCAATGTCTACTACAACGAAGAGGGCCTATGGCGGGTGAGACCAAGACACAATCCAGAGGTCAACGGCCACTGGATGTGTGATGAGGGGCGAGACACCTACAAATATGTAAACCGCAAGGCGCGCCTTTTGGAAGCTAAAATGGGCCATAGGGACAACTGGACCTTGGAGAGTCCAGGAGCTGCAGCTAAGGCTGCGGGGCAAAAGCTGCGGGAAGTGATTGAGGCCCATGGTCCCGAATCTGTGGCCCTGGTTTTGACGGGGCAGTACACCACGGAGGAGCTTGAGACCGCAGTACAAAAGTTTAAGGGAGACCTAGGTTCCTCTTTAGTGTATCACTGGGTCAACAATCCTGAATCCTTTGAGGACTTTGACGGGATTCTATTAAGAGGGGATAAAAACCCCAACACAAAGGGCCTTTTGAAGATTCTCGAGCAGGAAGGAGTCTCTCTGACCTGGAAAGATCTTGAGAGTCGAGTGCAGCAGGGCCAGATAAAGACTGTGGTGGTGGCCGGCCCTGAAAATCAATCCGTGTTTCCTGACTTTGTTGAAAAAGTGAATCTCTTGGCTGGGGTTGAGAATGTGGTGTGGTTGACGGCTTGCCCTCATTCCGTATTGGACTCCCGGGAAAAGGCCACTTGGCAGATTCCTCTTAAGACCTATATTGAAAAAGCTGGAAGCTTCATCAATCACCAGGGTAAGACGCAAAGCTTTGAAGTGGGTACGGTGATTGTCAGTTCTGCACTCACTCTGGCTGAGGCGGCCACTCTTCTCGTGGGTCAGGAGCTTGAAGTGAGCTCGGGTGATCGCCTGGCTGAACTGACTCGAAAAAAGAATTTTTTCACTGAAACCAGAGGGGCGCTATGAGTATAGTAAAAAAACCTAAGGCCATCTCCAACTGGTATTTGCCGGGAATTTTATCGGGCATGGGCTTTACCTTTAAAAAGCTCATCAAGAACTTGTTCAATCCAAAGGGAATGCCCACGCTCAACTATCCCGAAGAGCACTATCAGTATGGGCCCCGCTTTAAGGGCAACCATGTCTTGACGGTCAAAAAGGATGGATCTTTGCGGTGTACAGCCTGTATGTTGTGCGCCACCAACTGTCCTGCCGACTGCATTAAGATTGTGGCCTCGGAGCACGAAGATCCCACTGTCGAAAAATATCCGATCAGCTACGAAATTGATATGCTTCGCTGTGTTTTTTGTGGTTATTGTGAGGAGGCCTGTCCAGTGGATGCCATTCGCATGGGGCCGGAGTGGCAGACCCCCGCTCTTAATGGAGGCAACTTCACCTATGATATCCAGCATTTGGCCTACCGACCTAACTTAAAGGGCGGAATTCAAAGCCGTTTAGATGATGAAGAGAGACATAAGGCTGGTATTTAAAAAGAGGAAAGAGAGAACTCTATGAACGAAGATCTCCAGGCGGAATTGGAACGACTCAAAAAAGAAAATGAAGCGCTTAAGCAGGGAAAGCCCCCGCGAGGCACTCTGTCGATGAAGGTGAGTGAAAAGGGGGCTCTTTCTGTTTATGGAATGGGCCGCTTTCCTGTCACTCTCTATAAGGAGCAGTGGCTTAAACTTTTGGATATCTCTGATGAGATTCGTCAGTTCATCCAGGACAATGAGGATCGTCTGAAGACGAAAGACTGACCCTAAACCTCTTAAAAGTGGCGCAGGTTCTTTTCTCGGGCAAAGCTAAGATCCGTGGTGGTGAGGCGCAGTCGTCCACAGAGAAACTTGGCCAGGGCTCTATAAAACTTAATAGAGATTTGGGGATTGGCCTCGAGCAGACCCATAAGCTTAACATAACTCACCTTAACCACATCTGTCTTTTCGATAGCTGTAACTGTGGCCGAGCGCTTTTCCTCGTCAATAAAGGCCATTTCACCAAAATGTCCCCCTGTTCCTAGAGTCGCCACAGGAATCTCATTGCCTTCTTGGCCTTCACGATGGATGCGAACAGAGCCATAGCTGATCACATAGAGGGCCGTGGCCTTGTCGCCCTGAGAAAAGATCTCGTCTCCCGGACTGTGGCTTTGAGTTTCGGCTATGGCCATAATTTGAGTGAGCTCCTGGTCGCTCATTTCTTTAAATAGATAGATATTATTGAGTAAACTCTTCTGCGACATGGGGCAATACTCCTCTCCTCATAAGGCACCTTGCCAGATGGATGGGTCTTTAATAGGCTAAAGCGGAGAGTCTATGATCATCAAGAGGCTTTAGGAAACCAGGTCTTAGGGCTGAGAGGGTAAAGGGGTTGAAGGGTGCAGGTTGACTATCAGGTGCCAGGCCAATGGTGGGAGTTCAATGAACTTTTGACTCAATCTCTCCAGCTGCCTTCAGACAAAGTTCAGGTCCGGGCCTTTAAGGGCCTCCATGCGGCACTCTGTGAAGTGACCCAGTCCTTAAGTCAACAGTTCCCCCATAAGAAAAAGGCCTACTTTTTTAAGGGAATGGATCCGAGCCTAGAGGGAGCCATGATGGCTTTGAGTCGCAGTGGGGTGCAAGTGGAGGCTTTGGAGCTTTCCAGTTTGGATTCGGGCTCTTGGAGAGAGGCCTTGTCCACCGACAGTCTCTGCGCCGTCTACTCTGCTGACGACCCCTTGTTGGGGCGTCGCTACTCGGTTTCTGAACTGGAGTCTGAGCTGTTGCAGAAAAAGATTTTTTCGCTCAGGGTCTCTCATGCCCTTCACCACTTTGAGGCTCTACCCCAGGAGTTGGCCCGTCCTCAGCTGCGAGTGCTCTCTATGGGCTCAGATCTGGCTTTGGCATTCACCCACTCGCGACTTCGCTTCGTCACCCCCATTGCCGAAGGCCAGTCTTGGCCTCAACAGATCAACTCTCATCTGGCTGAGCAATTGGGTCGTTTGGGGCAAGATAAGGAGTCTATGGATTTGGTCAAGGCCTTTGAAGGTTCGGGACCTGCGGGTGCAGAGAGTTTATGGGGGCCTGAAAACCACCAAAGAATCTACGATAGGGCCCTCATCTATTGGCCTGACATGGATGGAGGAGCGGTGATTGAGACTCTGGCGGGCCTTCTCTCCCATGCCCTTCAGCCACCAGGGCAAGACTTTCTTTTGGAGAGCTCTTCTCTGTCTCGCTGGGGAGGGCTTCGCAGTATGGATTGGCTTAAGGCCCAAGGCCTAGGCCCCGAGGTCATCCGAGGGCTCGTAATTTTGGATCAGTCCTTGCTGACCCGCCCCAACATCCTGCAAATTCTTGAGCAAACTCGGCAGCACGTTGTCAAACTCCAGAATGGGGAATAAAAGTCAAAGGGATGTCACAAAATGTAAAGGAATGGGCCCTGCGCTTGGGCAAATTTATATTGGCCTTTGGTCTTGTCTTTTGGCTGATTTCTCGGGGGCTCTTGGACCTCTCTCTGCTGGGCCAGTTACTACAGGGAGAGATTGTTTTGGTGCTTTTGGGCCTTGCTGGCCTCAATCTGATTTTGGCCAACTGGCGCTGGACTCTCTTGCTGAGAGCCCGGGGCTTTTCTCTGGGCTTTCTAAAAACTTTTCCCCTCTATTTAATAGGTCTCTTTTTTAACTACGCTCTGCCTGGAGCCATTGGGGGAGATGTGGTCAAAGCCTATTATCTCACCAAGGACCACCCAAGGAGAAAGATTGAAGCTGTCACCACTGTGGCTATGGATCGAATTCTCGGGCTCTACGCTATGGTTCTTCTGGCTTTGGTGGCGATTTTGGTGGATGGGGCCTTGGTTTTTGGCGATGGCAAAATGCAGTGGGTGGCTTTACTGGCCCTGAGTTTATTTCTGGGGATGACTCTTTTTTTTATATTGGCTTTTTCCCGCTGGCTAAGAGATCGCCCCTTTGTCCAAGTGCAGGTTAAGCGCTGGCCAGGGGGCTCCACCCTCTTAGGGCTCTATGAATCCATTCATGCCTATAGGGAACATGGCCCAGTGCTGCTGGGGACCTTGGGGTTGAGTTTGTTGTCGCAAACGGTGGCCGTGCTGTTTATGTGGTTTGTGGGGCAGAGCCTGGGCTACACTGAGGTCTCTTGGATCACCTATCTCTTTGCCGTCCCCACTGGATTTATGCTCTCTGCTCTTCCTATTTCCCCGGCCGGAGTGGGAGTGGGTCAGGTGGCTTTTTTATTTTTATTTAACCTACATATGGGCGCCCCCACAGACTTGGGACCGGCGGTGATTACGGCTTTCCAAATTGCTCTCTTTGTCTGGGGTCTTGTGGGAGCTGGGTTTTATTTAATGAGAAAGCAAAAGCCTGAGGAGAGCTTAAGTTTTGGTGGATACGACCAAAATCATCATTTTGCGCAAGATTAAGTTCTCCGAGTCCGACTTGATTATTCATGGTCTAAGTCAAAGAGGAGGGCGGCTTAACTTTTTAGCCCGAGGGGCACTCAAATCCCGGCGTCGCTTTGGGGGTGGAGTTCTTGAACCCACACACTACGTTCAGGTGACTTACCACCGGAAATCCTCATCTCCTCAAGAAGGGCAGCTTAATTTTTTACAAGAGGCTTATCTGATCGATGACTTCCAGGGCCTGCGGGAGGACTATTCTCGCCTCGAGCTGGCCTTTCATTTTATTCAGCTGGTCAGTCAAACTTCCCAAGAAGGTGATGAGGGATCTCCGGAGCTCTTTAATCTCCTGGGCCATGCTCTGAGAGCCTGTTCCCAAAGCTTGAATCTGGATATTCTAAAGACTCACTTTGAGCTGAAACTCCTTCACCAGCAGGGTGTCATGCCGGCGGAAACCCAACATCTGTCGGCCTTTTCTCGACCTCTGAGCCATCATGGAGAGATCCAGATAGGAAGAACGGAGTTAAACCAGGTTAGCCAGCAGGTGCATAACTGTCTTAAAACCTACCTCATGCTTTGAAAACTGCCCCACTTTCCTGTTGATAAACCGAAAAAAAGCTCCAAAGAATTTTGGCATTCCCATTGCTTAGTCAATAGGCATGCTCCCCAATTGCCCCTCTGGCTGCGGCCAGCGACAAAATGTCCGGACAGTTGTCCGATTTGGCTACTTTTACAGGTCTTCGGATCGGCGAAAAATTCAGCGCTTTAAATGCGCTCACTGTGGCCGGCATTTTTCACAGGCCTCCTTCTCAAAAAATTTCGGCCAGAATAAGCGTCATCTCAACCGCAAAATTTTTACGCTCTTGGTTTCTGGGGTCTCGCAAAGAAGAATTTCCCAATTGCTCAAATGCCACCTCACCACCGTCAGTAGAAAATTGGCGTTCCTTGGACAGCAGGCCAGATGGATCAACCACTGCGATCGACTTAAAACTA
>SKLV01000066.1 GCA_007121385.1 Bdellovibrionales bacterium
CCCCAGCCCCAGCCCCAAACACCCGGCTCTTGCCCACTGACCACTCATTGGACTCATTTTTGCCTTTGCCATGAAAACGCCATTTTTCAATAGTGTTAACACTCTGGCCCCCCTTGCTCTTGACAGCGCGCCTCAAAGGCCTGGTTCTCTCTCTCCACCGCGCGGGGATCACTGTTGGTGGCTCGGGCCACACAGGCCCCCATATCGACTTGTCCTACTGTAAAACCACGATGCATACAGGTGAGGCAATTTTCAATACCTTGAGCATAGCGCCGATTTTCCCTGACATCGGGGTTTCCATAATAGCGCTCAAAACTGTAGTTTTTAGTTTGCGTAAAAATCAGGCCCGACAAAATGATTTGCAACTCCATGCTATTGGCCAACTGATCGTAGAGGGCGTCTCGGACTGCCTGGCATCGGGAGTTGCACTCAGGCCCCCGACTTCGGACCAAAGATATTTCAGGTTCCTTAAGACTGCGCGCCAGATCTGGCCCTAGAGCTTTTTCTAGAAACTCTCGGACCTGGGTCTGATCGGCCAGTCGCGCCGGCTCCCCATCTCCCCCATCTCTGAGGTCCAGAAAGCCACGATTGACCAAGTCCCCAATGGTGGTCCTCGTGATCTGAAACATACCGGCTGCGGTAAAGCCGTTGGGCCTTGCCGGACAAGCCTGCTCGGTGCGAATGTTGGTTTTTAAAGTCGTTGTCTCCCGACCTCCCAAACAGGGGAAAACAGCGGGGTTGAGGTTCAATTCCTGAGCAAAGGGGGCGGCCAACTCCATCACTCTTTCTGCCCGTTCAGAAACTGTGAGGCCCCTCATTTTATCATTGGAGCAGGCCACATCTCTGACCCAGCCAATACAGCGGTTTCGCGAACCACCAAAGCCTGAGTCGGGAAAAAGGCTCGTTGTTCCTGTGGGATGAGGGACAGGAAGACAGCGAAATCGGACCTGATCCAGATGACTGAGCTGTTCTGCAAAGGCAAAAAAGGAGCTTCTGTCATTGGGTCTGCACTCTGGAGTAGTTGGCCAGCGCGCCTTGGAGTAATCCACCCACCGTCGATAGTCTCTAGGGGACATAGATAAAAACCGAGATTGAATCTGACTCTCCAGGATACTGTCCAGCTCATGACTGGACACCTCTGAGAGCATCTCCCGACGAGCTGCAAAGAGCATGGCCGCCATCGGCTGATCTTCCCCCAATGGGCTCTCCCTCCACTGCGGAACACTCCCTCCAAGGTCGAGTTCCATCACTGTCACTGGAAAAAAGAGAGCCGTCCCCCGACGCGGAACTTCTGCCTGAGGGTCACTCCCCCAGGTGGCAAAAGTCCTCTCAAAATCAATGCTCCCTTGAGAGTCTCGCACAATGTAAGCCGATGGAATTTGCACTCTAAAAAAGCTGTCTTGCCCCGTAGATGTGAGCACTTGATCTAAATCGCCCTGAGAGCGGACATTGAGTCCACTTGAATCAATATAGACAGTCTCTATGTTTTGAGATCGAACTTGAGCCTGAGCATGAGCCTCAGCGCCCACCCCAAAAAAACACAACAAGATTCCAAGGAATGCCAACCGAATGAGAATCATAAATTGAGATTACTGGGAAAAGGCTCTCTGTTGAACACAAGCTCCAAAACCTCGACTTAAGCCGGAAGCCTTTTCACCCTGTCACTCTGCACCCAGACCTCAGGAGCCTGGGGAGTTGGAAAGGCTTATGTTAGAATACAAGCTCATGGCCAAGCTGTATAAAAAAGTCATCTATGACAACATTCACGGCTATATCAGCTTGAACCGAGTTGAGTCCCGGATTTTAGAAACTAGCTATTATCAGAGGCTGCGCTGGATCCGCCAACTGGGATTTAGCTTTTATATTTTTCCCGGAGCCACTCACACTCGACATGCCCACGCCCTCGGCGTCCTCCATGTCATGGACCGCATTTTAAACAGTATTGGTCATCATGTACCCGAGGACAAACTCTTCGACCCCGCGGCCCGGGATAGCAAAACCACCTTTCATCGAACTATGCGACTGGCCGCCATGCTTCATGACATTGGCACTTTTCCCTTTTCCCACACCATTGAGCTGGCCTATATCAATCATTGGCGCCACCAGCAGAGCATCAGCAAGCCCAAATATGTGGCCAACCACGAAACCCTAGGTAGCCACATCCTCACCAACACCGACTTTGAAGGGGGGCTGACTCGTATCCTCAAAGAAGAGGGAATTGATCCCCATGAGCTGGCCCGAATCATCGCCGGAGAATCCAAGAATCTTCTGGCCAACCAACTGATGCATTCGGATGTGGATGCGGACCGGATGGACTATCTGATTCGCGATGCTCACCATACCGGAATCAAGCTTGGTGTCTTTGACATGGATTTTCTTATCCGAAATCTGGTGACCACCAAGCAGGATGGCCAGGAAATTTTACTGGTCCAAGAAGACGCCATGAACGTGGTGGATGCCTTTTTGATCAGTCGTTACTTTTGGTACTCCCAAATCATCAATGATGGGACCGGCTATAAGTTTGATTTGATTGCAGCCAAAATCTATGAATACTTTTTGGAAAATGGTTTGGCCTATTCCTTTGATCACTTGATGGAAGAGGTCAGTCAAAACCCCAATGAGTACTTCACATTTAATGACTCCTATTTCTTGGCCAAACTTCATGAGTACTTGGCCGGCCGAATTATGCACCCCATGATCCGCGAACTCAGCGAAATGCTGGCAAGAAGAATTCCCCCCGCTCAGATCAAAATCTCCCCTGTGGCCCCCACTCTTATCGAAGGTGAAGAGCACCGCAAGCGCCTGGTCAAGGAGGTGACCTTGGCCGTAGAATGGCTGCAGGGAGAGCTCAAATCCCTGGACCCTGAGGCCTGGATGATTTTTGATATTCCCACCAAAGATGTGATGTTCACCAAGAATCATGAGGCTATCCGCAAGATTCAAAAAAAGGGCAAAAGCCTATTGGTCCGCGACTCAGTGAAGATTCTCACCCGTCACCAAGAGCCCAAGCTGCTTATTGATGTACCCAATTCTCTGATGTCTATTTTGAGTACCTACCGCAACTTTATTCCCCGCATTTATGTCAGCCCAAAAACCTATGAGCTGTTAGAAAAACACAAGGTTCTCAACGCCATGCGGACTAAAAAGTTCTCTGAATAAGGCCCTTGGCAGTGTTTGACCCCTTAAGCTTTTTCCCTTGGCGCATAGGCAATGACTTTGAGCTCTACGGCAATGGGTGTGGGCAGTGACAAGACCTCCACCGTGGTGCGAGTGGGACCAATGTGAGCAAAGTACTCTCCATAAACTTGGTTGAAGCGAGCAAAGTCCTCTTTCATCTGGGTGAGAAAGACCGTCACATCCACCACCTGATCCAATGAGCTTCCCGCCTCTTGCAAAACCACTTTGATGTTCTCAATAACAGACCGAGTTTGCAGTTCAATATCGTGACTCTCAACTTGTCCCGAGGCGCCTAAAGTCACCCCGGGAATCTCCTTGGTTCCAGGGCGCCGGGGCCCCATACCTGAAACAAAAATAAAGTCCCCCACTCGGCGGGCATGGGGATAGGGGCCCACGGGCTCAGGGGCCTTAGGAGTGGAGACCTTTAAGCTCATAAAACACCTCCCTCTTGGTGAGCCCAGGGATCAAAGTACCAGCGATCGTGGTCCGGATCCCACTCATCCCAGGTGGGGATTTGCTCCAATTGTCCCAAATACTGAGGGGGCACAATGGAGGGAACCAGAAAGGCCTTTTGTCGCCGAAGCGGATAGGGGTTGCGCAGCTCAATGCCTAAAACTCCCAAAATGCCTCGGGCCACATACCAGGTGGCCTGAGGATTCCAGCCATGGGCCACCTTGATCACCACGCCCAAGCCCTCCGGGTAGTCTGGATGGGTGATGGCCATTCCCAGTAGCCCATCAGCCCCTTCCTTGGCGATCACTTTTCCCTCTCCACTTTTAATAATGGTGGTGTCCAAGCGATTAAATCCCCCCACCAAATCAGGGTGGCGCACCATAGACTCCCAGATCCAATCTTCATCTTTAAATTTGGCTAAGCCTGCATAGCACTGAGCCAACTCCTTAACGGTCATAGAGATGGTCGGCAAGCCATCTCCATCCCGAGCCACACGTAGAGGCTCAAAGTCGGAGCCCAAGTAGCGGCGGACCACTTTGAGGAACTCCAAATAGACGGGATGACTGGGCAAGGTGTAGCCCGCCCGATTCCAACCCTTGATCCGAGCTCCTTTGAGGATGGCCGCATGGTGACCCGAGGAGTTATTAAACCAACGCCGCGGCCGACGCACTTGGCGCCCAAACTGCACCAAAGGCAAATCCAGCGGGGTCTGCATCAGCCCCCACTCCCCCTCACTCAGTAAGCTCTGTGCGGCTTCCACATGCTCCGCCGTTCCGTTGTGAGAAGAGACACTGATAGCCTTTTGTCGCCAATCTGTGCTGTGCTTGAGCTCCTCGGCGAACACCTTGATGTAAAAGGGCTTCATCATGCTCCGGCCATAGCACAGAACATTGCCGCCAAAGGAGTGCACCAACTTTCCTCCGGTGAACCAGGCCACAGCTCCATGAATGGTGTTCTCACTGACTCCGTTGCGGCGGTAGTCCACCAAAGGTTCCCAGTCCACTTCGCGCCCTGAGGGAATTCTGTCGTCCTTGTCTCCAAGAGGGGACTTGGGATAGACATCCTCCACGGATAAACCCTTAGACTCCACGCCCGACCTCTCCTTCTGCTTCTGCCTCATTTTCAAGAGGGGCTTCTGACACGGGCGGAGCTAAAACATTGCGCTCGCCGGAGTAGGTTTCTGGATCGGTTTCATCGAACTCTAAATCTCGGGCCGCCACGGGGGCCGACTCCAAACCCACTACAGCCGCTCCGGTTCCGCAGACCGGCTGATACTCAAAGACCTGGCCTTTAAACAAATTACTCTGGCCCATAAGACTTGAGAGCCACCAAAAGGGCTTAAAGTTATTGACCTTGTGAACTCGGGCCTCGCGATGAAACTGCCTGGAGAGCTGGGCTACATCCTCGAGTCGCCCCTGCTCCAAGAACTCCAAGAACTTGCGATTCCACTCATCGTCTTTCAGAGAGTGAATGCGGTCGGTCTGAGGCTCAATCACTCCCTGGTGTAGGCGATTAGACAGAGCTGAGATCACTAGAGCCACGGCTTTTTTACCACAACTCTCAAGAGCCTCTCGGGCCGCCTTACCCAAAATAAGAGTCTCGGCCCGATCCGAATAGACATTGCTGGAGGTGATCACGGCCTTGAGACGGTTTTCTGGATTGAGGAGCTTAAGGGCCACCACACTGCCCGTATCCACAGGAAAGCCCTGATAGTTCACAGTGCGGGCATGAAGCTTTCTGGCCAAACATTTGTCCTTGTAGAGCTCACCAAAGGCCTCATCCATTTTAAACCGATAGGGAATAGAGCCCAAAGCGTGAAACTCTTCGTCCACATGAGTCCACTGAGCCTCGGCTCGGGCAAAGATTTGATGACCAATCACACTGGGCCAAAAGGTGCTGTAGATCAAAATCAATTCGGCTTCACTCTGCTCAATCTCTGATCTGACCTTGTCGTAGGCCTGGCGCAAAAGCCCCCAGCCCCGATTTTTCTCCGGGCACAAAAGAGGGTGGGGCATTCCCGGCAATAAATAGGCTTTAGTGATCACGACAACACCTCCTGACCAGGACCGGCCCACTCCACCACGGCGTTGCCAGTGCCAATCACGCTGCCATAGGCGTGGACCTCGGCAGGATGAGTGGGCTCACCCAAGGCCGACAGCAGCCAGGTCAAGCTGCCCCCATCGGTTTCGGCCACCGCCTGCTCGGTAAAGTCAGGCAAAAGATCAAGGATCTCTCGGCCCTTGCCTCGCTTCATCAAGTCCAAGATTTTCATATCCCAAAGATACTGGCTGTGGTTTTGAATATGTTCATAGCTCATGTCCTCGGGCAGCTCTGGCTCCACCACAAAGTGGCGATGGGAAAGAGAGTTGGAAGCCAAGAGCACAGCCTTTTTTCCACTTTGTTCGATGGCCTTGCGAGTGGCTTGACCCAGCTTCACCATCACGGCTTGCATCACATCATTGCTGAAATAGCGGGCCAAGCCCTGGGAGGAGATGGCCACAATGGGTTTGTTCCACTCGGGGTGAGTGAGATGACAGGAAATAATAGTCCCATAGTCCACGCGAAAATCCGGGTTGGTCATCATCTGGGTGTCCAGACCCATCACCTGAGCCTCATCGTGAATGGCCCGAGACAGATCCACATCCACCTTAAGATCGTAGTGAAATCGAAACAGGTTGGGAAAAACCGGGTCCACACTGAGGCCCTTAAAGTAATCCACGCCTAAGAAGTGTGTGCCGGTCATGGTTCGCCAGTGGGGAGAGTGGACCACTAAAACGTCAAAGTCTTTTCGCGCCAAAGATTTTCTCAGTCTCTCATAACCCCAGCGCAAAACCTCCCAGCCGCACTCAGCTCGGGGTTCATTCTGCGGGGGGTTCTCGGCATAGACCAAATGGGGAGGATGAGGGGCTAAAACGCCGGCCACAATCTGGCCCCCACCACCCACTGAGCCATTTTTCTGTGGACCCTGTACCATACTCACCTCCTCTTACCGAGGAGGGACTTTAGGTCACAAGTGCTGAGTCTCTCAATCCATGTCGCTTAGCGTCTAGAACTCCTTGGCCCCCTCTTTTTCTTCCGAGTCGAGAGTCTCCAAATAGCCCGTTTTAATGTGAAAAATATAGCCAATGACTTCGGTGTTCAGACCATATTTATTATAAATCGGATGGTCTTTGACCCTTTGAACCTGGGCCAAAACATTAAGACGAACTAGATCGTCCACAGTGTATTGGTCCAAATTGTCCTTGGGCAAGTTTTCCCGAATATAGGCTGTCCAAGCACAAAAGTCTGCGTCTTCCGAGGTGGTGAAGGCGGCTTTCACCCCCCCGCAGTCCGTATGTCCAATGATGGCCACTTCCTTCACCTTGAGGTGCTTTAAGGCATAGTAAAGGCCCGCATTTAAGCTGAGATCCTGTTGAATCACCTGATTGGCAATATTGCGATGAACAAAGATCTGCCCCAAAGAGGACTGCATGATCACCGAAGGGCTCACGCGAGAGTCAGAGCAGCTGATAATAAAGGTGTCCGGGTGCTGGCCCTGAGCCAACTTATCAAAAAACTCCTGATCCCCCTTTTTCATATCCTCAATAAACTTTCGGTTCTTCTCCAAAACCCCTTTCACAAAACCTCCTTGGGCTGATGCCCCAAATGAGCCAGAGCCTGCTCCACACTGAGGTGACTCACAGCAGGCCCCATTTTCTCCGGCCAGTGGGCTCTGGCCACCAAATCTCGCACCGGCCCCTTCATGGCCGCAAAGTGAAACTCAATCCCCTGTTTTTTATAATCTTGCATAAAGCTTTCCATCTGTTCAATGGCTACCGCATCCATATCAGCCACTCCGGACATATCCAAAATCACCTTTTTCACCTCTGGCTTTTGATTGAGCAGACTCTCAATTTTATCCTCCAAAAAAGCCATATTGGCAAAGTACAGCGACTCATCCACCCGCAAAATCAGCACTCCCGGGAAAGTCTGGGCCTCAGGAAAGCGCTGAATATTGCGAAAAACCTTTTGCTTGGGCAAGTATCCCAGTTCAGCTGAATGAGGCTTGCTGCTGCGCCAGATGAACAGACCAAGAGACAGCCCCATCCCCGTGAAAATTCCCGCATCAATACCCACAAGCAAGGTGACCAAAAAAGTGATGGCCAAAAGCCAACCATCGGACTTCTTAATGTGAAACAGGTGCTTGAATTCTTTGACATCAATCAAACCGTAGACCGCCACCATAATAATGGCTGCCAGCACGGCTTTGGGCAGATGGTAAAAGAGGGGGGTTAAGAACAGCAGGGTCACCACAATAAAAGCAGCTGAAATTAGGGAGGCCATCCCTGTTCGGGCTCCTGACTGATAGTTGACGGCAGTGCGGGAAAAGCCCCCAGTCACCGGCATACTGGAAAAAAAAGCGGCCACCAAATTGGCAAGCCCCAAGCCCTTGAGCTCTTGGTTTGAGTCCAGCTTGTACTTTTCTTTTTTGGCAATGGCCTTAGCCACAGCAATCGACTCCATATAGGCAATAAAGGAGATCATCAGCGCCAAGGGCAAAAGCTTTTGCATGGACTCCCAACTAAAATAGGGCAAAGAGGGGCTGGGAAGGCCGGAGGGGACCTCGCCCACAATCTTGACACCCGATTCACTCAACCCCAAACCAAACACCGCCAATATGGAAAAGACCACCACCAACATGGAGCCGGGGATGGGTACAACCTTAAACCTCTTGACCAAAACCATCAGGGCTATGCTGCCCAAACCAATTCCCAAGGTGATCCACTGCACCTCTCCTAGGCGCCTCAAAGCCTCCCATACCAGCTCATGGGTGTATTTGGGGGTAGAGAGATTGACTCCTAAAAGGTGCTTAAGTTGGCTGAGGCCAATGACTATGGCGGCTGCTGAGGTGAATCCACTAATGACCGCATGGGATAAAAAATTGACTAAAAAGCCCATTTTGACCAACCCCATTCCCAGCTGGAGGACTCCTATCATCAAGGTCAAAAGCAAAACATAAGACAAATACTCAGGGCTGCCCGGCTCAGCCAAAGTGGACACCCCGGTAAAAACCAGAAGTGAGACCATGGCCACAGGCCCCACAGCCAGGTGTCGCGAAGATCCAAAAAGGGCATAGACCACCAGGGGCAGAGTGACGGCGTAGAGGCCATGAATGGGAGCCACTCCAGCCAAGAGAGCATAGGCCATCCCCTGGGGCACCAGCATAACGGCCACAACCAAGCCTGCCGAAAAATCTCCCTTAAAATCACCCCTCTGGTAGTTGAGAAGCCAGTTCAAGCCAGGAATCCACTTTGTCAGGCCCATAAAATGAGTTCTCCTTTCGAGTCCTCTCCAGTTTAAGGCAAGCCTCAGCCTGACAGTTATGTCCTGGGACAGCAATTTGAGCCTATCTTAATAAAATAATTAATGCTTAGCGTAATTAAGCTTGACCCTTTCCTAACACAAGCTCCAGAATGGGTCGGCTACTATGAAAAACATGAGTCGCCCCATACACTTCCTGGGTTTAGGCATTGAATGGGGGCAGGGTCTAAAAGGCCCAGCCCAAGCCCCGGACTATTTCCGTAGGGCGCTGAAAGAGGGGGCCTCGGTTCCCTTTAAGCCCCATGACTTAGGCCAAGTCAGCCATCCTGATCAATCCTCTCACCCAAAAGTTCACAGCCATCAGGACCTTGCCCACATGGACCTGAGGGCCTATCGTCAAGGTCACCAGGAGATCTCTTCCTTTTATTCACAGACACAAATGCCCTGGCAGAAAAAAACTCAGGCACCAAGTGCTTCTCCCCTTCTCCTCAACTGGGGGGGGGACCACAGTGTGGCCCTTGCCACGGTGGGGGCCTTTGTGGACTCTTATCCGGACGGTAAAATTCTTTGGATTGATGCCCATGCAGATATCAACACCCCCGAGAGCTCGCCCACAGGGAACTTACACGGAATGCCTCTGTCGATTTTAATGAGCCCCCCTGAGGAACGCCCGGCCAATCTCTCTTGGCTGAAAAAGCGCCTTTTACCCGATCAGTTGATCTACTTGGGCCTGCGGGACCTGGATCCCTTTGAGGTGGAAGTGATCTCCAAGCAGGGGATCTGCACCTATGATATGGACCAAGTCCGCCGCCGGGGAATGTCTGTCATCGCTCGGGAAATTTTTCGCCAAGTGGGAGATCAGCCTCTGCATATCAGTTTGGATGTGGATGGCCTGGACCCAGCTCTGGCTCCAGCCACCGGAGTGAAAGCTCAAGGAGGTCTCTGGCTGTCCGAAGTTTTGGATTTAGCGGGACCTCTGAGTCAGTGCCCCCATCTCAAATCCATTGATATTGTGGAGTTCAACCCTCTTTTGGGAAGCCCCAAAGAGGTGGGACAAACTTTTGCTGCAGCTTTAATGGCTCTCTTGGCCTTTATCAATGAAAGTCAGTTTGGGGAGGTCACCCCCCTCTCTCAAGCGGGGGCCTTTTTTTAAGTCTTAAGGAGTCCCAAACCCTCTGGCAAAGTCCCTTTGGACCATAGGCTGAGCACAAAACCTCCCCCCCCTGAGCCCGTGGGCTTCACCGCTAAAGCCCCTTGACGGCGTAGGTCTTGCATATGCTCTCCCAATTTTCCTGAAGTGAGACCCCACTGCTCAAAGCAGTCGCTAGCTAAATCTAAGCTCTGAATTAACAGCCCCAAAGACTCTTCGGACTCGGGCAGCCACAAGGCCCTTTCGGCCAACTCCACGGCCTGAGACATTTGTTCATCCAAAGACTCAAAGAGATCTGGCTGGGTCTTCTCCAACATTTGCACTTTGCGCACGCACTCAGAGGTCACCCCCCTTTGCCCACAATAAGAAAGCCCCCACTCAGGCTGCCAGGAAAGGGCCAAGGGGCGAGTTTCTCCGCTGCGCAGAAACCTTAAGGGCTCGGCTCTCAGAGCCATCGCCACATCCACTCCACTGCTCTCCCCATGAAAAAGGTTCTCTAAGGAGCGGGCAAAATCATAGAGGCCTTTGGGCTCTATCCAGCCTTGGTCAGCACACCACCTACTCACTGCCACACAGAGAGCCGCAGAAGCCCCTAAACCCGCCCCCACCTGAAGCTCACTCTGGAGTTTGACTTGGCCTCGCAAAAGAGAGCGATCCACATGCAGGCGCTCCAATGCACTCTCCAAAACTCCCCAAAACAAAAGCCTCATCTCCTCACCACGAGAGCCCAGGAAGTCCACATGAAGGGGCTCCGAGCTCGGGAAAAAGCTTAGTTTTAAACTGGATGAGCGCAGGGGAAAAACCAGGGCGGGACTCCCTCTCAAGACGCTGTGTTCGCCGGCCAAAATCCACTTGCCGAAAGCTTCGCAGTGGAACTCTCTGTCCTGCTCTAAGCCTCCCCTCACTGCTTCACCAGCCCGGGGCTGCGCAAAACTCTCTCGCCACCTAAAACTTGAGCCTCAACATTGAGGGCCATTTCCCTCTGGTCTGGACGCCATAACAAGTGCACGTTGGCCCCAGCATCCATGGTCACTAACGGGCCATCTTTCTCTTCTTGCCACAGCCGCCTCATGTCCAGCAGAACCCTTAGAGAAGCCGGAGTCATATAGCCAAAGCTGGGGGAACTGGTCTCAAAGAGGGCGTGCATATCCCACATCTCTGCCCAAACCCACTCAAAGGCCTCAGCCCAATTCTGCATATTGAGAGCCTGCAGAAGAGACTCAAGTCGAAGCTCTGCCCGCTCAGGACGCCCAGTAAACAGTAAAGAGCTGGACACTCTCAGGTGCGCTGAAGAAGAGGCCACTTGTTTTTTTTCTGTCTCCACCAAGACCAGCTGGTGATGCAGGTGAGGCCAAGGCAAAGCAACTCCTCGGGCCCCTTCTCCCTGCCAGAGAGACCATGGTGAAAAAAAACTGCGGCAAGAGGAACCTGAACCCTGACGAGACCACCGGGCCAGATCCTCCTGGCTCCAACTGTCCAAGGCCTTAGACTTTTCCGACTCTGAACGAGCCAACTCAAAGGTGGCCCGAGTCAGGGCCGCAAAACTGGAGGCCGAAGAGGCCACTCCACAATCTGCTGGAAAATTGTTGGCCGAGCGCAACAGATAGCTGCCAGGGATCTTCCACTCTCCCTTGAGGCGCCTAAAAAACTTCAGAAAACGAGCCTGCCCCTCAGGACTTAAGGTCAAGATCTCCCAAGGCGCCTGCCTGAGGGGCTCCCATCTGTCTTCCTCCCCTTGGGGAAGGGCCATAATCTCCACTCGGCTCAAAAGATGATTTAAGGTGTAGGAAAGAGAAGAGTTCGTGGGCTGATTACCCGCCGCCTCTTTTTTTCCCATATACTTGATCAAGGCAATATTGGCCGGCGCCTCCGCCGAGTGGATTTCACCCATCAAAAGGACTCCCTTCCTTAAAGCTTTGGGGAGAACATTTCTGGAGCCAAATTCATTCTCTCCTCCCGCTCCCCCTGCCAATCCAGATTAATTTTTAAACCGGAGCTCACTTGCTCTCTGCTGGCCACAGTCTCAAGTCCCAAAGCCTCTACGATGACCTCTACCGCCTCTTGATCTTGGGGGCGATAGAGAGCCAATAGAGTGTCAGCCCCCAGAGCCCCACATCCCTTGCTCACCAAAATTTCCGGCCGCTGCCGCAACTCTCCCAGCAGCTCCAAGCTGTGCTCAGCCACCAACTGCTCTTTTTCCAAGGCCCTAGCCACTGCTTGAAGGGCCGACAAAAAGAGCTCTTCACTTCCCGTCTTGAGCGCCTCGCTAGCCCGATTCACTGGCTCCAAAAGCCCCTGAAAAGTTCTGCCTTCCAGAGCCTCCAAATGGCTGTGGGTGGCCAGTTTTTTTCCTGTTCTCAACAGCATAAAGTTGAGATGGGGAAAGGGCCAATTTTGAGACCTCACCTGAAAGGGCTGAAAGGAAAACCGACTGACTCCCCCCACCAATTGCCCCACCACATCGGCGCCACTGGGGGGAAGGCCTTTTTGCTCCCTTTGGGCCAATTGACGAAATTCCGACCACAGCTTGTCGGCGTGAATCAAGCTCCGCAAATCTTTTACCTTATGGCGCAGGACCTGAGCGGCCATATAGGTCAGAACAAACTGAGCACTGGAGGCCCCAAAGCCACCCTGACCCTGATGGGGATCGCGAAACTCCATGTCCCATTGGCCAAACTCCCCACTGTTCTCTCTCACGCAATGGCCGGCCAAAGAGTGGGGGTGGATGCCTCCACAGCGCCCCTCTCCCCCATCGCGAAGTTCCAGTTCAAAGCGAGGCTCCGTTTGCACTGTGGCGCAAAGCCCTCCTCGTAGAGCCAGATACTCTCCAAATAAAAAGGTTTTGCTCGGAACAGAGAGCTTTAATTGCACGTTTCAGCCCCTGTACTCGGGCGCTCTTTGGAATCCGATTTCCGCGATGACCTCAACTCGGTGAGCACCTGAATGGCCTGAGCCAAGGACACTCTGCGGGTCAAAGTCAGGATCTCTTCCAGGCGTCGCTGCATAAAAGGCATCTCGACCTCAGAGGCCCCAGCTCCCAGAGAGAGATTGCGAATGTGGAGTTTCATATGGCCCT
Organism: Bdellovibrionales bacterium; assembly: GCA_007121385.1. Classification (GTDB taxonomy): domain Bacteria; phylum Bdellovibrionota; class Bdellovibrionia; order Bdellovibrionales; family UBA1609; genus SKYF01. The sequence goes on from SKLV01000066.1 coordinate 13,158, forward strand.
CAATGATTCCCACCGTCGTCAAGGCCCTTAAAGCCCCCAGGTTTTGCACTAAACCCACGGCGGCACAAATCCGCGATAACTCCTCGGCTCCAGAGACATTGAGCATCTTTAAACTCAACTGCGCTGCAGGATGAAGCCGAGTGACTCCCCCCACCACGCCCAAAATAAGAGGGGCCCTGAATTCTCCCATGAGCTCCGCCCCCTGCCGCCACCAGCGGGTCACTCCCTTGTAACGGCCCTCGCGAGCGGCAAAGGCATGGACACCGGCCTCCACGGCTCGCCAGTCATTGCCTGTGGCAATCAGAATGGGGTCAATACCGTTGAGCACTCCCTTATTGTGGGTGGCCGCCCGATAGGGGTCCTTCTCGGCAAATAAAGAGGCCTCCTCAATTTTTTCCATGAGCTCCAAGTCCAAGCCTCGCAACACCACTTGAGCGCGAGTGATCCGGCTGTCCACCAAGTTGGAGAGAATGCACATGGTGACTTTCTCTCCTGTGACGGCTTCAATGGGCCCTTTTAAGAATTCACAGACTTGATTGATGATATTGGCTCCCATGGCGTCACAGGCGTCTGCATAGACATGGATGACAGCCATGGGCCCATATTCATCTTCTCTGGGTACTGAGCGCAGCTCTATACGTCGCACCCCTCCCCCTCTTTGTACGAGCCCCTGGGCCACTCCCTGATTGGCCTCCATCACCCACTGGGCTGAGCACTCCTCAACAACTCGCTGCAAGTGAGGCCAATTGGCCACTCGAGCCAACTGAATCTGACCGATGATCTCTCGCCCCTCTAGGGCTGTGGTGATCTCCCCATTCTCACGGACCCATTTGGCGGTCTTACTGGCTGCTGCAATAATGGAGGTCTCTTCAACTGCCATGGGAATCACTCGATCCTGGCCATCAATGCGAAAGTTGGTCGCCACGCCCAAGGGGAGCTGAAAATAGCCGATCACATTCTCAACAAGATTCTCGGCCAGATTGAAGTCCTTCACTCCACCAGACTGCAGGAAGTGAATGTCCTGTTGATCTAAAGCTCCCATCTCGGCCAAGCGCTGATAGCGTTCCAGACGACTGAGCTTGGAAAAACCCTCAAAGGGATTTGCGGAGAACTCAACTTGGGACAAGGGGTCTAAACTCTCCGCCATCGCCATACCTTTTTTGCTTGAAGTTCAGAAACACTTTTAGAGCCAGTACAAAAAAGAGCTGTTTTAAGTTCATACTCGATCAGCTCCATGCGAAAGTCTAGAGCCTTCTCCCCCTCTAAGGCCGCTTCCAAAATGGGCTTAGCAAAACCCACTGTCTGAGCCCCGATGGCCAAGAGGGTGGCAGCTTCTAAGCCACTGCGAACTCCCCCAGAGGCCCAAACTTCGTAGTCGGGACCAAGCTCCACGGCAGAGACCAGAGAATCCACAGTCCCAATACCCCAGTGGGCAAAACTCTGGGCTGCGTGATGGCGAATATCTCCCCTTTGAGATCGCCCCCCCTCAATCCGTCCCCAATGAGTCCCCCCAAAGCCACTGATATCCACAGCCGTCACTCCAAGATCAATGAGCCGCTGGAGAGTTTGCGGAGAGAAGCCACAGCCCGTCTCTTTCACCATCAAGGGCACTGGAAGCTCTCGTGCCAAAGTCTCTATAGCTTTCAAACCACCAGAAAACTGGGGGGTCCCTTCAGGCTGCAAACATTCCTGCAAAGGATTGGTGTGGATGATCATGGCCGAGGCCTCTAAGTGATCCACCAAGCGCATGACATCCGCCGTGGAGGTGCGGATCAGTTGCGACAGCCCTAAATTGCCGAGCAAGTGGACCTTGGGTGCGCGCCGCCGGACCTCTCTCCACTCCTGAGCCGCCTGAGGGTCCCCCAGCTCTCGGCGCTGAGAACCCACTCCCATGAGCCAGCCTCGCGCTTGGCAGGCCTCAGCCAGACGACTATTGAGATCCACAGCCTCATGATGGCCTGCGGTCATAGAGCTCACCAGCAGGGGCAATCCAGAGATTTTTGACTTCAATATGTTGTGAGTCAGCTGCACTTCAGAAAAATCTAAGTCGGGCAGAGCCTCGTGAACCAGCTCCACCCGCTGCAAGCCACTTCCGCCCCTGGCCTCATTCTCCGGAGATAGAGACAAGCGGATATGATCCTGCTTTCGCGATTCGAACTGAGCCGTCGCCTCGGAATGACTATGACTTTCCCCTGTGGACGGCTGCAAACTCAACTCCTCTGCTCAGTTCCCCACCTAGAGGGAAAAGATTACTGAAGGGCCTGAGCCTCTGGCAAAACCTTTTTCACCAAAGTGGCAAATCCCTCCGCATCCTGGATGGCCATATCGGCCAAAACCTTGCGGTCCAACTCAATGGCAGCCTTTTTCAAAGCTCCCATCAGCCGAGAATAGGTAGTGCCATTGAGGCGAGCAGCGGCATTAATCCTTTGAGTCCATAGGCTGCGAAAGTCCCGCTTGCGCACCTTACGATCCCTGTAGGCAAAGGCCAGGGCGCGATCGTTCTTTTCCACCACATGGGTGTAGCAGCGGCTGTTGGCCGAGTAGTATCCACTGGCCCTCTTTAGAACCTTATTGCGACGACGACGGGCTTTAAAACCTCTTTTAACACGCATTTCTTAAGCCCTCCTAAAGACCCAATTGGCGGCTGACTTGATACATATTGGCTGAATCCACATAGGCCGTGGTCCCCAACTGCCGCTTTCTTTTACTGGATTTATTTTCAAGTAAGTGGCGCAAGTTGGCCTTACGGCGCTTGATTTTGCCACCACCGGTGACACGAAAGCGTTTTTTCGCTCCGCTATGAGTCTTTTGCTTCATCTCTTTCCCTTCTCTGACAGGGCGACTTGAAAGAACTTTCAAGTACTTTGGGAGCCACAATCAGCCGTATTTTGGCCCCCAGTCTTACACCGAGAGCCTCCGGGCTTCAAGGTCAATTTGGCCTTATTCTGCTGAGGAAGCCAACTCCTCGTCAGCCTCAGAGATGTCCGGCGGCTTCCCCCCCTGCTTTTCCCACTCTTTGATCTTGGCTGGATCTGGAGAGAGGAGAACAAACATCTGCCGGCCCTCCATTTTGGGCGGAGCCTCAGTGCTGGCAATGTCCTCCAGGGCAGCCTGAACTTTTTTCAGCAGCTGGAGCCCCAAATCCTGGTGGGCCATTTCTCGACCAGTGAAGCGCAAATTCACCTTCACCTTATCTCCCTCTAAGAGAAAACGACGGGCATGACGAAGTTTAACGTCCAAATCATGCTGTTCAGTGCGGGGTCGGACTTGAATCTCCTTGATGGTGATAATGGTCTGTTTTTTGCGCGCTTCATGGGCCTTCTTTTTGCTCTCATATTTCCACTTGCCATAGTCCATGATCTTACAAGTGGGAGGCTTAGCCATAGGAGCAATTTCAATCAAATCCAAGCCCTTGTTTTCAGCCACGCTCAGGGCCTCGCGAGAACTCATCACTCCCAACATAGTCCCATTTTCATCAATTAAACGGACCTCGGGAGCCACAATGTCCCGGTTGACCTTATAACCATCATCTTTTTGGGGACGGCGACCTCCTCGCCCTCCTCCGCCTTTCATGCCGCGAATATTTCGCCTCCTGGTTAAGTGATTTCACTGTTAAATTGTCTTAAGAGAACCTCTTGTCGTACTGCCTGCAAAAAAACTCCAAAGTCCCGAGCTTCTAAACTCTGGCCGCTGCGCAGCCGAATGGTGACCTTCTTTTCTTCCATTTCTCGATCTCCCACCACCAACATATAGGGAACCTTTTCCATCTGAGCTTGGCGAATTTTAAAGCCCAACTTCTCTCGTCGATCATCCCACTCAGCTCTCAGTCCCGCCTCCTGGAGTTGCTGTAAAAGCTGGGCACAGTAGTCGTTTTGCCGATCCGTTAAATTCAGCACGCGCACCTGAACGGGGCTCAGCCAAGTGGGCAAATGCCCGGCGGTGTGCTCCAAATAAACCCCAATAAACCTTTCAAAGGACCCCAAAATAGCCCGATGGAGCATGACCGGGCGCTCCTCCTGATTGTCTTCACTGACATAGGCCAATTCAAAGGCTTCGGGCATATTGAAGTCGCACTGAAGGGTCCCCAACTGCCAAGGCCGCTTTAAGACATCCACAAACATAATGTCTAACTTGGGCCCATAAAAAGCCCCATCTCCCTTGTTCACCTGATAGGGGATTTTCAGGGCCTCGAGAGCCATCTTTAAAGCTCCTTCAGCTTGGTCCCAAATTTGATCACTCCCCATTCTCTTCTCTGGTCGAGTAGAGAGATAAACTCTATAATCCTGCATATTGAGCTGCTTATAAATCTCCCGCAGCATACTCATAAAGCTTTCAATTTCCCCCTGCAGCTGATCCACCCGGCAAAAGATGTGGGCATCGTCCTGACAAAAGGTTCTCACTCGGTTCAAGCCATGCATCACTCCACTGCGCTCGTGGCGATGCAAGCGCCCAAAGTCCGCAATGCGCCAAGGCAAATCCCGGTAGGACTTTTTATCTGCAGAATAGAGCAGACAGTGGCCAGGACAGTTCATGGGCTTAAAGGAAAAGTCCCTTTCATCAATTTGACTGAAATACATATTTTCCCGGTAGTTCTCATAGTGCCCAGACTGATGGTAGAGATCCACATCGAAGAGCTGAGGAGTGATCACCTCCTGGTAGCCGTACTTGCCATACTTCTCTCGCAAGAAATTTTGCAGCTCATTGTATATGACTGTGCCCTTGGGCGTAAAAAAAGGTCCTCCCGGTGACAGCGGATGAAAAGTAAAAAGATTCAAGTCTTTACCCAATTTTCGGTGATCCCTCTTCTTGGCCTCCTCTAAGTTGTGAAGGTGTTCAGCCAAATCTTTTTTATCGTTAAAGGCCGTGGCATAAACTCTTTGAAGCTGGGGATTCTTTTCATCCCCTCGCCAGTAACTTCCCGCCAGACTCATCACCTTCACGGCTTTTATTTGACCCAGGCTCTGCACATGAGGCCCTCGACACAAGTCAAACCACTGACCCTGGCGGTAGACACTGACCTCCTTGACCCCTTCCTCCCGAGCCAAGTCCTTGATGATCTCCACCTTAAAGCGCTCACCCATCTTCTCAAAGGTGGCCACGGCCTGATCCACAGGCCAGACCTCCCTCTCCACAACTTCATTGCGCCTGAGAATCTCCTCCATCTTCTTTTCAATCTGCTGTAAATCCTCAGGAGTGAAGGCCCTGGGCGAATCAAAGTCGTAGTAAAAGCCATTTTCAATGACGGGTCCAATAGTGACTTTGACCTCTGGCCAAAGCTCTTGCACGGCCTGGGCCATCACATGGGCCGCCGAATGGCGAATCACCTCTAAAGACTCTTCATCTTTGAGAGTGACGATCTTGAGATGATCTCCGTCCTTGAGCTGAGTGCGCAGGTCCACCACCTCTGAGTGCTGATCATTGACAATGCCGCCCAAGGTGTCCTTGGCCAAACGGGGACCAATACTTTGAGCCACCTCCAGAACCGTGGGCTCATGGTCAAACTCTTTGATGGAATTGTCCGGGAGTACAATCTGAATGGAAGCCATTAACAGGTTAAATAGGGCAGGTCGATGGGAGTTTTAGATCTCATTTTTTGAAGTATCATAGAAACCTCCCCTTCTCGTCAAGAGAGATCCTCCTCTCGGACTGGGGCTCCAAAAGACCCCAGTTCAATGAAAACCTCCAAGATAGATGCCTTGCGTCATTAGCCTCAGTAGACCACATGGTGATGCATGGACTCCTGTTGACGAGGGTCTTTCAGAGGAACAATGGGGTGACGGCTTAGGAAACTGGTGACACTAAATAAAAATAGCCCCAAAAAGCCCAGGAATATAAATATCTCATAGAGGCCAAACACCACCTGACTGGAATCAAAGTTGGGAAACACCAGCCAGTGCAAGTCCACATACTGCATGACAAGAATCAGGACCGACACCGCACTCAGGTGAGCCGGATGGCGCTTGGCCCAACGGGGCAGTAGGGCGAAAAAAGGCACCACAAACTTAAATAAGATCAGGGCGAGAGAGACCCAAACCCAGGGCCCTTCAGAGCGGGGCACAAAGAATAAAGTCTCTTCTGGAATATTGGCATACCAAATCAACATATACTGAGAAAAGGCGATATAGGCCCAAAAAACAGTGAAAGCAAAAAGGAATTTGCCCAAATCGTGAAGATGGTCAGCAGTAATAAAGCCTGTGACCAGGCCCTGTCTCTGCAAAAAGACAATCAGGAGAATCAGAAAGGCCACACTGGACTGAAAAAGACCTCCAAAAGTGTAAACTCCAAAAATCGTAGAGAACCAATGGGGCTCTAAACTCATCAGAGCATCCACGCTGAAAAATGAGTAGGAGAGGGCAAAAAACATGACAAAGGCAATGGACCAAGGCACTAAACTTGTCGTCAGCTTTTCATCTCCGGACTTGTCTTGGTCTACAGAGCGCCCAACCAAAACATGGGCAAAGAGGAGCCAACCACCAAAAAAGAACAAAGTCCGGACCCACAAAAAGCCCTGGTTAAGATAGGGAGCCTTATGGGCCACCAAATAGTCTGTGGCCACCACTTGAGGATCCAGCCAGGAGTAGAGTTTTGGCGCTCCTATTAAAAGGGCAATGGCACCCACAAAGGCATAGGGCATAAAAGCGGCAAAGGACTCAGCCAAACGGCGGACATTCACACTCCAACCGGCATTTGTCATGTGCTGCATGGCCGCAAAGAACAGTCCTCCCAAGGCCAAACTAACAAAGAAAAAGAATGCCGTCAGATAGCCATGCCAAGCTCGAGCCCCATCATTCACCAGCGCTAAGGCGAAGGCCACAAAGCCCAAGAACATAAGGACGGCAAAAGTGGTTTTCATCTGCGATGAAATTTTCAGGGGCCCCGGGGGCTTTAAGTTTTCAACATCAGCTGCCATAAATTTTACTCTCCTTGACCTTCTGACTTGCGCTGCAGTCCGCGGATATAATTGACAATGGCCCAACGAGCTTGCTCATCGCGAATTTGGGACGCATAACTTCCCATCACTCCCTGGCCGTCAACCATAATATGATAGATTCGTCCATCCCCCATATCTTTCACTCGATCACTCACCAGACTGGGAGGACGAACCGCCATTTTGCTGGCCACAGAGCCATCTCCAAGCCCCTGATTGCCATGACAGATCCCACAGAAAATCTGATAGTTGCGTTGGCCCAAATCCATCAACTCTGGCGAGTAATCGCCGATCAAAGGATTTTTCAAGGACCTCTCGGCCTCAAGGGGCTGCCCTCTAAATGGGTAAGGAGTAAAGCCAATGGGCACAGTGCCCTCTGGAGGAATTCTCATGGCCAGGCCATCCTCTTGAGAGGGATCATAGTCTTGGGCCTTGACAGAGACCTGGTCCATCATATCCTGAATCAGCTCAATATTAGTCCGATTAGGACCTGCATTGCAGCCTAACAAGAACCCCATCCCTACACCAAGTGCAACTGCACCCAGAGTCCTGCTCGTCATGTTCTTTTTTCTGCCGACAGAAGAACTCATTTCAAAACTCCGTCCTCTTGATTTCATCAGCCCCCAGATCCTGAAAGATCTGCTGAATTTTGGCCTCGTCATAACCCTTGTCGTTATGGGGCACAAAGAGAGCAAATTTATGACTGGTCAAATCAGGATCAATCACCGGCGGGTCCACTTTTGGCAGTCCGGCACTAAAGATTAAAGCCCCCACCGAACTTAAGGCGGCAAACAGAATCACACATTCAAAAACCACTGGGATAAAGGCCGGCAAAGACCACATGGGCTTTCCACCCACAATGATGGGCCAGTTGTAGGCCGAAGTCCACCAGGTGAACCATAAACCAAAAGCCAAGCCCACAAAGCCAAAGACAAAGGTGACCCAGGGGATATAGGAGCGAGGGATGCCAATGGCCTCATCAATTTCGTGCAGGGGAAAAGGGGTGATGGCGTCAAACTTGACAAAGCCAGCCTCCCGCAAGCGGTGAGCGGCTTTGATCAGCTGATGCTCATCAGTCCAAATTCCCGCCATCCCCTCTGTACCTCTGGCCTTTACTGCGGCATACAACTGATCAACCATGTTTATCTCCTCCCTCATGACCCACATTTAAAACCGGCTTCACTTCAGAGATGGAAATAGCCGGAAGGGTCCGGATATAGAGCAGGAATAGGAACAAAAACATCCCAAAGCTTCCGATGAGAGCCCCAAAATCCCAAAAGGTCATGTAGAACATGCCCCAACTGGAGGGCAAAAAGTCCCGATGCAAAGAGGTCACTACAATCACATAGCGCTCAAACCACATCCCAATATTGACGAAAATGGAGATCACAAACATCAGGGGAATACTTGTTCTGACACTCTTTAACCAAAAGAGCTGAGGAATCACCACATTACAAACAACCATAAGCCAGTAGGACCAGGCATAGGGACCAATCGCCCGATTCATAAAGACATACTGCTCGTAGGGAGCCCCCGAGTACCAAGCAATAAACTTCTCAGACCCATAGGCGTAACCGACCATAAGGCCTGTGGCCATAATGATCTTATTCATGGCCTCCATATGACCGATGGTCACATAGTTCTTAAATTCCGGCACCAGAGCCCGAACAATCACCATCAGGGTGACCACCATGGCAAAACCTGAAAAAATGGCTCCAGCCACAAAGTAGGGTGGAAAAATTGTCGTGTGCCAGCCGGGAATGATCGACACGGCAAAGTCAAAGGACACAATACTGTGGACCGAAAGCACCAGAGGGGTTGAGAGGGCCGCAAGCAGCATATAGACCATCTCATAGTGATTCCAGTTGCGACCCGTGCCCCGCCACCCCAAAGAAAGAGCCCCGTAAATTCGTTTGCGCCACTTGTTCTTGGCCCGGTCCCGAATGGTCGCCAAATCGGGAATCATCCCAATATACCAGAAGACCAGAGAGACGGTGGCATAGGTGGAGACAGCAAAGACGTCCCAAACGAGGGGCGAGCGAAAATTCACCCACAAAGGTCCCCTCTGGTTAGGATAAGGCAAAAGCCAGAAAGCCAGCCAAGGGCGACCGGTGTGCAAAATAGGAAAAAGACCAGCCGTCATCACCGCAAAAACTGTCATGGCCTCTGCCGTCCGCGCAATGGAGGTTCTCCACTTTTGCCGGAACAAAAAGAGAACTGCTGAAATCAGGGTCCCCGCATGGCCAATCCCAATCCAAAAAACAAAGGTGATAATATCAGTCCCCCAACCAATGGGACTGTTGACCCCCATCAAGCCCATCCCTTTGGCCACAATCACTCCCATGACCACAAGGTAAAAGACAAAGAGGGCTTTAACGCTGATCAAACTGGCAAAGTACTTAGGCCCAGGAACTTTTTCAACCAGGCCACAGATATCGTTAGTCACATCTTGGTAGGTCTTTTTCCCCAACACCAATGGAGTTCGCTTTATCATGAGTGGTGCCCCTCTTTTTTGCTGGAGTCGCCTTTCAGCTGATCTGTGTTGCGAATTTTTGTTTGATAGTGGACTGCAGGCTTCACATTAAACTCCTCCAAGACCGCATAGGAGCGAGGCTGGTTAAAGAGTTGGGCCACCTGACTGCTTTCGTCATTGAGGTCCCCAAAAGTAATGGCTTTTGTCGGACAGGCCTGTTGGCAAGCCGTCTTCACATCTCCATCTTTAAGAGATCTCTGCTCGGTCCGAGCCTGCTGCTGAGCGCCTTTAATGCGGTGAATGCAGAAGGTGCATTTTTCCATAACTCCCCTTGATCTCACAGCGACCTCAGGGTTCAGGGCTTGATTCAAAGGAGCTGGGAAGTTGTCTTTGACGTAGTTAAACCAATTAAAGCGTCGCACTTTGTAGGGGCAATTGTTGGCACAGTAACGGGTTCCCACACAGCGGTTGTAGATCATATCATTGGTGCCTTCATCACTCTGAACCGTGGCCAGTACGGGGCACACCGTTTCACAGGGCGCATTGTCACAGTGCTGACAGAGCATGGGCATAAAAACTGCTGTGGCCTCCTCAGGCTCGCCCACATAGTAGCGATCCAACCGAATCCACTGCATAATTCGCCCCTGCATGACAAAGCGCTTACCCACTACCGGTACATTGTTCTCCGACTGGCAGGCGATAATACAGGCCGAACAACCGGTGCAGGTGTTCAGATCCACCACCATTCCCCATTTGTGGCGGGGGTATTTGTGCTTATCCCAAAGGGAAAAAATCTTATGTCGATAGATGTTGGCATCAGGCCTTTCCTGGTACTGAGCCAAGGTCGCCTCCACAACAATCTGACGCCCTTCCATACTGTGATGCCCTTGAGGAATGGCCAAATCTATTTTTTTAGCTAGCTTTTCTAACTCCACAGAAGATGGCATATAGTTGCAACGACCTTCGGAATACCCCAAAAGGGCATAGGCGTTCACTCCCACATTGTCAGCCACCTTGCCCACATGGCGGCGACCATAGCCCACAGCCAAACCCAGAACTCCATCGGCCTGTCCCGGCTGAATATGAACCGGGGCCTCCAGACTCTGACCATCAATAGTGAGTTTGACCACCTGGCCCTGCCTCAGCTTTTGTTCCTGAGCATCTTTGATGGACACAGAAACAGAGTTGTCCCAGCATATTTTGGTCACGGGGTCGGGGAACTCCTGAAGCCAAGAGACGTTGGCTAAACTTCCATCACCCAGCCCCACTGTGGGGTGCAAAACCAACTCAAAGCCCTTCACCTCCTCGGAGCTTGAGTTCCGCCGAAGCCCTTGAAGAGCACTGAGGTTAAAGGCTCTTGGGGTTAAATCCCTGCCCATTTGAGTGGCCCCTGAGGCATCAAAAAGTCCTGTCTGCAAGAGCTGCAGCCAAAAATCCTCAAAGCTCTGCCCTCCCAGCTGGGCCAAATTCGGCGAGTAAATTTGGCTCCGCCAGTAGTTCCTGAGATAGTCATACCAGGACTCTGCCTGTCGGAGGCGCTGAGGCCCTTGCCCCGCCTCCTTAGACCATGCCATCAGACTCTCTTCAAAAGCTCTTGTATTGTAGAGGGGACGAATGGTGGGCTGCTGAATGCTATAGACCCCGGCCATAAATTCCCCGTCTCCCCAGTTTTCCAAAACATGGTGATCTGGGGCCAAAAAGTGAGCTAGGCGTCCAGTCTCCTCCACCCGGTCACCAGTGTAGATCACCAGTTCAGCCTTCCTGAGAGCCTCAGTCATTCCAGAGCTACTGGGAAGAGCATAAACTGGGTTTGAGCGATGAATAATCACCGTTTTAATCTGTCCGCTGTTGAGACCTTCAATCAGCTCCTTCAGATCGCTGGCCGAGGAGCGCTGTGCACGATCCGAAGCTCCCCGGTAGTCCACAGTGCGCCCATCATTGTCTAAAACACTGTTAAGAAAATTGACCGCCACCTGAAGGGATCTAGCCTGAGGGCCTTCATAAGCAGAGGCCACCACTAAAGAGCGACCCCGGTTTTCCCAGAGCTCATTGGCCAAAGCCGCCCACTTGTCCATATCCAGCCCCATCTGACGGGCCACTCCCGAGTAATCTTGAAGAGCACGAACCACCTGGGCGTTGCCTGCAAAACGAGATCTCTCCTGCACCACAATCAACTGATGCAAGAGACCCATCACAATATCCAAATACTGTGAACTACGAATTCGATAGCGCTCATCTGCATTCATCCCTGTCAAAGTCATCAGGGATTCAAAAACCACCAACTTGCTCATATCTGGCCCGGGAGCTCGGCCTTTGGCCCACTGGCGACTCCACCTCACGCTCTGAGGGTCACTGCCCAGGAGGTCAGCCCCCACGGAGACGATCAGTCGCGCCCGATCCAAACGATAGTCTGGAAGAGAGGCCCTACCATAGGAGTCCTGAGCCCCCAGTCGCAAGGACTCGAGAGAAAGTGGCTCCCAGCAAAAATGCCGAGCGGAAAAGGCCTGACAAAAATCATCCACCACCGCCTGAGTGGAGGCAGACAGTAAACTTCCCGACAGAACAGCCACCCCACCGGCTTTAAGCTGCTCTGCCACTTCTTTGTCCATGGCCGACCAATCCACACTGACAGATTCAAAGTTGGTCCGCTCTTCATTAAAAAGATGACGCCGAGGGCCGGTGAGGCGATCCGGGTCATAGAGACTTAAAATATGAGCTGTGGCTCGAGCGCTCATACCCCCTTCATTGATGGGGTGCTGAGGGTTTCCCTCGATCTTGATCGGTCGCCCTTCGCGAGTGGTCACCACAATTCCATAGCCTGAACTGCCATCACTCCAACTGGAGGCGTAGTAATTGGCAATGCCAGGAACAATCTCCTCAGGAGCCCGCACATAGGGGACAATTTTTTGCGCCGGCCGCCGAACACAGCCAAAAGAGGTGAGAGCCAAGCTGGCCCCCATCAGCTTTAAAAACTCCCGTCGGGCCCATCCCCCCTGGCCCTCTTCGCTTTGCAAAGGAGAGCTCAAAAACTCTTTTTCAGCTAGTTTTTTGAACTCGGGATCTTGCCTCCACTGTTCGAGACTGAGCCAATACTTTGGCGAGCCTGAGGAGGTTGGGTTTTCTTGATCCACGTCTTGACTGGGGGCTTGGGTTGTCGTGTCCATCGCTAAATTACCTTATTGATTAGTAGTGGCAGGTGGTGCAGTTCAAGGGGGCATTGTGCTCTGGCTGACGATGACAGTTCACACACCAGCCCATAGAAAGACTTGACCACTGGTAGACCACAGGCATGGACTCCACCGGGCCATGACAGGTGTTACAGCTAGTGCCCGCCTGAATATGGGCCGAATGATCGAATTTTACGTGGTCTGGAAGAAGATGGACCTTCTCCCAGGCAATCGACTGACCTGCGTAATAGGCCTGGGTTAACTTCTGAATATGTTCACTTTGTGTGGCCACCACTAGGTGGCAACTCATACAGACATTCAAGCTGGGAATAGAGGCGTGTCGGGAGACTTCTGCTGAGGAATGACAAAAGGCACAGTCCATCCCGTACTGTCCAGAGTGCAGCTCGTGGGAGAAGGGAATAGGCTGATCAGGCATATAGCCCTGATTGTAGCCAATAACAATTTTGTTTTGAGTAAGAGCATAGGTAAACAGAGAAAGAGCTCCCAAAGCGCCGAGCACAATGGTCAATCCAACAAGCTTTTTGGTCATAGTTAAACCTTCAAGGTTGTGTTTCAATGAAGTTTGAAGTCGAGAGTTTTTTAAGCCCCCTGACCCCAAGGACAATCAATTCGCTTTCAACGACTTTGACCATTAATAAATGCAGGCTGGAGTGAATGCAATTCAGAAATGCAGACTCAAGTTTGTTTTGGGAAGAAGTGACGCACCGTCGCCACATAGACCACATACAAAACATGAAGTGCCACAAAGCCAGAAACCCACTCCACTCCCCCAGCTCCAAAGCCATAGGAGTGAAGTCCTGCACCCAGAACAAAATTCACTCCGTACCAGGCCATAATGACCAGAGAAAAGGCCAAAACCGAACCCACGGCCATGCCAAAGTTCTTCACCCAACCCACCAGTCGAGCATGGAGCAAGGCCAAGTAGCCCAAAAGAGCAATCAGGGCCCAAGTCTCCTTGGGATCCCAACCCCAGTAACGCCCCCAAGAGTAGTCGGCCCAAATACCGCCAAGAATGGTCCCTGCAGCCAACAAGACCACACCAAACTGAATAGCCCGGTACATAGCCTGAGTCAGCTCATTGATGGCCTTGGCGTAACCCTTCTCGTCGCGCAGATGATACCAAAGAGAGAGGTCGCCAAGACCAAAAGCCAAAAAGAAGCCCGCATAGCTAATGGTGATCACCAGAACATGAGTGATCAGCCAAAAGTTAGAGACCAAGACAGGCTCCAGAGGATGAAGAGTGGGGTCCAGCACCGTGGGTGACAAAAAGGTCAAAATTAAAGTGAATGTGGAAACCAATGATGACACCAAGAGCACCACTCTATTTTTGTACATCCACTCCCAAAGCATGGCCAAAACCATCATGCCCCAGGGCACCCAAACCACTGTTTCGTACATATTGGTGACCGGGGGTCGGCCGGTAATGGCGCTGCGCAAAAGCTGACCATAGGTGTGCAAAGCAAAGCCCAAAAGGATCAACAGCCAGCTCACCTTGTACAGGCGAGAGGAGCTAAAATTCATGCTCAATAACAGTACAAGAGCTCCCGCTAGATAAAGGATCCAGCTCCACATAATGGGCTTAAAGCTGTTGTAGTGCATCTCCACTTGAATTTTTCTCGGATCGGCATAGTTCTCGGGATCCTCCGCCCTGGCCAATTCGATGAAGCGATCCACAGACAAATTCATCTCAGCAATGGCCTGCTGGTAGGCTTCGCCCTCCTCTCTCACTTTGGCCAAGGCCGCCTGAGCAAAGCTGGCCATAATTCCATCAAAGGCCTCGCGCAACTCCCCACTGAGCTGGATCACCCAAGCCCAGTTCTCTTCGCCCTCAATGGGGGCTAAGCCCACAAAGCGCCCCAACTTGACCACTTGATAAAGGGTCAGCTGGTTCTCCAACTTCTGGACCGCTTGAAAATAGGGGTTGAGCTTGGGGTCTTTTTCTCTTTGCGTGCTGAGCTCAGTAAAGATCAGGGCCAAGCGCTCATTGCGAAAGAGCTCTTCTGGGGAGTAATGGATCTTTCTTCCTTCCAACCCCAGAGCCTCGCGCACCCCACTGTGACGGACCTCAACGAACTCGATCTTATCCCACTCCTCGGGAAACATCATCCAGCTGAAGACCACCTCAGGAGCTTGGCGACCCTTAAATTTGTCCCGTCCATAAAGCAGCTGCAAGCTCTCTTGGGCAAAAGTTTCAAAGGGCTTCACTCGTCCTGCATCCAAAACGGGGATCCGTCGCAGGGGCTCACTCATGTCTGCCCAGACGGGAAGAGAAAATGCAAAACTCATTAAAAGAGTGAGTAAGAGACTTCTTTGAAAGACGCCCATATCAGTGCCCCCTGTGGCCCTATTAAGCCACTTGTTGCTCCAAAGCCTTGGCCTTCTTATTTTTCTTCTTCTTGAGCCCAAAGCGTTTAAAATAAAATAGAAAAATAGTCCCAGCCACAAGCAAGAGAGCTCCTAAATATTTCATCCAGCGTCCGGGGTCTTGATTCACGGACAAGATGGAGGCGGTTGGCTGACCATTATCATCCTCTTCAAAGCTGGCTTGATAAAATGTGAGCCCCTGAAATTTGAGTGGCTCATTCATGGAGATATTCTGCACCCCCGGCAAGCCCTCCACCAGTACATCGCTCTCATAGCTGGACGCCCGTAGAGTTCCCGGATAGCGGCCCACCCTGAACTCTTTCAAAGTGATATCGAAACCAATATCCACCAATTTATTCGAAAAGCGCACCAAATAGGCCTTATCTTCAATAAACAGCCGCAAAATGGAGTTGAGCCCCACCCAGTGCTCCTCATCCCGAAAGCTCACTTTTATCGCCGGGTGGGTGAAGGCCCCGGGAAACTGCCGAGGCTCGTAAGTGACCAATTCCCGGGCTCGTGGCAAATAGCGAAGAATCCTTAGCTCCAGGCCCATCCAGCCCGTCTGAATCACATCGCCGGCTGAGGCCACCCCTCGC
>SKLV01000112.1 GCA_007121385.1 Bdellovibrionales bacterium
CGACTGGGCACAAAGGCCACCATTTCCCTGTCCTTTTCTTCATCCTCAACCGCCATCGCCCTCATGTTGGGACGACTCCCATCTCCGCTGCCAAATGAAATACCGCCGAAGGGTGAGCTGGGGCCGGCACAGCCAGTTAGAAAAACAAGGAGGAGCCCATAGATCAGGGGGAGTGACTGCCATTTTTGTCCCATAAGAGTAGAGTTTAAAGGAGTTTTACAAGAGGGGCTAGAGCCTCTTTGGCAAATCTAAACAGAAGTCAAAAAACTCTCCTTTCAGAGGGCTTTTGTCTCAGATTGAGACGGGGCTCACAGGCTTTGCCCAGCCCTTGGGCCAAGCGAGGGAATTGGCCGATGCAGCTGCTCTAAAGTCTGGCGAGGGGAGTTGAGAAAGATCAGCTCGGGCCACTGGGCCAACAGGGCCTCCTGACTCAGGATGCAGGGAAACTTGAGATAGTCCAGGAGATATCTGGGCAGTCCCCATAGTCTTTCCATTAAAGGCCCTGCGGGAAAGAGCAGACTCAAAGGGGTGGGCACCACTGGTTGATTCACAATCTTTTTTGCCTCACGCAGAGTGATGGTCTCGGGGGGAGCCACATTAAAAACCCCTGAGGGCAACCTCCGCAAGGCCTCCACCAGTATTCTGGCCATGTCCATCTCGTGAATGAGCTGCAGGCTGGGATTAAAATCTATGGGCAGGGGCATATAGGGCGTTTTTAAATAGCGGGTCATGGTGTTGGCCATTTGCGGCCCCACAATGCTGCAAGGGCGCAGCACCAAGGTCTCAATGCGCTCCCGGTGCTTCCACATCCAGCTGGTGCAAATTTGATCCATCTCCACCACATCTCGCAGCTCCGGGTGGCTGATGCTGGCTCTTAGCGGGGCCTCTTCCGAGAGGTAAATGGGGTTGTCGTTATAAGCCCCATAAACATGATAAGTTGATAAAACCACCAGCTTGCTGATTTTGTTTTTCAGACACAGGTCCAAAATCTTATTGGTGCCCATCAAGTTGAGGTCTAAACGTTGCGCCAGGGATAGAGGGCCCGAGGGGCTATGACTTAGCCTCCCCAAATGTAAAACCGCATCAAAGTGATGGTCGCGGAATAGGGACTCAAACTGTCCTCGGGTGTAGCTCATCTGGTAAAGGGAAAGGCGAGGATTTTGCGCCCTTCGCAGAGGCCGAGAGTCCACCCCCAAAAGTTTGAGCCGGGGACACTCCTTCAGCAAAAGAGAGAGAGTGAGCTGGGCCAAGCTTCCGGCAGCTCCCGTGACTAAAATTTTTTGATAGTTCTGTAGATCTGGCATGCCTCAATCTCTCATTAACTTATGGCCCAAAAATTCCGCCTTTGACTTAAGCCATGCTGGATCATGTTCTTGATCTGCTCTTCAATTTTTTTCACCTCCACTTCGATCTCCCGGTCCGGGGAATCGACGCGCAAGTGACTCTGCAGCTCAATAGGAGGGCCCAGCCAAATGTCCACAGGGGAAGGCAGAGGAAAGAGGTGAGGAGTGAGGGGCAGGGCGGGCAGGCCCAAAAAACGGGCAGTGGAGCGGGCGTGATAGACAAAGGGGTAGAACTCTTCAGCCCCGATCACTGCCACCGGCAGGATGGGGCTTTGGGTGGCCAAGGCCATACGATAAAAGCCCTGGGTAAAGCTCTTGAGGCGATAAAAGTCTTTCGGTGATTTGGTCACCCCCTGAACCCCTTCCGGAAAAACCAATACCGAGTGGCCTCGGTTAAGTAAATTAATACAGTTTTGTCGGTCTCCCAGCACAGCGCCCCCCTCTGCGGCCCAAGTGCCCACAAAAGGAATGGCGGTGAAAAAGCGATCCACCATAGGGCGCAAGATCTGCGGCCGCGGGGGTTCAAGCGCAAAGGCCATGCTGATCAAAACCGCATCAATGGCAATTTGCCCGGAGTGGTTGGAGACCACGAGGCAGGGACGGTCGGGCAGATTCTCGGCCCCAAAACAGCGCACGCGAAAATAGCGCCTATAAAGTGGATAGAGCCACTCCAGGTAGCTCATGGCTCTGTCCAAATCCAGACCCCAGGCGTCCTGACCTCGGGGGCAGGTGGCGGCCAACTGGTCATACACCCGATCGAGTCGCTGCCGATCCCTGCGCGACAGCGACAGGGCTGTCCAAGACAAGCTTTTGAGTCGCTCCAAAGAGCTCAGCATAGTTCACCCATATCGATCTTTAGCCTCTCAAGTTCTTGGAGCTGGCCCAGGGGTCTTTGTTCTCTCAAATTCCCGGAGCTGGCCCGTGGCTTAAAAACTCTCATATCACCATGAACTCCGAGTGCCTTAAAATATTGTCTGTTCGCTGCGATTGAGTATAGTCTAGTCCTCCACACAGCTCAAAAAAAGGGGGAGTTATGGGATTGAGAGTCAATTTTTTCTGCTGTAGAGGCCTTCACAAACTCTTCTTGTTGCCCGCCGCGGGCCGGGGAGCTCTGCGGGGGATGGGGATCTGTTTGGTGGCGGGGACTTGCCTGGTTTTTGGAACTTTGGCTTTTTTGCCACTTGCGCAGGCCTCCGAAAGTGTTCAGACCCTTGCGAGCCTTGGTGGTTCCGAGAGCCTTGGGAGCGTTGAGACTGTTGGGAGCGTTGAGACTGTTGGGAGCGTTGAGAC
>SKLV01000042.1 GCA_007121385.1 Bdellovibrionales bacterium
GCCGCCGGCCTTGGGGGCTGGTCGGCGGTGGACGCCATCTCCCTGCAGCTCCGAGGACGCCAGTGGCAGATCCTCCACCAGCGCTCCGGCCAGGCCCCCACCCGCTCAGCTCTGGACCCCAAGAACTGCCAGCCCTTTCGCTCACAGCTGAAAAGATGTGTCATCCCTGGCTACGGCACCGCCTACCTCTGAGCTGAGAGCTGCAAGGCTCCCCCGCCTCACTGGGGGCGCATAAAGGTGTCTCCACTCTACCTCGAATATTCTTGCAATTTATTGCATGATCTGTTAGATTTTTGAAATGAGCCGTCGAATGTACCCACTGAAATTAAATCTCAACGGCCGACAAATTGAAAGGGTCATCATTGATCCTCACTATGAGATAAAACAGTAAACCATGCGTTATCCGAGCAAGAAGAAATTAGAAGAAATGGATAAAAAGCTAAAAGCTGTTGAGGGCACATTGATGATCGGCCCCAGTTCGACTCCTGCAGAAAAGTTCCGTTGGGAGCTCTGTCAGAATCTTGTGAAGTACATGATCAAACAGGATCTCTCCCAAGTGGAGTTCGCCAAGCTGTTGGGAATCGACCCTTCTCGAGTGAGTGAAATCGTGAATCACCGGATTGATAAGGTCTCCACCGACAAACTGATCACCTATAATGAGAAAATAAACCCAAAAGTAGAGTTCAAAATCGCCAGGTAGAGGAGATTTTCAACCCCGATGGGGCTTTCGCCCGCAAGAGACAGAAGTTCACTCGCCACCAGAATCGCAGCCACCGCCGCAATCATCACCGGGATGACCATTGCGAGGGCTAAAAAATTCCGAAACCAATTCAAACAGGAATTCCCATATGGTCATATGGGATGCCTCAGCGGGCTTGCTGTGAAACTGCTGGCCAAAAGCCAAGGTCTCTCTCCGAAGCGACTCCGAGTCCCGAGGCGGCCGGAATAAATAGGGCTGAGACTTAGAGTTCGTAGAACTTCTTTTCATTTTTCGAGTCTCACTGGGGGCGCATAAAGGTGTTCTTGGCGATAAAGTTATCGGCCTCTTGAATGGCCGCATCGTAGAGGGCTAAGAGTCTTTGCCCCTCGATGCGGTACTGGCGTTGGCGGGTTCGGTTTCTAGCCAACCCAGCGGCTGCAGCCATCAGAGTGTAGAGCTGATCGGTCACTGCTCGGTGTTCCCTTAGGTGTTCGGCTATCTGATGAGCTTGGGATTTAGCACTGGCTTCAGCCTCAGACACTCGCCGCAAAAATTCCGTCAGCCGCTGCCGAAGCTCAGCCGCCTCATCCAGACTTTGCTGGATAGCCTGGGGGTTGGAGTCAAAGCGCTCATTGAGTTCAAAACTAATTTGTACCAGGGCACGCTGCGCCTGCCGGATCATGACATGGAACTGGCTTATTTGCCGAATGATAAAATAGGCCGAACCCCTTTGCTCCCCTCGCGCCTCCATATCCTGAAAGGCCTCCGTCACTTGCGCCATAAGGCTCTCCATGGACTGGTAGGTGCGGGTGCCGTCTTCAGACACCTCAGACTCGCGGTGGTTTCGCAGAGCCAGCTCCAACTCCTCCAAAGTGGCAAAGTCAGGAGCCGCAGGGGCCCCCTCCTGACTGAAGGTCTGAAGCCGCAAAGCCTCCAGGCGATTTTCCATTCTCTCTGTCTCGGTCTTAATAGACTGAAGGGAGCTGAGGTCGGGCAGCTCTCCATCCCAGTAGGGATTGTCTAAACTGCTGTTGTCGGTGGACTGCAAGAGCTGACTGTTGTTTTCACCGGCACAGCCCAAGAGCCCGACTAAAGAGCCCACAACAACTCCCCATTTGGCCCAATGGGCACTTCCAAATGCAACTGAGTTAAAATTAAAAAAAGCCCTCATTGTTTCCCCCTTTATCCGAGCCTCACTGGACAGTGAGTCGATAAAACCACTTAGAGCTTTAAACAAGCAAGATAAGGGCCAGGGAGCTGAGCGGAAAGCTAAGGACCTTTGAGCCCTGAGACCCAAGCTCAGGGCTGTCTAGATTTTTGACAGCAGAAAAGTGAGTGCACGATCGCCCTGAACTAATGAGTGCAGGCCAAAAGAGCCAGGCCGGAAGCCAGTTGGTGGTCGTTGCGCAGCTTGCGCCCCCGGCTCACCTCGGCGGGATAAATCTCAGGAATTTTGGACACCTCTTGTTGCCGACACTCCTCGAGAACAGCAATCTCCTCGACCCGCGGCTGAAACCAGCCCTGCATCTCTTGACTCACAAAAACCGAGTCCACATAGATATCGGCCTCGCGAGGCATAAAGCGCTCTTCCTCAGTCATCCCCTCACGCCGGGGCACTTCAAAGTCGGGAACAATGCCCACTCCTTGATTGGTCCGTCCCGAGGGCAGGTGAAAGCGGGCAATGGTTTGAAACAAGAGCAACTCGTCGTGGCCCTCGTACTGAACGCCGCCCTGAACGGAGCCCTTGCCAAAACTTCTCTCTCCCAAAATCCAGGCGCGGCCGTAATCTTGCAGAGCTCCGGCCACGATTTCAGAGGCACTTCCCGACATCTCATCAATCAACACCACTCCGGGCAGCTGGGTCTGATACTCGATTCCCGAAGTGTAGTGAGTGATTTTTTCCTCCACCAGATCGTGCTGACTCACCACCAC